>JBARZF010000578.1:0-27971 GCA_049649675.1 Rivularia sp. (in: cyanobacteria) | reverse complement strand
TTCTCCCTGTCCCCGATATACTAGGTTCGCTAACCGTCGCTGCACATCCAACCATTCGTCGAATAGTTTTTTAGTTTCTGGATTATCTGCTAATTGGCTACGTAATATTTGTACCGTGTCAGTCATTGCATCTAACACCCGTCCTTTGCGACGGAGTACGGTAGTTAAAGCTAATTTGCCAAGGTTGGGGCTTTTGGATGATTTCTCTAGCGCTAGGGTAACAGCAATGTCAGTACTTACAGTAAAAGTTTGCGCGTAGTTTTGTTTTCTTTGTTCTGAACCCACAGCATAAATCAGATGTAGGTTTTTTTCCTCAACCGCAAGTCCACGGGTAAGAAAATCAGTAGTGCGGGTGATGTCTCCTTTTCCCCAGTAAAAAAGAGACAAATTACCCAAGATAGTTGCCACATATGGATGATCATAACCCAGCGCTTTCTCAGAAATAGCGAGCGATCGCACATACAATGGTTCAGATGAAGTGTAATTCCCCTGTACCCGGTAAAGTTCTGCCAAATCATTCAGGCTAGTTCCCACCAAAGGATGATCATAACCCAGTGCTTTCTCAGAAATTGCCAGTGATCGCAAATACAATGGTTCGGCTTTAGCATAATTCCCCTGTAACTGGTAAATTCCAGCCAAATTACTCAGGCTAGTTGCCACCAAAGGATGATCATAACCCAGTGCTTTCTCCAAAATTGCCAGTGATTGTAGGTGCAATGGTTCGGCTTTAGCGTAATTTCCTTGTATTCGGTAAAGTAGTGCCAAATTATTCAAGCTACTTGCCACATTAGGATGTTCCAGACCCAGTACTTTCTCCCGAATTGCCAATGATCGCACATACAATGGTTCAGCTTTCGTATAATTCTCTTGTACCCGGTAAAGTTCTGCCAAATTATTCAAGCTAGTTGCCACATTAGGATGATCATAACCCAGTACTTTCTCCAGAATTGCCAGGGAGCGTAGGAACAATGGTTCAGCTTTAGCGTAATTCCCCTGTACCCGGTAAAGTCCAGCCAAATTATTCAAGCTAGTTGCTACATCAGGATGATCATAACCCAGTGCTTTTTCAGAAATTGCCAGCGATTGTAGATACAAAGGCTCAGCTTTAGCGTAATTCCCCTGTGAATTGTAAAGCTCAGCCAAATTATTCAAGCTAGTTGCTACATCAGGATGATCATAACCCAATGCTTTCTCCAAAATTGCCAGCGAACGTAGGTACAATGGTTCAGCTATAGCATAATTCCCCCGTTTCGAGTAAAGTCCAGCCAAATCATTCAGGCTATTTGCAACATCCGGATGATCATAACCCAGTGCTTTCTCCCGAATTGCCAGCGCTCGCACATACAATGGTTCAGCTTTAGCGTAATTCCCCTGTGACTCGTAAAGTGTAGCCAAATTATTCAACCTATTTGCCACAGATGGATGATCATAACCCAGTGCTTTCTCAGAAATTGCCAGCGATTGTAGGTACAAAGGTTCAGCCTTGCCATAATTCCCCTGTACTCGGTAAAGCTCTGCCAAATTATTCAGGCTTGTTGCCACATTCGGATGATCATAACCCAGTGCTTTCTCAAAAATTGCCAGCGCTCGCACATACAATGGTTCGGCTTTAGCGTAATTCCCCTGTACCCAGTAAAGTCCAGCTAAATTATTCAGGCTAATTGCCACATCGGGATGATCATAACCCAGTACTTTCTCCCGAATTGCCAGCGATTGTAGGTACAATGGTTCGGCTTTAGCGTAATTCCCCTGTGAATTATAAAGTAGTGCCAAATTACTCAGGATAGCTGCCACATCGGGATGATCATAACCCAGTGCTTTCTTCAAAATTGCGAGCGATTGTAGGTACAATGGTTCGGCTTTAGTGTAATTCCCCTGTGACTTGTAAAGTGCAGCCAAATTATTCAGGCTAGCTGCCACATCGGGATGATCATAACCCAGTACTTTCTCCCGAATCGCCAGCGCTCGCAGGTACAATGGTTGAGCTTTAGTATAATTCCCCTGTGACTCATAAAGTCCTGCCAAATTATTCAGGCTAGTTGCCACATCGGGATGATCATAACCCAATACTTTCTCCCGAATTGCAAGCGCTCGCAGGTGCAAAGGTTCAGCTTTAGTATAATTTCCCTGTGACTTGTAAAGTTCAGCCAAATTATTTAGGCTTTGTGCCACATCCTTATGTTCCGAACCGAGTACTTTCTCCCGAATCGCCAGCGAGCGTACTAACAAAGGTTCGGCTCCAGTGTAATTCCCCTGTGAGTAATAAAGTGCAGCCAAACTATTCAAGCTTTCTGCCACATCCGGATGTTCCGAACTGAGTACTTTCTCCCGAATCGCCAGCGAGCGTACTAACAAAGGTTTGGCTCCAGTGTAATTCCCCTGTGAGTAATAAAGTACAGCCAAACTATTCAAGCTTTCTGCCACATCCGGATGTTCTGAACTGAGTAATTTCTCCCGAATCGCCAAGGCTTTCTCTGCTAGGGGAATCGCTTCTGTATATTTACCTTGCTCATACAACTGCTCAACTTGTTGATTCAGCTTTTCCGCTTCTTGCAATTCTGCTGATTGGGCTAGCTGGAGTGGTTGATTCAACCGCAACGCTTCATCTCTACGCCGTCTTCTGACTTCCCCTGACGCTATCTTCACTTTTTCAGCGACAATAGATAACTTGGTAACGGATGAATTATCCCTTGCCGCAGCTTCTACAGGTAAGGTAATTAAAAACACACTCGCAGCGGCGAGCCATTTGAGATTGTAGCGCATGATTCAATCCTCCAGCAAATATTACGAACAATTATTCATACCTCTGGGTAAGTAGAGGGTATGCAATAATTTTTGTCGTAATCTAGATAATTTATCAGTATTTTTATGGATTGTATAGGTCGTTTTATGCAAAAAATGTTTACCTTTCTTGGAGGATATTTATATAGCCACAAAATATGGAGACGTAGCAGTGCTACGTCTCTACAAATTAACCTGTAGAAAACCGGAATAGCCCACCGTTAGGTGGGCTTCGTTTGTGTAGCCCCAGACTTCCAGTCTGAGGGTATTTGGATGTACTAATTCCCCTTCAAAGCCTTTTCAATAGTCGAAATTTTCACCGATAAATTAACTATTCCAGTTCCATCGCGTCTTTTAATTTCGGCATTATTCAAAGCGACAATATAAGGTTCATTATCTATAACGGCGATAATTGGACCGCCGGAAGAACCCCCTGCTGTATCGCAGTCGTGAAACAATATTTCTTGTTCTTCACCCACAATGCTGCATCCCTGTTGCGCTCCCGCAGTCCATCCGGGACCAGCGGTAAATCTTCGATAGGCTGGTTTTTGAGAATCGGGAAAATCGCCGGAATAACCAACAAAAAATAATCGCTGCGGAATCTTAGCAAAAGCGGATGTTGGCAGGTTCTTCAATGTTAAGTAACCGTATTTTCTACCTAATGGTCTGTCAATCAACATTATGGCCCAATCATTTTGAACGGAATTTCTATCACTAAAGTCAGTACCGTAAATCACCTCTTTAACTGTCGCTACGTCGGATTTATCTAATACTTCAGCATTAATAACATTTGGCTGAAACCAGATTTTTTGATTTAATTTATTGGTTTTGTTATCAACTACGCAATGAGAATTAGTTAAAACAACATTTTCTGAAATCAGAGTTCCGGTGCAGTGGTATTCTCCCCCGCTCGCGGTGATTCCTGCAACTCTACCAATTGCCGACCAAGGATATTTTCTCAAAGTCATGGGAATGCGATCGTCAGTACCAATTACTCCTCGGCTTTTAGGAATTTTATTTAATTGATTGAGTCCATTTGGTTTAAAAGGTTTGCCGTTTGTGGGTAATTTAAATGGTAATTTTAATTTATTGGCATTTTCAGCATTAGTAAATTTAGGTGTCGCGATTTGTTCGGGGTTCGGGTCTATTTGAGCTTTTACTGATGTCAAGACACCTACAGTTACAGCACCAAGAACAGCGGAGATTAATAAAGTGAAAGATTGCTTGCCGATATTTCTATTCATTTGCGCTCCTCAATGGTTGGTTGAATTTTTTCTCAGATTGACGCAACAGCTTTGAAAAATAGAGTTTTCCAGAGCTTTTATAAGCTTGCATTCAGTCCCATACAAATATATATCTAAGGGTTTTCAAGGGTATGCAGCTTTACACAAACTTAAACTGTAGATGTTAAAACTTTAAACACATCAGGGGTAATACGTAGCAAAATGTTTCTTTGTGTTACTGCTAAGGCTATGTTTTCAAGATACCGTGAGGCGGAGCCTCTGTAAAACCTTTCCCAGCCGGAGTCTGGGAACGAGGAAAAAGCCGGAGTCTGGGAACGAGGAAAACCTTTAACCTCTTACCTTTAACCTTTAAAACTGCATACCCCCAATAACACTTAGATATATAAATTATTAGATAATCCAAAATCCAAAATCCTATGAAACGTCGTCATTTTCTTGAATTCGCTGGTTCTGCATTAACTGCAATTGGTATCAGTCAGCTAGATATCATGCAGCAGGGAGATAAATACACCAAAGCTTTAGCGCAAAATACCGGACGTAAGTTAGCGCTACTTGTGGGAATTAACGAATACAGTAACGGGATAAATCCGCTTGATGGTTGTGTCAATGATGTGTTGTTACAAAAACAATTATTAATTCATCGCTTCGGTTTTACAGAAAAAGATATAGTTACCCTTACAGATTCACAAGCGACTCGCCAAGGTATTCTAACTGCATTTGAAGAACATTTAATTAAGCAAGCCAAACCTGGAGATACCGTAGTATTTCATTTTTCGGGACATGGTGGACAAGTTGAAGATCCAGATAAAGACAGCCCCGATGGACTCAATAGTACGCTGATTCCGATCGATTTCCGAAATAATTCCTCTGGTGGTGAGGTGCAAGATATTATGGGACATACGCTGTTTTTACTCATGTATGCGCTGAAAACAGATAATGTCACTGTTGTACTAGATAGCTGTCATTCTGGCGGTGCAAAACGTGGTAATTTTGTAGTGCGATCGCGTAATAGTAGCGAAAAATTACAAATTAGTCCTTCGGAGTTGGAATATCAAGGCTCTTTGTTAAAACGACTTAATCTTTCTCCTCAAGATTTTATCAGATTACGCCGTCAAAATATCGCCAAAGGAGTTGTTATAGCTTCGGCAAAACGGGAGCAGTTAGCGGTTGATGCTTCTTTCGATGATTTTTCAGCAGGTGCGTTTACTTATCTATTTACTCAATATCTTTGGCAGCAACCACAAAATCAATCTGCTCAAAGAATAATAGTTGATGTCAGTCGCAGTACTAATATATATTCCGAGCGCAAAGGTTACAATCAAATTCCAGAGATAGAAACAAATACCATCGCTACCAACCCACCACTTTACTTTACTCCTTTCAATACTAATTACGCCGAAGCGGTAGTTACTAAAATGAATGGTAGTCAAGTAGAATTATGGCTGGGTGGTGTAGATTCTCAATCACTGCAAGCATTTGAGAAAGATGCAGTGTTTACGGTTGCTGACGGTGGAGGAAGGGGACTTGTAAAATTAGAATCCCGTCAAGGTTTGGTTGGTAAAGGTAGATTAATTAAAGATACACAACTAAAGCCGGGAACGCTTTTACAAGAAAGAATTCGAGGTATTCCCGCAAATATTAAGTTGAATATTGGACTTGATGATAATTTGGATGGTAGTACTCTTAATCAAGCCAGACAAGCTTTTCAAGGAATCAACCGCGTATCTGCTTTACCTTTGAGAGAGCGAGAAGTGCAATATATTTTCGGTAAGATGACTAAAGCTAGATATCGGGAATTACAAAAAAATCGCACTCCGAATCTTCCAGAAGTAGGTAGTTTCGGTTTATTTTTAGCAACATTAGACGAAATTGTTCCTAAATCTTTTGGAGATTCGGGAGAAACAGTTACAGCAGCAATCAAACGTTTAAGACCTAAATTTAAATCACTTTTAGCAGCAAGAGTTGTTAAACAAATGCTGGAAAATACTAATACTTCAAAAATAAAAGTTACCGCTTCCATGAATATAGCCGGTACCCAAAAAGTCATCAGCGAAACATTTCCAGTTAGAGGTTTTAATAAACAAGGGGTTAATCAAGCAGCACCTGTAAAACAACCAGTAATTACAGAAAACGGTATTCCTAAATTACCAGTAGGTACTAAAGTCGCTTTTGAATTGGAAAATCTTGAATCTCAACCGCTTTATCTTAGTATATTAGTGATAGACGCAGCGGGTGAAATGGCTGTAATATTTCCTAATGATTGGGGTGTTGCCGAAGGTGCAACGTTATTACCAGCAGGTGACAAACGGACAGTTCCCAGTCAGAATGATGGATTTAAACTAACAGTTGGTAAACCCTTCGGAATGACGGAAGCATTAATTATTGCTAGTACAAATCCACTGCGAACTTCTCTTAAAGCACTTAAAGAAATTGCTAAAAGAGGGGGTAGAACACGCGGACCAATTGTTCCAAAAGAAGATGAAATTTTGGACGTTACAGATAAATTACTTGATGATTTAGATGCTGCTACCCGTGGTGGGATAAATGTGGAAGGAGTCGAGTTACCAGCAGGGGTGCGGGGAGTCGATACTAATAAACTTGCAGCAATGGCGATCGCATTTGATGTAGTTGGTTGATTTTAGGTGTTTTGCAAGTCTAATGGTGTTGTATTGAACTGTGGGAAAGACGTTACAGTGTAACGTCTCTACATTTATTTTGTCTAATTAAAAACAAATGAGTTATCAAAGAATTGCCTTTAGTTTACTGACTATTGTTACCGTAATTTCAACTCCTGTAATTTCGAGTTTAGAAATGCCATTGGGGGGATTAACAGCTTGGGGACAAACAAGTGATAATAGGAAAGTAGAAGCAGATAGATTATTTAAGGAAGGGATTAGAAAATCTGGTAACGGTAAAATTAACGAAGCTATCCAAGATTGGCAAAAAGCATTAAATATTTATCAGCAAACAGGTGATAAACTAAAACGCGTAAAAGTTCTGAGTGAGCTAGGGCTTGCTTATTTTTCCCAAGGTAAATACCAAAATGCAAAAGAATATCATCAGCAATCTTTAGCAATCGCTAGAGACATTGGATACAAAGAAGGTGAAGCGACATCACTTAATAACTTAGGTAATGCTTATTGTTTTTCAAAAGAATGTCAAAAAGGAATAAAACTGCATCAACAAGCATTATTAGTTGCTCGTCAAATAGGGTTAAGAGAACAAGAAGTAAAATCTTTTAACGGTTTAGGTAATGCTTACAGGAGGTTAAAAGATAACGAAAAAGCAATACAATTCTACCAACAATCTTTAACTATTGCAAAAAAAATAGGTTATAAAGAAGGTGAAGCAAAAGCTCTAACTAACTTGGGTGGTGTTTACTCTTCTCAAAAACAATATGAAAAGGCAATAGAATTCTTAGAACAATCCTTAGCTATTGTTAAACAGGGAAAAGATAGGAGAACAGAAGCTGTAATTCTTGATAATTTAGGACATATTTACACATTATTAGGAAGATTTAATAAAGCTTTAGAATCAAGCCAGCAATCTTTAAATATTTACAAATCGTTAGGTAATAAACAAGGAGAGTTAAGACAACTTACTAGTTTAGGTATAATTTTCCGTAACATTAGACAATATCAAAAAGCAATAGAGTTTCATCAGCAATCTCTCGCTATCGCAAAGGAATTAGGTAATAGACATTCAGAAGCTATGTCATACGGTAATTTAGGCGTTGCTAATTATTTTATTGGAAAATATAACAAAGCTATAGAATTTCACGAAGGGGCTTTAACTATTTACAAAGAATTATCATTTAAAGCAGGAATAGGACTTACCCTTGGAAACTTAGGGCTTGCTTATAGTTCTTTGGGAGATACTCAAAAAGCGATAAAATTTTATCAGCAGTCTTTAGTGATTGCCAGGGAATTAAACGATAAACTTCGAGAAGGTAACGCTCTCAATAATATAGGTTCGGCATACATTAATTTAGGACAATACACTAATGCTTCCGCAACACTTTTAGAAGCAATTGATGTCTATGAATCTATCCGTTTATCTGGCTTAAGTGATGCTAATAAAATCTCAATTTTTGACACTTATTCTCGTTCTTACCCCTTGTTACAACAAGCATTTATTGCCGACAATAAACCATTTAAAGCTTTAGAAATAGCCGAACGCGGTAGAGCTAGAGCATTTGTAGAATTGTTAGACTCAAAGCTTTCACAAAATCCCAACAGTCAATCAATTATCAAAACTCCAAAAATAGAAGATATCCGCAAAGTTGCTAAAGAACAAAATGCCACAATTGTTCAGTATTCTATTATTATTTCAGAAATCTACATCTGGGTAATCAAACCCACAGGTGAAATCACCTTCCGCAAAGCCGACTTAAAACCCTTATGGCAGAAAGAAAATACAACTTTAGCTGAACTTGTAAGTAACAGTCGCACTCAAATCGGTGTAAGAAGTCGCGCTGCTGGTGGTTTAATATCAAGTTATAACCCTAAAAAAGCAAAAAACCGCTTCAAACAACTTCATTCCCTACTTATCAAACCCATCGCCGATATTCTACCGAAAAACCCTGACGAACGAGTAATTTTTGTACCTCAAAGTTCGCTATTCCTCGTACCCTTCCCAGCATTGCAAGACGCAGAAGGTAAATATCTGATAGAAAAACACACTATTCTTACCGCACCATCAATTCAAGTTTTAGATTTAACCCGCAAACAACGCAATCGTGTAAGTCAAATACATCAAAAAACCGCCAAACAAGACATATTAATTGTCGGTAATCCAACTATGCCGAGTGTTTCACCAGAAATCGGCAAACCTCCAAAACAGTTACCTAGTTTACCCGGTGCGGAAATGGAAGCCAAAGCAATTGCTAAATTATTTAACACTAAACCGCTTATCGGTAAAGACGCTACCGAAACCATCGTCAGACAACGCTTTTCTGAAGCTAAAATTATTCACTTAGCTACTCATGGCTTACTCGATGACTTTAAAGATGGTAGCGTACCGGGGGCAATTGCTCTTGCTCCAGATCCCCCTTCGTCCCCCCTTACCAAGGGGGGAAATGAGGATGGTAATGGCTTGTTAACTGCGAATGAAATTTTTGATTTACAGATTAATGCAGATTTAGTAGTTCTCAGCGCTTGCGACACGGGACAAGGTAAACTTACAGGTGACGGCGTAATTGGATTATCGCGATCGCTAATTTCTGCTGGTGCGCCGAGCGTTATCGTTACTTTGTGGACGATACCCGATAACCCGACTGCAATGTTAATGACCGAATTTTACCGTCAGCTACAGCAAAATCCCGACAAAGCTAAAGCATTGCGGCAAGCGATGTTAAAAACGATGGAAAAACACAAAAATCCTAGAGATTGGGCGGCTTTTACTTTGATTGGGGAGGCTGAATAAGCCATTTATTTTAAATAATCATTTTCACTTATCTTGATATTTCTACTAAAATACGATAAGTAAAAAGGGGTTTCTGAAATCTCACAGCATAGATGTATTCGATTAAACATTAATTTAAGAATATTATTCTAATTATGGATATTTTACTGTCAGATCCCCGTACTTTAATCGTTATATTTCCTATAGTTTTAGGATGGGTTTTGGTATATATATTGCTCCAAGAAATTGATAAAGATGTTTATTGATAAAGCATTTAAATTGACACAAATGCACCATTAACAGTTATTCCTATCCCGGAAACTCATGTTTTAGGGAGATGTCTATTATTAAAAAATTATCCTAACTACAAAATGCCTGGTTTTTGGGCGCCTTATGTATTAATTGGGAATTGATTGCGAACAGTTAACAGTTGACAAGATATTTATTTACCCACAAATTAATGTGTAGAGACGTAATATATTACGTCTCTCTACATTTAGGGAAATAACGCAAAATGAGCGTAAAGTTTCTACGCAGTTTCCAATGATGGGCTAGGAAAATGCACTTTTATTGCTTCAACCCAACGTGCAATACGCTCGTCAGTTTTCTCACTTTCATTAACTTCATCAATAGGTAGTCCAATAAATTTACCATCGCGCACCGCGAAGGAATATTCATAGGTATAACCGTCGGTAGGAATTTCACCAACAAGGGTGGCACCCAATTTCTTAAAATGGTCGTATAAGGTTCCTAATGCACTGACAAACTGTTCGCCGTGGCTCTTATAATCTCCCGCACCGAATAGCCCAATGGTTTTACCTGTAAAATCAGGTTTATCCATTTCCATTTCAAATAATGGATCTCGCCAGTCGTTTTGGACTTCCCCACTTCCCCAGGTAGAACAACCAAAGAGCAAATGATCGTACTCAAGCATTTCATCAACGCCAGTGAAATCTTCTTCCATGCTAAAAAGATCGCATAATTCTTCACCAAAATGCTCGTGTATCTTTGTGGCGATTTCTTCGGTTATACCGGAAGTACTGCCATAAAAAATAGCCATCTTTGCCATAATTAAAGCTCCTCTGGGTTAAGCAATAAACATTTGTGTACTTCGATTCTGCGGAAAGGTTGGGGTGTCGATTTACGAACCTAAAAACTTTCCTGCACCGGATTTTTACTTTCAGAGATTCCCAGAGCCTAATTCAATTTTAGATTTTCGCGCTTCAGGATTTTGGATTGGTGATGAACGGATTATTCTCGTCAACAACCGATGAAAATCTAAAATAGACAACTCAAAACATTATTCCAAATTACATTTAGAATTGTTGCAATGTTGTAACAGATATGACTAAATCTGTTATATGTCTCGTGCATTATCTGGCAGTTGAATAATTAATTCCCCAATTCCCAATTACCAATGCCCCATTCCCCATTCGCCATATTCATAACCTCTTTTTCTACCCCTAATTTGTGCGAACGCCAAAAATGTAAAATTTGCTCTTTGACTATTTCGGGATAAAAATAGTGGAAAAAGTGACCTCCTTGGGGGCATTTCCAAAGAATATCTTCTGGCTGTAAGTATTTTTTCCATTCATGGTAATCGGGATAACCTAAAATCATATCGATTTGTCCGCCGCAAACCATTAATGGCATCAAAACCCCTCCCGATGGCAAGCTTTCGATTTTAAGCAGTGAATGCATCAGGGGTAAATTTTCTAAATCTCGATAAAAATTATCGATTAAGTTATGCAAGCAGCAGGGATATTTATTTCTAAATACGTTATTAAGAGTATTGAATAAAGCTTCTGCTTTACTGAGGGTGTATATTTGCCGCTGTTGATAATAGTTAACGTGCCAAGTTTTAGCTGGTTGGGCTGCAACTGAAAGTAAAGTTAAAGACTTGACAAAATTAGGGTATTTACGAGCCAACATTAATGCAATAGTCCCACCTGTACTATGCCCGATTAAATGGACGGGAATCTGTTTAGTTTTCAGATAACTATGTAATAATTCGACTGCTGTATTCATACAGGCTGGGTCATCTATTGATTGAATATATTCCCATCCATAAATATTCGTATGTTTGACTAACTTGTTTATTAAAGGTGTACTCAAACCTCTCAAAGAAGGGCTGCCGCTTACCCAAATAGCTTCACCGTATATAGACATACCAAGTTCCTCAAAGCAAGATTACATCAACAACTAATAACTATTCTTAATAAACGCATTGCCCCCGAACTGCAATTAATCTTGTTATTACTTCAGCACATTAGTTTTCATGGGTTTGTAGTAAGGAATGCCCGTCTTTCAACTAGTACTTTGTCTCATTAGTCTTGACGGGTTTTATATTGTGTAGTGCGTTAACGAAGTGTGTCCGTCAGGACATGCGTCTCGCTCGCTAGTAAATAAATTAACCGATCGTATTTAATGGGACAAAGTATTAGTACTCCACCACATTAATTCTGAGGGGTGTATTGTAAATGTTAAAATCCCCTTCTCCCCCTGCCCCCTCTGCTTCCCCTGCTTCCCCTGCTTGTCCTCACCCGGTAATTTTAATGTGGTCTAGTACTAGTGCTTCATCACATTAATTTTGCGGGGTATTTGGGAGTACGTTAGCGCAGCGTGTCCGCAAGGACATGCTTCTAGCTCGCTCATTATCTCCAGGGAGCGAGACGCTCCCACTACAAATGTTTTAACCCCTCATAACTTATGTGGTGGAATACTACGAACCTTAATTACCCCTGATAGCTTAATGTGGTGAAATACTGGTTCAACAACCTCTAATTAGATAATTAGAAGTTAATGCGGATTAATAGCAATAAACATTAATTTAATATTATTCGATACAAAATAAAAAAAAGTTTTAGTATTACAAATGATATTTAGAGAATGAATGATTAGTTACAGTTTGTGACTGTTGAAAGAAGAAATAAACGATGGTAATAAAGTTTGTAGTAAGGGCTTTAGCCCTTATCCGCATATAATTAAGGACTAAACTCCTTACTACGAACTTTTATTTAACTAACTTCATCGCTTTTTCTTTCAACGCTTCGGCAGTCAAACCATTAAATGCCATCAATTCACCCGCACTTGATGTAGTTTCCCCACGTTTCCATGCAAAGGTATCTCGCTTACAATTACTCCGCAACATCACGGGTTCTAACATCGCCGGAGCGCCCCCTGTAGCACCAATTAAGGCATCTCCATCAAAGAATTCTGCAAATTTGGCATCATCGATAAAACCGCCGTCTGAATGCGAACACAAATCCCAAGCTGTATCTTCGGGACGATATAAACGACGGGGATTAATTATGGAAACGATTTTAACGCCAATACCTGATTTTTGCAGATGTTCGGCTGCCTCAAAGACTGGCTTTAACATCATGTCGCCAATTACTGCAAATACAACTTTCTTATTTCCATCGGTTTCTTGCAACACCACCGCACCATCTTTTAAAGCTTGTCTGGTTTGTTCAAAGGTGGTACGAATTGGTAACGGTGATTTACTCGCGGTAATCACAATTCCTTTATTCTTAGTAGTTAAAGCCCATTCGTAACAAGCTTGAATGCTGTTGGCATCGGTGGGAAATAGTGGGAAAATATTACCGTTACGCATCATGGAAGCAAAGTAAGCTTCGATTTCGGGACGTTGGTGTGTCCATCCGTTACGCCCTTGCTCTAATGCACCGGCGGTAAATAAAGTTATTGTCGAAGGAGTAGCGCGGCGTAATTCTGCCATTGCTTGAGTTACAGTTTGCCAAATTGGTAAACCATTTACAGCAAAAGATTCGTATGAACACCATAAACTGCGTCCTCCCATCAAGCATAAACCCGCAGCTAAACCAGCACAAGCATCTTCACTCAAAGGTTCGTAAACTTGTCCCTGGGGAGCTTGGTTGTAATCATCATCTTGGGTAGGATGAATAATTTTTAAAGCTTGGTTGATATTGCCAATACCCGATGCAGCGTTTCCGTCAGCATTAGTAACTAAGAAATTCTTGTCAGCTTGTCCAACTTTACCAACTAAAAGTCCCATTGCAGTGGTAGAAACTTTTGGTTCCCCACCAACTTCAAACTCTTGCAAAGCCAAATCGCCCAACTCAGGTAATTGTAACTCAAATTCAGTTACCGCAGTCTTTGCAGCAGGCCCACCACCAGCGCGATCGCAATTGTTGCGTACTAATTCCCAAGCTTCTACAGATAAAGCACGTTTTTTCAATGCTTCTACCATATGAACTGCATCTAAAGTATCCTTGGGATAAAGGTTATGAGATTTGGAACCTGTAGCGTGAACTCCGGAACCTTTGAGTTGTTTAATTATAAATACAGTTAATTTTCCACTCAAAGCTGACTTGGCAGCTTTATCAACTCCTTCCAATACAGCTTTGGTAAACTGCAACCTTTTCTCAAAGGAAAATTCGGTACTATCAACATAATCTCCCGGTTGATTCCGATCGTCAAAGTCTTTAGCATCAACTAAAACAACTTCCTCAAAACCATTGCCAACCCAGTAATTACCCATTTCCGAGTTGGTTTTCAAAGAAACCATACTGTGATGTTCCTGAGAGTAACCATTCCACACCAACACGGGAAGGAAATTAGTAATTTTGGGAAAAGCCGTATTAAAATGCGCGATCGCACTCATGATATAAGGTTCCCCCAAACCTCCATCACCAACAGTAAAGGGAAACAACTTATCGCGATTCAAATAAGCCGCAGCCATGGCAAAATGCTGACCTTGACCTAAAGGACCCGCAGGTGCGAGAATGCCAGGAATCATACCCGAAAGGTGTCCCAGCAATCCGTGTTTTTCCCGATAACGATCGCGCAACTGTTGCACCGTGGTAATATCCATGTCCTCTAAAGAACGGTCAAGAAACATGGCACTATAGAAACCAGGAGCATGATGTCCTACTTCAGTCAGAATATTCTTGTAACCCAGCATGACTAAAGCAGCATAAGCTTCCGCTTGAGATGCAAAACCACCAGGATGCCCCGAAGATTTACTTCCGGTAATTTGTAATGTTAAATAACGTAAAGCATCGGCATAAAGTAAAGTTTGGTAAATAGCCGCTGCGTCTTGAGTATCGCTAATAGCAGTTTTACCATCTTGTATGGCACTTTGCTTACCATACTTATCGAAATCAGGTTTAGATCCCCCAAAATATTGAATACCTTCGCAAAACTTGGGAGCAGATGTTGCCTTGGGAGTAGTTGCTGTCATGCCGATTACCTAATAGCCGCTTTGTATCTAACAAAATTTTACAACTTTACGGTTACTGGAGTTGATTGCGATTTCTCAACCTATGGATAGGAATAGGTAATTGGTAATTTCTCCTTGTCCCCTTGTCCCCCCATCACCCCCTCTCCATCTCGTAGGTTGGGTTAGACAGGAAAGCAAATTTGGCTTATATCGAAAATATTTATTAATCGTGTCGTAACCCAACATGATCATTTTGATATGATCTGTTAATTGCTTCGTATGATAGACCAAAATCTACATAACATAATTAACAAAAGGTAATCTCCGATGAAGTCCACCTCAACCTACTGGAATCCATTAGATAAAAGTAATTTGAATGAGTGGGAAACCATAGATGGATCTGAAGGTAATATAAGCCAGTTAACAGTATCTGAAGATAAAAATACTGGAGATTATACTAGATTAACCTGGTTTAAAAGTGGTTATCATACAGGTTCGTTTGGTTCCAAAAGCCATACATATCCCGAAGAGATATTTGTTGTATCCGGTCGGTTGTACGATGAAGCCTTTGATATGTGGCTTGAGCCAGGATTTTATGCAAGCCGTCCTCCAGGTGAAGTTCACGGTCCGTTCCGTGCAGATGGCGATGTGGTGATTTTAGAAGTTTCATATCCATCACAATCTATCGACGTAATAGATTAGCTGTAGTTACTCACGGTTGGGTTAGACACGATTTATTAATAAAGGCTTGTAACGAGAATACTTAAGAATACTTATTAATCGTGTCGTAACCCAACATCAAAATCTTGAATAAAAAACATAGTTAAACACATGACTGATAACTGATAACTGATAACTGATAACTGAATTTTCGTAATTTCCTCAAAATTCTCAGATATACATATAGAGACAAAATTTGAGAAATAGCGGTAAAAGTTATGGAAATCTTTTTTGCATTAATATTTATTGGCTTAATAGTACTAGTTCTATTGCCATCAAATCAGCCCCGAAATCGGAACAGTTCTTCCAATAATAGTTTTTCAAGTAATTCTGAATCTTCCAACACAAATAGTTACAACTCTCGTAACTCTTCAAGTAATTCGAGCAATTACGACCATAGTATTTACGGTGCTGCTGCTAATTCCCATAGTTCTGATTCGGGAAGTTCTAATTATTCCGATTCTGGAAGTTCTAACGCTTCCGATTGCGGTAGTTATGATGGAGGAAGCAGTTATGGTGGTTCCGACTGTGGTGGTAGTGATTTTGGTGGATTTTAATTTGAGTGTGGTATCTAACAATAAGCAGACTTAGGCACATTTATAGATACTAAGTTTATTTCACCACAGGAAGTATGCGAATTAATTCATCTCAAATGTTGCATAAAAGCTTAACCATACCAACGCGAAGCAAGCTCGCACAAATGATAAAGCGGCTCAGACAACTCCTTACCGCGCTCGGTTAATTTATAAGTAACTTGCGGTGGAATCGTAGGTTTGTAGTTGCGGTCAATAATACCAATTGCTTCTAACATTCGCAATCTTTCAGTCAAAACTTTTGTCGAGATTCCATCAACTTTACGTTTGAGTTCGCCAAAACGTAACGCTCCTTTCGTATCTAATACCCATAATATATACATCGTCCATCGACCTGAAATTTGATTAAGTAATTTTTCTAAAGGAATAGATTCAGGCTCTGTCATGGTAACAATACTTTCTTCTGGGTTATCGAGTTACTAAATGGTAACTACTTTACTTTAGGAACTAATGACTTTAATGTCTAATTAAGTTTTTATCAAAGCATTATTTAATTTTGTGAAATGAGAAATCAAACTTGGTACATTGCTTTTCTAATAGGACTAATGTGTATTCTTCGGTTTAGTCTCAGTGCTGTTGGCTATGCCGATCCACATTGGTTGATGGAACAACTTAATATTCCTATAAGTTCAAATCTCCAAATGCCCTATGTTATTCGTGTTTGGGCAATTAGAGACATCGTAATTGCCGTGCTTGTTGCTTCTGCAAATAAAAACACCGTAAAAACACTTCTGTTAGCGTGCATTGTTATTGATTTTACCGACATCTTATCAGCACATTTAAGTGGTATGGCAGGATTATTTAATGCATCCGACACTTTATCGTTAAAACTAACTGCAATTTCTGCACTTGTTCCAGAAATTACGGCTTTAGTATTACTCACTTTTCGTAAAAAACAGGGGCAGATTAATTTTGAAAAGCAGAAAAGTAAGTCGGCAGAAATAAAACCAACTATATAACGAAAAGTAATTTGCTCGAAACGTCTGGGATGAGCCGCACCCTCCGGGTGAATGCGTCGTCGTGCCTCCATTCCCTCAAAGGGAACACTCCGTGTTCAGCGCGGCACGACCGAAGAACAGTTATGTTTAATTACGCTCACCTACCAGCCCAAATTAAAGAAATCTGATACCGATCAAACATTGAATCCGCACTCGCAATTGTCATATCTTCTATCTGAGCTTGTCCAATCAACATTCTGTCAAAAGGATCGCCATGATGTAAAGGTAATGAAGCTGCTTGTAGAGCATGAATTGCTGTAATCTCTAACATTCTTGCGCCTAATTGAGTCATACGAGTAGAAATATAATATAATGTTGGTTCTGGTAGTGGTAACTTACCAATCGCAACTTTAATACCTATTTCCCAAACACTAGCAACGGAGAACCAAATTTCATTAGTTTCGGTAACAATTTGTTCAATTGTCTCCTCATTTAACTTTTCTGGCTCAGAAAACCACCATAACCAACATTGAGTATCTAGCAAAAGCTTCACTCTGCTCCACCCTCGAATGCTGATAAAATCTCTTCCGATAGAGCATTAAAGTCATCTGGTACTACAAACTTTCCTCTGTCTTGTCCTAAACTAGCTCGTCTATCTAATGAGGTGCTAAACGGAACTAGTTTTGCGATTGGTTTACCTCGGTTGGAAATCACAATTTCCTCTCCAAGCTCTACACGGGATAATAGTCGAGAGAGATTTGTCTTGCAGTAATGAATGTTTACGCTTTCCATAGCTAATAATAGACTTAGTTTACAAACTTAGTCTAGTTTTATTTTAATAGTTTTGCAAGAGTTGGTACTCAAACAAATCAAAACCCACAACTCCTTAATACGATAAAATTATTAAAAAATATTAAGGCTGTATCTAAATGAATTTGCTGCTTTCTACCTTGGGAATTATCCTTGCAATATTAGTTGTAAGCATCGCATTATATCTAATCACCGCTCGTCGCTATCAATCATCGGATTCCGTAGCTAATTCCTACGATGAATGGACTGATGATGGTATTTTGGAGTTTTATTGGGGGGAACACATCCATTTGGGACATTATGGTTCCCCACCCACAAATAAAGATTTTTTAACAGCTAAATACGATTTCGTTCATGAAATGGTGCGTTGGGGTGGTTTAGATAAATTACCCGCAGGTACCACCGTTATAGATGTCGGTTGTGGAATTGGTGGTAGCAGTCGGATTTTAGCCAAGGAATACGGTTTTGATGTCACCGGAGTTACTATCAGCCCCCAACAGGTGAAAAGAGCGACTGAGTTAACCCCCGAAGGTGTCAGCGCTAAATTTGTGGTGGATGATGCGATGGCTCTTTCTTTCCCCGATGCTAGTTTTGACGTAGTATGGTCAATTGAAGCTGGGCCGCATATGCCGGATAAAGCGGTTTTTGCTAGAGAATTGTTGCGGGTATTAAAGCCAGGTGGATTATTGGTTGTAGCGGATTGGAACCAAAGAGATGACCGTCAAATTCCGCTGAATTTTTGGGAAAAACCAGTGATGCAGCAATTATTAGATCAATGGTCGCATCCAGCTTTTTCCAGCATAGAAGGTTTTTCCGAACTTTTGCAAGCAACCGGATTTGTGGAAGGGGAAGTAACTACCGCAGATTGGACAAAAGAAACACTTCCTTCATGGTTCGATACTATTTGGCAGGGAATCGTTAAACCCCAGGGATGGATGCGTTTTGGGGTTCGTGGTTTTCTTAAATCGGTGCGGGAAGTACCTACTATTTTGTTGATGCGGTTAGCATTTGGTACCGGACTTTGCAGATTTGGAATGTTCCGCGCAGTTAGGGGTAATTCATTGTCAAAATCGGCTGATGTTTCAGGGGAAATTGCTCAGGTTTGATGATTATAGGACTTAGCAAAATGTGCCTTTTTGCTAAGTCCTGTTAGAGAAAAAGGTATATTCAAACAAGCAAAAAATCTGAATGTTTACCATCTTTTTGACGTAATTCATCTGGTGTTCCCTGGATTTTAACTTTACCTTCTTCTAGAAAAATAATCCAATCGGCTCGTGAAATTACTTTTGGACGATGGCTAATTAAAATATTCGTTTTTCCCTGACGGTGAGAAAGTAATCTTTTTAAAACCAAATTTTCGTTTTCGGGGTCAAGCCCACCTGTAGACTCATCTAAAATCAAGACAGGTGGGTTATTCACTATTGCACGAGCGATCGCTAATCTTTGCCGTTGCCCTCCAGAAAGATTAGCACCGAACTCGCCTAAAATTGTTTGGTATTTTTCTGGGAATTTTTTGATAAAATCATCAGCTTCGGCTATTTTACAGGCTTTTACGATTGCTTCAAAGGATACGTGGGGGGAACCCAAGCGGAAGTTATCAATAATCGAACGACTCCAAAAATGTGCGTCTTGGGGGACTAAAGTGACTTGCTGTCGCAAACATTCTAAAGCGATGTCTTGTAAATTATAAAGACCAAAGCAAATATTTCCAGATTGTATTGTATATAAACCAGCAATTATTTTTGCTAAACTACTTTTACCGCAGCCAGATTGACCAATTAAGGCAATATTTTTACCACCAGGAATTGTCAAAGAGAAATCTTCAAGTAATTCCATACGACCTGGATAATGGAAAAGTAAGTTACTACAAATAATATCTGCATTGCCTGGTATTTCAACCCAAGCTTTTTGAATATTATCATCTGTTTCAGGAGTTGATTCGATTACTTCCTGGATGCGTATTGTTGCTGTTTTAACTCTCGCTAAATCATCTACAAAATCAACAAAAAAGTCGATTAATGAAATCACATTTCTATTTAAACTAATAAATGCTAATAATTGTCCAATACTTAATTCTCTATCAATAACTAAATTACTACCCAACCATAATAATATCGCGTTGCCCATATTGGACACTACACGGGAAAACTGTTTGTTAATTATTTCAATTTTTTTTGTCGCAAAAGAGTAATTCATCAATCGACTGAAGCGGTTTTGAATTTCTTCCCAAAACTGTGGTGCTGCTGTAGTTGTTTTTAATGTCAAGGCTCCTTTAAATATCTCAACTAATAAGCCTTGATTTTCAGCCGCTAATTCCATTCTTTTACGAGTTTTTTGCTGGACTACCGGCAAAAATATCAATGTTGATATTGTCATGACAAGACCAATTGTCAATCCAGCAATAGTAAGCTTCCAGGTATAAAATACCATTAAAGATAAACTAACTGTGGCAATAAAAAAGCTGCTGGGAAAACTAACTATTGCTCGCGAAATCAATCTATTTATTTCTTGGATATCGCGCAGACGACTGACAATTTCACCACTACGTCGAGATTCATAATAGTTTAATGGTAAACGTAAAAGCTGCCGTCCAAATTCTAAAATCAAACTTAATTCTAAGCGTTGAGTGAAGTGAGTTATTAAAATATCTTCTATTAAAGTTAAGCAACGTCGCATTAAGTACATTGCCATTACGGCTAAAATTACACCAGTTAATAAACTCTCATCTCTACGTACTAAAACATCATCTGTAAGAATTTGAATTAAAAAAGGAGAAGATAAAGATAATAAACCAATTACAGAAGCACAAAGTGTTGCTTCTATAATAATTTTACGATAAGGTAAAACGTTATTTAATAATTTACTAAAATAGTCTATTTCGTCATCATCTTCGACGTAAAAAGTATTATTGTCGGGTTCTAATAATAACAACACCCAATCTTTCCAGCCTTCGGTTAATTCGTTTTTAGTTAGGTAGCGTATTCCAAATGCTGGATCTGCAATTACATATTTTTTCCCTTTTTGACCGTAAAATACTACCCAATGGTTGCCTTTCCAATGAATAACCATAGGTAAGGGAATTTTACCAAGATTATTTAGTATCTCAGCGGAAGCTTTAAACGAACGTGTGAAAAATCCAAAAGCTTCAGTTCCCCGTCGCAATCCCAGTAAGGTGGTTCCGAGTTGTCCGGTACCAATCGCTTCGCGAATCCGATTCAGGCTGATATTCTTACCGTAATATTTAGCGATTGTGGCAACGCAAGCTGCACCGCAGTCTTCTTGACTATACTGTCGAATAATTGGATGTTTTTTCATTCAAAACCGTAAATATCTTGAGAATTAGGATTGAGATATGGCTGTTGCAAAGATATATTATTGTTCGCAAACTGTTGTTTTATACAAGATATAGAAGTTCTATTTTGACTGCGATATTTATCTAGTAAAGCATCTGCTACAATGCGACAGCGATTTTTACCAAAGGTTTCGTTGGACGTAAATACAGATTCGGGTACTTCAGCTAAACTCAAACCAGGTGCAAGATATTTGGTAAATAAGGGTACTTGCGGACGAAAATCTGTTGTGCGATATGCCAGAGGCATCATGCTCCGCGTATCGGCATAGATTTTTTGCAGAATCGGACGTACTCGATCGTAGTCATCGCTTTCGATGTTGAGAATCCCGCTATCGTAACGATGCAGGCATTCTTCTTGGTCATATGCGACTTTAAATGAAAATGGTATACCAAATGTATTTAACTGTTGCGTTAATTCTTTGACGATATCTGGGGCTATTTGTGGCGTAAAGTTGAAGTAAATATCTACGCTCTTATTAATATTAAATTTGTTTTTCTCAGATAGATGCATATTGACAAACCCCCCATCACCAATCGCAATGTAATAACCTTGTTGGAGGCGATTATTTGGCATTAACACTGCAACTATATCACTTATTTGTGGGTTACGTTCGCTTTTTTTGAGGTGCGTTTCGGGTTCGATATGCAAATTGAAATCATCTTTTCGTACTACCAATAACTCATCTTCTTGTTGAATTACCTTCCAACCGGGTTCGTAAAAACCCTTTCCGCTGTTATTTGATTCTAAGGCTGCATAGTAATTACGGTTAATACCCCGGACTGTATTATTTTCTAAATTTGGTTCTTCTGTTTTTAAATTATCGTTAATACCATCATCTCGTAACAATTGTAAGCTGCCATCAAAATATATACTATGAATAAATGTTCGCAGTTGCAGATGCAAATACTTTTCTTGTATCTCAGGAGGTAATTTTTCTAAGGAATTAGCTACAGCTTCTACTAATTCTAACGGTTGATAGTCCGGGTGGGTTATTGTCAGATTTGATTGAATACTCGTATTATTAATAATCTCTTCTAATGTTTCTAATAAATTGGGTGTTTTTGTATGTAATGATGTCATCTTATCCTCAGAAAAAAGTTATTAATTAATTACTTGCTTACTTCCCGCTCTTAGTTCTTATCTCTTTTTACTTCTTTCCTCTGTGTTATCTGTGGCTTTTTCTCTAGTAATCTTCTACTGGAAAGCAAATATTTTTCTAGCTTGTTCGCCAAAAATTACTTTTATTGAAAACTCTGGATAACATAATAATGACTGAGCAACTTGAAGCATACATATACCAGTATTACCGATTGGCTCGTGATAATGAATTTTAATTTGAATTCTTTCAATTAGCGACATACCGGCAAATTGAATCACTCGCTGCCAAAAGTTTGGGTATATATTTAAGATTTCAGGAAAAGGCTTTAAATAACAAATCGCCATATTAGCAATACTTGGCTGCACTTTTTCTAAGGGAATTGTTGCTAACTTAAGCGCTGTTTGAATATCAATTTCTCCACTAATAATAATGCTGCTCAACCATTTATTAAGATGACAAGCTATTAATTTACCTAAGTCATAAGCTGGATCTCCCCAAGCAAATTTTTCCCAATCAATTACTATAATGGGATTTGTTGAGTTATCATAATCGTGTAAATAATCATTATGCAATAAAATATTATCAAATTTCAAATCATTATGTATCAAGCAACGCGGTTGATAATTATTTATTAAAGACTGGATGGATGCACGCAACTCCGAAGCTCGCTGATATAGTTTAAAGAATTTAAGGTTTTCACTGATAACCTGTCTAAAAACATCAGGTCTAACTCTTTTTAAACCACGAATAAAGCTGGGTTTTCTCTCTACCGTTGTTAAGTCTTTCGCTAAAAATAAACGATAATTTTCTCGATCAATTGTCGCTTGATGAATTTTCGCCAGACTACTACCAATTTGTCCGGCAATCTTTAATGATGAATCATCATTTTCTTCTATGTAAGAAATATCTTCTAAATCTTGATAGTCATCGCGGTAATTGAAAATTAAAATAGAATTTTCTTTATCAAATAACAATGCTTTCGATAGAAGATGAGAAATTTTGCTTAATTCCGGAAAATTCTCCAGCCATTCACGAATACGCCATTCTTTTAAGAATTGCCCCGAAGTTTTGCCTTTGCTATTTTGCGATTCTTGCTTAACAAATAAACGTTGTTTGTCGGGTAATGTAACCAATAAATTAAAATTTTTGGAAACTTTTGATTCTATTTGAATATTTTGATTATTAGATATATGCAGTCTCTGCTGAACTAAATATTCGCGCAGATTTTGAGCACTTAGTAAAAATTTCATCGCGATTACGAGCAAGTAATGCAAGTTAAGAAAAAATTATTTAAAAAAAGTAGGGCTGTAGACATATAAACCCTACTTTTATTATTTGGAAATCGATTTCAATGTTAAAGTATACCGTCGAGAGTATTCCCACGGTGAACTTTAAGAAGTAAGTACTCAATTCTCTATAGAGTTCTACACGGCTACTAATATTTGTTTGTTGCAATCAAAGCAAATAAGTATTCTAGCAATAATGTCCACCACTTCTACTTCTACTTTTACTCTTACTCTTACTCTTGCTCTTGCTCTTGCTCTTACTTTTACTCTTACTACCTTTACGTCCACCACCAGCAATTATCGATTCATCTTCCGCAGATAAATCTGTTAAGAAATTTTCTGCGAGTGAAAACAGTTGGGACCCATTAGTATGTAGTGCCATGACGTTTTTCCTTTGTAAATACACCAGATCTTCAGTTGTTCTAAAATTAATTCGAGCAACTTTCTTTACGGTACATTAAAATCTCGAATGCTACTGCCAATTTGGCATTATTTTGATTCTATGCTTAACCTTATCTTAAGTAAACCTCTGTAACCCTTGCCCAAAAATGGTTTTGAAAATACAAAAAAATATTAAGACCATAATCTTTTCTTAACTAAAATATATAAAGTTTCTTTATTCAACATATAAATGCTAGTCTTTCCTAATCTTGAAGATACATCACATTTTGAGATTAATGTCACTGCTAAGAACTTATAGTTACGAATATCTTTGAGTTGGATGATACTATATGATACTAATTTATACTTTTATAGTAGTGTAGATTATCAGATTTTGATCGGGTTATAATTAAAGAGGTATAAAATTATGCTGATTTTTTTTAGTAAATAAAAAATGATTTATTCTTTATATAAAGCAATTCAAAAGAATAAATACATTTCCAAATTAGAGTTACGTTTTAGAGAAGTGAATTGCTCAAAATACGACGAAAATAAACGCTGAAAGTACTTTTTAACATCTTATGTTCGCAGAAAATAATTTTGAATTTCTTAAACCAGTTAAGAGTGACGATTTATTACCTCAAATAAGCCGTTGGGCAACATTTGGAGGAGTAGCATTATTAGGGTGTTGCGGTGGTTCGGTATTGCTAGCATCCTTACTTAAATATCCAGTTACAGTAAAAGCTGCTGCTGTAGTGCGCCCGCAAGGAGAATTACGGATAGTAGAGGCAGGAATACCAGGAGCGGTGAGCGAGATATTAGTCAGAGAAAATCAGGAAGTTGTCAAAGGAGACGCGATCGCAAAAATTGACACAAGTAATTTAGATGCTCGTAAAACCCAGGCTATTCTTAATATTGAGGGTTTAGAATCAGAACGTGGTTACATCGATGCTCAAATAGCTTCGACTGAACAACAAATTAAAGCTGAAAAGAACGCAACACAAAGAGCTATAGCCGAAGCAGAAGCAGAATTAGAAAATACTTCCCGTCAATATAACGATAATAAAAGTATTGCTGAAGCAGAAGTGTTAGAAGCCGGAGCATTCTTGGAATTAGCGGCTGAAGAAGCAGAGCGTTACCAAAGATTGCAAAATATGGGAGCGGTTTCCAAACTACAAATTAGCGAGAAACGTCAAGCTTACAAAGCAGCCCAAGCCCGTCAAAAAAGAACAAAAGTAGCTTTGAATCCAACTTTAGCACCGATTAAAATTGCCAAACAACGGATTGCTCAGGAAAAAGCCAGGGGTGAATCAACTATTGCCGCTCTGAATAAAGAACGGGATAACTTAATTCAGCGACAGGTGCAACTTCAAAATCAAATTCGTACCAATCGACAACAAGTAAAGCAAATTCTCACCGATATTGAAAAAAGCGTCATTCGTGCCCCAGAAGATGGAGTGATACTTCAACTTCAATTACGAAATTCATCGCAAATGGTAACTATCGGACAAAATATCGCTCAAATAGCGCCGAAAGATGTACCTCTTGTCATCAAAGCTCGTATTCCATCTCAAGACATCAGTAAAGTCAAAACTTGTAAGCTGCAAAAAATTCAAAATTGTCAAAATGGCAGGGTAAGTTTACGTGTATCAGCTTATCCGTATCCCGATTATGGAACCTTGAAAGGAGTAGTTAGGGAGATTACCCCCGATACTAAACCATCAACAGGCACTACTTCCATAAATAATCAAATCAATATTCAAAATGCTTCTTATTACGAAGTGACAATTCAGCCCGAAGATATTAAGTTAGAAAAAAACGGTATTAAGCATCCAATTAAAGTTGGAATGGAAGTAACAGCGGACATCATCGCCAAACAGGAAACTTTAATGACATTTATTTTGAGAAAAGCAAGGTTGTTAACGGATATTTAACCCTAGTAATTATCTTTTTTCTTTAAGATTTAAAACTGTAGGATGTGTTATGGCGCGATATATAATTCAAATTGTGACAAAATAAATATCATTCGCGCCTAACGCACCATTCTCATGTAAAAACAATGAATTTTAAATTATTTAAAAGTGTAGCAGATTGCCGTAACACAAATGATTTTAGAAATTTAGCTAAATCAAAATTACCTGCTCCGATTTTTCACTATATAGATGGAGCGGCTGATGATGAGGTTACTTATAGGAGAAACACTAAAGCTTATGAAGAATGTGATTTAATTCCCAACGTCTTGGCAGGAGTTGAAGAAATAGATACTTCTGTAGAAATAATGGGAATGAAAATTGATATTCCCATGTTTTGTTCACCAACAGCATTACAAAGATTATTTCATTATGACGGTGAAAGAGCAGTTGCCTCTTCAGCAGAAAAATATGGAACTTTGTTTGGGATATCAAGTTTGGGTACGGTTAGTTTACAAGAGATAGGTAAAACTATATCTACACCAAAGATGTTCCAATTTTACTGTCATAAAGACAAGAGCCTGAATGATGCAATGATTGAGATGTGTAGGGAGGCAGATTTCGATGCGATCGCTTTAACCGTCGATACAATTACTGGGGGAAATAGAGAGAGAGACTTATGGACGGGATTTACTACACCTCCGAAACTTACACCGCAGAGTTTGATTAGTTTTGCTCTACATCCGAATTGGGCGTTAAATTATCTTTTACGACAACCATTCAGCTTACCACAATTAGAACAGCATATTAAGAAAGGAAGCAATGTAGCAGTGTCGGTAGGTGAATATTTAAGTACGATGCTGGATCAATCAATGGATTGGAAAGATGCCGAAGAAATTAGAAAAAAATGGGGTAAAAAGTTTTGTCTCAAAGGTGTGATGAGCGTTGAAGATGCAAAAAGAGCGGTTGACATCGGAGCCGATGCCATAATGGTTTCCAATCACGGCGGCAGACAACTCGATGGCTGTATATCACCTTTCGAGCAATTAGCAGAAATAGTCGATGCTGTTGGAGATAAAATTGATGTAATCTGCGACGGTGGTGTCAGAAGAGGAACCCATGTACTGAAAGCGCTGTCAGTTGGTGCAAAAGCCTGTTCCGGTGGAAGATGGTATTTGTATGCTTTAGCTGCTGGCGGACAATTGGGAGTTGAAAAAGCGATTTCTAATATGAAAAATGAAATAGAAAGAGATATGAAACTGATGGGAATTACAAAACTTTCCCAACTGTCGAGAAAGAATATAAAATTTAGATGATTTAACCAATTATCAATTACCAATTACCTAAATACTATAAATATGGATAAAATCGAATCTTTAATTCCTTTGAAAATTGCAGTATTAACTGTTTCCGACACCCGCACCGAAGCTGATGATAAATCGGGTAAAATATTAGTCTATAATTTCAATACAGTAGGGCACAAGTTAGCAGAAAAAGTAATTGTTCCCGATGACATCTATCAAATTCGTGCAGTTGTATCTCGCTGGATTGCTGATGAAACCGTTCAAGTAATTTTAACAACTGGTGGTACCGGAGTTACCGGACGTGACGGCACTCCAGAAGCAATTAAACCTTTATTAGATAAAGAAATTGAGGGATTTGGCGAAATATTTAGAATGATTTCCTATCAAGAAATTAAAACTTCTACAATTCAATCTCGCTGTTTGGCTGGTGTTGCAAACGGTACCTATCTCTTTTGTTTGCCAGGTTCTTCCGGAGCTTGTAAAACAGGATGGGAGATTATTAAAGAACAACTTGATTCTCGCAATCGTCCCTGCAATTTAGCTCAATTGATTCCTAGATTAAGAGAATAGGGCATTGAGGATAATTATATAATTGGTAGGTTGGGTTACGGCTCTAAAAAATTGTAATCATAACGAACTAATGATAATATGCCGTAACCCAACATTCTATTTTATGAATAAACTAATTAAATTATATTTATGAAAATTTCGGGTTCGGTTAATTACTTACTATATGACTTCCAATTGAATAATTTTTTACTACCAATTATCAATTATCAATTATCAATTATCAAATAGTTTAATTAATGAAAATTATCCGTCTTCTACTCAAAAATTCCAGCAAAAATTTCTTTTTAGCAGCAATATTTAGTTTGCTTAGCGGTGCTAGCGGTGCGGGTATTATCGCCACGATCAATTATGCGATCGCCAATTTGCAAAACCCACC
>JBARZF010000577.1:0-5364 GCA_049649675.1 Rivularia sp. (in: cyanobacteria) | reverse complement strand
AAAACGATTAATTCCGATAACTCATTTTGTTCCGGCATAGTACAGTACCTAACTGCTCACGAGCAAGACGAGCCAGAAATTGAAACTGCTTTTCAGAAATCTTTAAATAGCTTTAAAAATAATTTGGATGAAAGAATCTATACTGAGGAGCAAGTAGAAAGGTTAGCAGATGCTCTGATTGGCTGTAAAAGGGTGATGCTCTATCCAACCGAAGAAGATGGAACCTGGAACAAAATTGCCAAAACAAAAAGTTTTAGCTGGCTAAAAAATTATCCCAGCGATCCCGATTATGGATTGTCACATCCTCAAATAGGCAAAAAAGTAGGAGATAAAAACTTTTTAGCCTATTACAACGGTTTCATGGAAGCCTCCGATAAAATTCATCGACTCGTAAGAACTCAAGCGATTCATTCGAGTATCTTCTGCTGGTTGGCAAGCAAATATAAAGAATGGGAAGTGACAAGTGCCACCGAAGCTGCTCAAGAAATGTATCGTATTGGCGTAGAAGATCAGGGAGAAAAAAGGATTCGCGGTGAAAGTAGAGAAGCACGCCTTGAGAACTTAAAATTAATTCAGGAGGCAAAAGTTGAAGAACAACTTGCTAATAAAGTAGAAGGAGATGATAATTATCAGATTTTCGCAGACAAAGCTGAAGACAACATTTTCACCGCTTTATTGCCAGATCGTGCTGTAACGCTCAAAGCTATGCGTTTGCGAGCCAAAAATATTTTCAAGAAATTAAACCAGATAGCTGGAGGAAAAGCTGGACAAATCCTTAAAGAAAATGATGAGTTTAACCAGTTATTTGTCAAATATTACAGAACTATCTTAAATACCGAGCCTGACGAGAATAGTGAGACTGAGGAAAAAATAAAAGAATTTGCAGATAGATTAAACAAGCAAGCGGCAAAAGACCAAGAAGTCGAAAAATTCAACAACTTTGATATTAGGGAATTTATCGATGTTGTGATTAATAGAGCCAAGGAAGAAGAAGGAGATAAAAATTTAAAACTTAAGGTTAAAGAAGCATTTATTAAGGAATTTGCCCAGAAGAGTAAAAATCGTTTTGCTGAAGAATATTTAAAAAATCAAGACCAAATCAAAAAAGAAGAACAACTCGCACAAGACCTTTACGATCTCCGGAGCGGACGAGAAGTTATTGCTTCAAAGGAAACAGCAGGAGCTCCTGTCTATGTAATGACAGATTTGTCAATGCCCGATTATGAAAATATTGACGAAGATATTAAACAAAGACGCAAAGAAAAAACTAAAAAAGAAGCTCAAAGTGCGGTTCAAAGCAGTTTAATTACTTATGTTACCGCACCTAAACCCAAAGCATTAGAAGATGTTTCAGAAAATACTTTAGGAAAGGTGACAGACGGTGAAGGTAAAATACTTGGCAGTTACAAAATTCAAGAAAATAACATTGAATTGAAAGCCGAAGACATCCAAACAGCAGGATACTTTGATAGCGCAGAAGCACAAATAGAGATTGAAGGTAAGACATATAAACTTCAGGAGTTAGATATTCCTGAAGTAATGGATTTCCCCAAACAAGATGAAATTAAAAAAGCCAACGAAATTGCTGAAGATGCTCAAAGCAATTACCAGCAGTTGTCAAAATCGATGGATGCTATTCTAAACAAGTATCGCGATGATGAATCTGAAGAACCAGATTTCAATCGTGCTTTTCGATCGCTACTGCTGTGCGAATATATCCAAGCTGCACCAAAAGGCACAACACAAATAGGTCGCGAAGACTTAAGTAATATTTTGGGCTTAATGGTTGATATTGTCGAGCATCTTGGAGAAGTAGACAACAGTAAAATTTTAGATGGAGTACTTAGCAAAGAGCCAGAACTGCTAAGATTGCTACAGAAAATAAATCTGAGTCAGTATTATCCAGTAGAAGAAGGAGAAGAAGGAAAAAGAAATATCTCAACAATTCTTCAATACCATTACGAGTTGTGTACAAAGCTGAATAAAGTCAAAAAGTATCTTCAAGAACTGGCAGAAATAAAAAACTTTTTTGAAATTATGCAGCGAACGGACTTAGAAATAATAGTTTTAAATACTACCGTTGGAAAATACGGAGATGAGGATTACAAAGGTTATGACACTTTTAACGTTAATTCTCCTTCAGTAGTTTACCTAACTTCCCAGTCTGAAGCTGACGAAGGAAATTTGCAAAGAATGGCAGGTAACTTGGCTTATTTTATAGATGACCCAAATAATGCGAAGAACTTTCAGATTCCTATATTTGTAAGCTCGGAGAGTTTGTCACTCGATAAAGCTGCTTTACCATTAATTTGTCCAACTGAAAAATTTTACTTACCTCAGCTGATTTTTGATAACAATGAACCCACAGAAACGGATAATTTAAACATAAGTGTTTATTGGGAAAAACAACAAAATAGTTATTTATTGCTAAGTGCAGCATTACTAGATTCATCTATACCGATGGGTTCTATATTAGATTTTAAAAGGTCGGTAAATAGAAAAATGCAAGATTTATTTGATATCAATCTGAGCAAGAACCAGCCAGTTGCAGATTTATTGCGTCAATTTTGGTTAAGCCCTAACTGTAAGCTTTTAGATACGCTTGTATTTACTAAGTGGTTGAACTTAATAATATTGGCTAAACGGCAAGATAATACTATCAATATCAAAGAACAATTTGGTCAAATACTTGATGAGAAGCTTTTGAATTATAGGGACTTACCAGATGTTTGCCATGCTGCTTTCGTAACACTAAAAGAATTAGCGAAGCTTCCTATTAAAGTGGAAAAAAACAATCAATTTTCATCTCCAAGTTCACTGGGAGGAGGAGATTTCTCCATAACAGAAAAATATGGTACAGCTTTAGAGAAAGAAGACAGGTACATATTTGAACTGTCTTGGAAAGATATGTTTGCAAAATATTTGTAGAAAAATAGTACAAATAATTGCACTTAAATCAAAAAATATCTGAAGTCCAGATCGACAAAATTAAAAGAAATTAGAGGAAACACAATATGCCTTATGAATTAGTACAAACAGGTCCTGGAAGTGTGAATGTCACAAAAAATCTAGAGAGTTTTTGGTTCTGTTATCACTTTAATGTAGACGAAGGAACCAAAAAAGTTGATATTCAGAAAGGCTATTTTGCAGCCTATATTTCCCAAAAATCTGGTAAACCTTTCATTGAAAGTCTGTATAAAGACTCAAATGATAAAAAAGAAGATTCATACAGAAAATTAGAAATTTCTAACGTTGCTAAACAAAAAATTAGTATCAATCATGCCCGGTTAGTAGATAGTAGATTTTCTCAATTTAGTAACGAAGTGTCGCAACTACATCTTTTTGAATTTTCTGACGAAGACGAACATAAAAAAGAATGGGTAGATACTAAAGGATGGTCTCCAAAGTTCAAAAATCCTACCAAAAATGATGATGGCAAGTATTTTCTCAAGCATACATTGTCTCTCGGTCAAGTGAAAGACCGCTACATATACTGGCTTTCTACACAAGCTAATAATAATGGAACCGAAAGATTTGGTGTAGCAGTACCATTTATAAATAGCTCGGTAATGGGAACTATTCTGGCATTACACCAGCAAGATTTACCTAAAATCCAAATCTCAGTGGATGAAAAATCCTGGCCATATCCCAGCGAGCAAGAATTGCCAGGAGCAATCAATGGTTTTTTGATGGTAGCTGAAGGAGCTTTTAAATCTATTTCTTTAAGTGGGGAAGTTGATAATTTAATACAGTTAGTTAAACCAGATGAAACTTCTAAGGAAGTTAAACGTTCCAAAGAGGTGATTGCTCTGCTTTCTCAAATTATTCATCGTTATCCTACGGCTATTTCAAGAACTCTAAATACAGCCCCCGCGACAAATAGTAATTCAATTGTGCCATCGGAGCCAGAACTGCCAATAGAAGTTCTTTACATGGAGGGACTTAATAGTACTAACCCAGTTGATATGATAATCAAATGAGTAAACCAAGTGTTAAAGTCAAGGAAAAAGAATATTCTGTCTCCAATATTGACCTAGTTTTAAAACTAAACTCCGGACCTTTGATTCATTTAAAACTATCTGAAAAATTAGACGGGACAGAAAGTAAAATATCTAATGAAGAAGCTTTTAAAAAGGAGTTTTTTCAAGATATTTGTCAAGAGGAAGAAGGTAGTTTTCAATGGGAAGGAACAACCCTCAAGTTTATCTTAGTAGGATATAACAGTTCCGAAGCAAGGTCATTTGAATTAGTGGGCTTGGTTGTCAAAAAAGATTTAATTGATTGGTTTAATCTAAATAACTTTAAGGAGAAGAAACAAGATTATTTAATTTATCAAAAAAGCAAAGATAAAAATAGCTGGCCTTTTTTGAACAAAGTTCTAGGAGATAAATTCAAACAGCCAAATCAGGATTTTGTGGAAAAAATTAAGTTTTTGTTTCCAGAAAATGGCTGTATCTGGAGATATCGAGATTCAAATAATTTTCATTTTTTAAATCGGGCGATCGCATTTGCTAGCAGGCATTTACCAGAAGTACAAGGTTGGAGTGCCTTTGATGATTCTGATAAACCGCTTCGCTTAATTCTTTTTGAAGAAAAAAAGCAAGATCAAACAATTCCTAAACTTGACCAAACATGGACTCCATCATCATATCCGTTTCTGCCCAATCGTTATAGTTGGAATAGATGGTTAGATAAATCTTCTACTTTAACTCGCGAGCTTAGTATCAAAAAAGGTCAAGAAATGGCTTTAATCAAAAAATTAGTGAGTCATGGATCTAACAGTGAAGATGGGCAAAGTTTTCAAGCACAAAATCCCACACGATTACTATTCGTCCCTGGAACTATAACTATAGGTGACAGAAATATATTTTGTCATACGGTGAGTTACGAGTTCAAATTACCAGTATTTGGCGAAACAGAATTTCCATCAGTGACGATGAAAATAGAGGTTGATTATCCAGAACGCCAAATTGGAGATAATGAAGTAGTGTCATTACGATTGCCTGGAAAGTTTAAAGAATGGGAAGAAAAAAAAGACGAAGAAACAAAAGTAAAAATAGCGCCTTCCGAGCTTAAAAACTGGGGGATTATAGATGAAAAAGACCAAAGTTTAAAATCTGGAGATGATGGGGTTCTATATACTCAAATTTTATCTCCTACTTACTCGGATAAAAAATATAGTGGAATCTACATCAAACATGAAAAAGATGATGAAATGATTGTAGATATTCATCCTTGTGGCATTCCTTTAGTATTAGGTTCGGTGCAAAAATATCGTAAAGAACTTGAAGAAGCAGATATAACAATTAGTGGAGAAAAGTTAGCGATTTCGATTTCGGAACATCATCAAAGTTTAGATAAATC
>JBARZF010000576.1:0-1937 GCA_049649675.1 Rivularia sp. (in: cyanobacteria) | reverse complement strand
TTTGAACACTCCTTGGGGTGCTTCCAGTATTGAAGAAACTGAAGATGCTATCGAACCGCTTAAAAGCAACAAGCAGCTTTCATGGAAACTCAAATCCGGACAGGTAAATCACATTGAAGCGGTTTTCTGGCTTCCCAGCCCAGTCGGAATTGGTACTTTGTTAATTGTTCTATTCATTGCATTAGGATTTTTCCTCAGATACAGCTTTATGCCAGACCCGAGAGTTCAGTTTTCAGTGAGCAGTGAGCAGTGAGCAGTGAGCAGTTAGCAGTGAACAGTGAGCAGTTAGCAGTTAGCAGTTAGCAGTTAGCAGTTAACAGTGAGCAGTGAACAGTTAACAGTGAGCAGTGAGCAGTTAACAGTTAGCAGTGAAAATAGGGTTTTAGCACCTTTTAACGTAGTTTGTATATTCGCTGATGATTTTGATTTCAAGGCGGAAATCTTGGCTGAACAACAATCGTGCAAGATGTGGAATATATAGAAAACTGTTTACTGCTAACTGCTAACCCCTAACTGGTCACTGATAACTGCTAACTGCTAACTGCTAACTGTTCACTGTTCACTGAAAATTGTTGCCAATTCTAAAAATTCGTGTTAAGAATACGTAATTTATGATACGCAGAGAATATCTGCTGTCACAAAAACCATTCAATTGCAGCGGTTGTGAAAAAAAGGCTTGTATTAGTATTAACCTTTGTAGCGATTAACTTTGGTTCGGGATGTTCTCAAGCATCGATATCGGGTTCTACGAAAACTGAGACACCGATCGTTGTTGCTGCATCGGAGTTAGAAGAAGAAAAACCAAACACTTCCTTCGAGCAAGTGCTGGAAAACCTGGATAAAGTAGATAAAAGCTTTAACAGAACGGTTTTCTTTCTAGCAAAAGTAATCATAATTTTACTGAGTCTTGCCGTTATCCAGCGAATTATAATATTAGTTGCTTCCCGTTCATCCCAACTAATTATTGATAATTTTACCAACGCTTCTGGTGCGGAAGGTATGGAGTTTGTTTTGCCCGGTTTGAGTCAGTTGGGACGGGAAAGACTGGTGCGGGAAATGAAGGGAGTTCACCAGCGTCTCAAAGAACATATTAATAGTAATGGGCTGCGAACTCATCGTCGTCCAGACAAGTTACCTCTACCTCAAACAACTCCGGATGAAAGACTTTCTCATTTAGTTTCTTCGCTAAACGAGTTTACACCGGATCAAATTGACCCTTTGGTAAGTCTGCTCAAAATTATATTTCCACCTTATGGAACCAAAGTAACTAGTATCTTGCAAAGCCAAGGTGAAGATTACAACAGATTGGGAATAACATTTGAAGTTACGAATATTCAAGGTCATGGTGCTTCTAAGCTTTACACTATTTGGGAAGAAAAGAAAACAGAAAGTGTAACTGATACGGTAATTAAAACAGTAGCTAAAACGGCATCTAAAACCGCAATTGATGAAGAATTTGAGTTACCAACTATTGAGACATATCCAGAAGTAAAAGACCGTTTTAGGTTGTTATTAAAACCTGCTACTCGGTGGTTAGCGGTGGAGCTTTCAAAACGAGAAATGCTAGCTAATGTGCCTTGGTATTATTTAGGCAATTGGTGTAAAAGATATCAATCGCAAATACATAACTTTTTCGGTGTAATTAATTATGCCAGCGCTCCAACTCATGGCAGCTTTTTTTACCAATTAGCGATTGAAGATTTGCAAGCAGCGGTAGAATTCGATCCTAACTGGTATCAACCTTACGAAAATTTAGGCGATACTTACAGCACTCAAGGAAGAGAATTTCAGGAAAATAAAAGAATAAACTTTCAGCGACAAGCGATTTTGCAATACGAAAAAGCACTCGTCAGATGTGAAGATGAAACTGTAAGACGGAGGATTAAAGTTGGTAAAGCAATGGCGCAATTACTAACAAAAGATCGAACTCTCGTCCA
>JBARZF010000575.1:0-3874 GCA_049649675.1 Rivularia sp. (in: cyanobacteria) | reverse complement strand
CTAGGTTGGAGCAACAGCGTTATGAGAATTTATTCGAGTTTGCGCCGGATGCATATTTAGTAACTGACGTAAATGGAATTATTCAAGAAGCGAATCGTGCGGCAAATAATTTGTTTTGCTCGCCCCATAAATATCTTATAGGTAAACCAGTATTTGTTTTTATTGCGGAGTCGGATCGCCGCAGCTTTCGTACCCAAGTAAACTTACTACAGCCAGTGCAGGATTGGGAATGTTGCATAAGGCTACCAAAAGTCAAGCCTTTTAATGTCGCAATTACCATGACCAGCGTCTATGACTTTCAAGGTAAACTTGTGGGAAAGCGGTTGATGATTCGCGAAATCGGCGAACGCGGGCAGAAACAAAATAATATTCAACTGCAAGCTGCTTTACTCAATATTACAACAGATGCAATTATGGTTTGCGATTTGGATAACCAGATATTGTTCTGGAATCGAGGCGCAGAAAATTTGTATGAATGGCTTGAAGAGGAAGCTAAAAATCGGAATATTCAAGAACTTTTACATCAAGATATTTGTTCTCAATTTGAATCAGCTTTGAAGGGCGTCTTGCAAGAAAATTCGTGGCAGGGTGAATTGCGACAAATTACAAAAAACGGTAAACAGATAGTTAGCTATAGCCGTTGGACTTTGATGCGCGACGAACAAAGTAACCCAAAATCAATATTAATAGTCAACACTGACATCACCCAGAAAAAACAACTTGAAGCTCAATACTATCGAGCGCAACGCTTGGAAAGCCTGGGAACTTTAGCCAGCGGTATTGCTCACGACTTGAATAATATATTGACTCCGATTCTTACAGGTACTCAACTACTGCAACTTAAACTCCCCCATCTAGACGAGCGAAATAAGTTTCTCCTCAAAATGCTTGAAGATAACTGCAAGCGCGGTGCCCAACTTGTCAAGCAAATTACATCTTTTGCCAAGGGAGTAGAAGGCGATCGCATTCCCATACAGCTAGCACACCTGATAAATGAAGTTAACCGGATTATCGAAAGTTCATTTCCTAAATCAATCGAATTTAGTAGCAAAATATCAACTGAACTTTGGACGGTAGAAGCGCAACCAACCCAGATACATCAATTATTGATGAATTTATGTATTAATGCTCGCGATGCCATGCCGGAGGGAGGCACCTTAACTATTAAAGCCGAAAATAAATTTATCGATGATAACTATATCAGCATCAATCCCGAAGCAAAAGTAGGCAATTATGTAGCGATAACAATTGCCGATACTGGATGTGGCATACCGCAAGATATATTAGAGCGAATTTTTGAACCGTTTTTTACTACAAAGCAAGCAGGAAAAGGCACGGGATTGGGACTTTCTACAACCATTGGCATCGTCAAAAGCCACGATGGTTTTATCAATGTTTCCAGTCAAGTCAATAAAGGTAGTAAATTTCAAGTATATTTACCAGCCAACAACCACAGTCAAGAACTGAAAAAAACTTCTGATTCGCAGATAGAAGACGGCAGCGGGGAATTGATTGTGGTGGTAGACGACGAAGAATATATTCGAGAAATCACCAAAAATACTTTAGAATCCCACAACTACAGAGTATTTGCCGCTGGTGATGGTTTTGAAGCTTTTTCGTTTTACATTCAATACAAAGATGAAGTTAGCTTAGTTTTAATAGATATACAAATGCCTTCTATCGATGGGTTTAGAGTTATTAAGGTTTTGCAACGAATGAATCCTGATGTCAAAATTATTGCTATCAGCGGACTTAATTCCAATTTTCAGCTAATAGATGCAAATGGTATGGAAGTAGAAGGATTTTTATCCAAGCCTTATACCCTAGGGGAATTATTAGAAGTAATAAAAGATGTTTTAACTGATAATAAGAAGGGATAGGAGACAAGGGGACAGATAATTCCGAACTTCCAATGCCCCATGCCTCATGCCCAATGCCCTACTCCCTTAAGAGGTAATACATATCGAACACAAAAAAAATATCATCGTTATCGGTACTTCGGCAGGTGGAGTGGAAGCGCTTTCTTACTTAGTTAGTCATTTGCCGGAGGATTTAGATGCTGCTGTAATGATAGTTTTACACTTACCTACTCACGCTACCAGCGTTTTGCCGAATATCCTTAACCGTGCCGGAAAATTACTTTGCTCCCATGCTAAAGATGGAGAAGCAATACTTGAGCAACATATCTATATTGCTCCGCCAGACTATCACTTATTAGTCAAACCCGGATATATCAGCTTAGTGCGGGGGCCAAGAGAAAATAATCATCGTCCTGCAATCGATCCTTTATTCCGTAGCGCCGCACGGGCTTACGGACAGCGAGTAGTAGGGGTAGTGCTTACGGGGGTACTTGATGACGGTACTGCTGGATTGCAAGCCGTAAAAATGCGCGGTGGCGTGGCAATTGTGCAAAGCCCGGATGATGCTGTTTATCCGGGAATGCCGCGCAGCGCAATTGAAAATGTCGAAAATATTGATTATATTCTGCCTTTGTCGGAGATTCCTGCCGTTTTAGTAGAACTAGCTAATACACCTATTGAAGCCGAAGTTGAAAATCCCGTTTCTCACAGGATGGAAATTGAAACTGATTTAGTGGATATGGATATGCAAACTTTTAACAACGACGATAGGGCGGGTAAACCTTCAACTTTTGGCTGTCCCGACTGCGGCGGTACTTTGTGGGAATTGGAACAAGCTAATTTGTTACGTTTTAGATGTCGCATCGGTCATGCTTACTCTTTGGAAAGCTTGCTAGCAAAGCAGTCTGACGCTTTAGAAGATGCATTGTGGTTTGCTTTGCGGGCTTTGGAAGAAAAAGCTTCTTTATCAAGACGCATGGCAAAAAGAATGCGCGATCGCAATCAGAATTTAGCCGCACAACGATTGCAAGAACAGGCAGAAGACGCTGTTGCTCGTGCCAATGTAATCCGAGAAACTTTACTTATAGGAAAAACAATTCCTCTAGATAAACCAAAAAAACCAAAACGATCTTATTAAGTGGGTATGCCTTTATTATTTGTGTCAAATGCACAATTAAATTTGCCTAAGTACGAATGCCTTTCTCACCTACTTTCTCTCACACTTTATATGCTATAATATACCGCGTTTCTTCCGAATTAATTAAGACGGAAACTCGGTTTTTTAATGCTTCAAATTATTATAATCAAATTCTTATCATAAATCATCAATAAATTGAGCGCTCACTTGCATAATTATTAAGAAAAAAGGTTCTTCAGTAATTGCTATCCTTATATTATATAAAAATCCTCCGTATAATTTTTTTAGCGTTCCCATAGTGCGGCTCAGCTTGCCCTGTTTCCTTTAACCTTGTTTTCTAGTTTCTAAGAGTTATATGGCTCCGCCAAGCTATCGCTAACAGAATTAAAAGCTCCACCACTAAAAACTAAAAGCTAAAAGCTAAAAAAACAGAGTCGTATAAAAAAAATTTAGAGGAGAACATTATATTGAACAATACACCAGCAGACCCCGAATTAGAAAATTTATTACAATACATCAAAAGCAACCGTAGTTTTGATTTTATCGGCTACAAACGGGCTAGTTTAAGCCGTCGCATTCGTAAGCGGATGCAAACAGTTGCTGTAGATAACTTCAGCGAATACTTAGATTATTTAGAGGTTCATCCCGACGAATTTGTTGAGTTATTTAATACAATTTTAATTAACGTTACCTCTTTCTTCCGAGAACCTAAAGCTTGGGAATATATCGCCAATGAAATTATTCCGCAAATTATTAACAAAGAAGAGTTTAATAAACCAATTCGGATATGGAGTGCTGGATGTGCTTCCGGAGAAGAAACCTACACCATCGCGATTCTGTTGGCAGAAGCTTTGGGTATGGAAAAATATTCGCAGTG
>JBARZF010000574.1:0-13782 GCA_049649675.1 Rivularia sp. (in: cyanobacteria) | reverse complement strand
TCGATTTTGATAGAAGCAATAGCTATAAATCAAGAATAAAAATTAATCAATTGGGAATGGGGGATTGGGGATTGGGAAAGAAATTTGTATTACCGTTTTTGTGAAATGCTCTAAAAGTGAGATGATTATTTAATTAACACTATTTTTTTGTAGGGAGTAGTAGTCCAAATCATTTATTGTGATCGGTTGTAGAGACGTAGCAGTGCTACGTCTCCCAAGGTTTAGAAGAAAATGAACCCATCAAAACTTATGAAATCAACTAGTAGTACTCCGCCACATAAGTTTTGCTGGGTGTGCATCCAATCCGCCAGGGACTGCAAGTCCCTGTCTAATAGCGAAAGTCCTATAAATAGGACTGAGTATTACCCCTCAAAATTAATGAAAAGGAGTAGTAGTTCACTACATAAGTTTTGCGGGGTTATGAACGGATTAAAAAAACCGCAGAGACGCACAGAGCGCGGAGGAAGAGGGAAAAGAGAATTAATTCGAGAGGAATAAAATTGCTGTTACCCCGCAGAATTATCGTGGTGGAGTAGTAGTACTTAATCACATTAATTTTGAGGGGTAACACATTTGTAGTGGGAGCGTCTCGCTCCCTGGTGGCAATTCGCTACGCGAGACGCATCTCCTTGCGGACACGCTGCGAAGGAAGCACTACGTAAACCCATCAAAATTAATGATTTGGAGTACTAACTCTTCTCTAATGCCCAATGCCCAATGCCCAATACCCAATCCCCAATCTAAAATCACTATGACTGTCGGAATTATTATGGGTAGCGACTCCGATTTACCCACCATGCAAGATGCGATTAAAGTTTGTGAAGAGTTCGGAGTTTCTACCGAAGTCGCAATTATCAGTGCCCATCGTACCCCACAACGAATGGTGGAATACGCCACCGAAGCAGATTCTCGCGGTATTAAAGTTATTATCGCTGGAGCAGGTGGTGCGGCTCATCTTCCCGGTATGGTGGCTGCTTTAACTCCTCTGCCGGTAATTGGTGTTCCCGTTGCTAGCCGTCATTTAAAAGGTGTGGATTCTTTACATTCAATCGTACAAATGCCCGCTGGTATACCTGTAGCAACAGTAGCTATCGGGAATGCGAAAAATGCCGGACTTTTAGCAGTACAAATACTTGCTATTCATCAACCGGATTTACTGGAAAAAGTTGTTCTTTATCGTCAAAATCTTCGCGATTCTGTGATATCCAAGCAAGAAAAACTAGAAAAATTAGGCTACCAAAATTATTTAGAGCAAATGTAAATCTTGATAATTGCTACAGGCAATACGAATGAATCTGAATGTAAGCAGATTAACTTATCTTCAAAGTAGTTTTACTGCTTCTAAAAAGAAAAATAAAAGTCAAAAATATCTCATCAAATAATATTGATATAAATATTCCTAAACATTATTTATCAAAAATTAACAATTTTATACGTAGGTAAAAAACCAATTTGTTTGTATGAAAAGTTAATAATTGGTTATTTTTTTGCAGTGAGAAAGTTATGAAATATTGACAAAAAGCCTTTTAAAACAGCTATTTGCAGCTTAAAATGCTACTGAGAATAATTAAAAACACTTAAAAATAGTAGCAACAGTTACAGAATTAACTTTCAAGGTACTGTAATTATTGTCTCTTAACCGTTGTAGCTTTTTTAAACGCGACAAATGATGTAATAGAAAGGCTTTGAGGCAGAAATGCAAATATTAAAGAATTGATGAGGCTACTTGAGAGGTTTCCAAAAATACATAATAATAATAATTTAAGAAAAACTAGTTGCAGCGACAGATGTATCATTGCTTTGTTGACTAGCAGCTAGATTGTTTGGTTTCCTAATAGTTTAATAGGCTTTTTGAACATCTCTCATAGGTATAAGAATCAAACACGAATTTCCAAACAGTAATTAGTTGCGTTTGGAAAGGTTCTGCATTTGATATCTAATCCGGCGTTGAAAAGCGATTAGCGGTGAATTTCGGGTTAAGGAAGTAAAGGAGTGAAAATGCAAAAAGTGATGCGAAAAAAGAATAATAGAAACAATCGGCGGAGTAATTCACAACAGCCGACTAGCGCTACACGTAATAGCTCATTTGTCAATCAAATAGGGCAAGGAATTAAAGGTTTAAATCCTAGCTTGCGTGCCTGTCTGCCTATTGCAGTTTTTATTGTATTGGCTTCGGGTTATGCGGCAGTTGCTCAGGCTCCTACCGCAGATGCAGGGCCAACAATAGCGGAACAGGTTGCAGGGCTTAAAGTTGGATTAGATACGCTTTGGGTTGTAATTGCCGCGTTTTTGGTAATTTTCATGAACGCTGGTTTCGGGATGTTAGAAACCGGAATGTGTCGTCAGAAAAACGCTGTCAACATTCTTTCTAAGAACTTGATTGTTTTTGCTTTGGCTACCCTGGCATTTTACGTCATTGGCTTTGGCATCATGTTCGGCGATGGAACCCCATTCTTTGGTTTAAATGGTTTCTTACTCTCAGGTGCAGATAACAGCCCCGTAACAGGAGATGCTTATCAAGGCGTTTTCGGTTCTCTTAACTGGGCTGGCGTTCCCTTGTCTGCCAAGTTCTTATTCCAATTAGCCTTCGCTGGAACTGCTGCCACAATCGTATCTGGGGCTGTAGCAGAGAGAATTAAGTTTGTTGACTTCTTGATTTTCAGCTTGTTGCTAGTTGGTATTGCTTACCCAATTACCGGACACTGGATTTGGGGTGGTGGCTGGTTAGCTGATGCAGGTTTCTGGGATTTTGCAGGTTCCACAGTTGTACACTCCGTTGGTGGTTGGGCAGCTTTGATGGGTGCGGCAATTCTTGGCCCGCGTATTGGTAAGTATAGCGACGGTAGAATCAATGCAATTCCTCCTCACAACTTGAGCATTGCTACCTTGGGCTGTTTGATTTTATGGTTGGGCTGGTTTGGTTTCAACCCCGGCTCTACAATGGCCGCTGATGCAAACGCGATCGCTCACATCGCTTTAACCACTAACTTAGCAGCAGCTGCTGGTGCGGTAACTGCTTGTTTCGTAGCTTGGGGTTACTTGGGTAAGCCAGACTTATCGATGATTATCAACGGTACCTTAGCTGGTTTAGTGGGTATCACCGCACCTTGTGCTTGGGTAAACTTGCCCAGCGCCGTAATTATCGGTGCGATCGCCGGAGCTTTGGTCGTATTTGCCGTTACTTTCTTCGATAAAATCAGAATTGACGATCCAGTTGGAGCAATTTCCGTTCACTTAGTTTGTGGTATCTGGGGTACTTTGGCAGTAGGTTTGTTTGCTGCTGGAAATGACCCCAACGGTATTTATACCGGAGGCCCCGAAGCAGGTTTATTGTTTGGTGGTGGAATTGCTCCCCTAATCACTCAATTAGCAGGTGCCTTGGCTGTTGGTGGTATGACAGTACTACTTAGCACTATCTTCTGGGTAGCATTGAAAGCTACATTGGGTATCCGCGTAAGCAAGGAAGAAGAATTGGAAGGTTTGGATATTAGCGAACACGGAATGGAAGCTTATACAGGTTTCGCGAAAGAAACTGACACTATTGGATATAGCGAATTAGATAGACCTGGATTTTCTGCACAAGGAGATTTTCCTAAAACTTTGTAGGTTGTTTTATCTAGAGTTTTTGTCTGATAAGTAAATTAATTAATCCTGCTTTCCCAAAGAAAGCAGGTTTTTTTTAAGGAGATAGAGGTGGGGAGATAATTCTTACTTTTAACTTTTAACTTTTCCTATTCCTGGATTGGGTGAAACCGACTAAATCCATTTGATATGACTAAGAGTTAGGCATACTAACCCCAGAAGCATTGGCGGGAGAGGAAAGATTTAAAAATGTAATCAGTTTGAGTGTGCGACGGCGAATTTTCCAACGCCCATTTTGTTTAATTAATTCATCTTCATAAGTACCATTGGCTACATCAATACTAGTGTCAGAAATTTTGTGAGTTGCCTGTAGGTAAGAAGTCATCGTCGCAGTATTACCGTTAACGTCAATGTTGACTGTACCAATCAGGTGTTGTGTAGCGACATAACCATTCCCTTGAAATACTGAAGCAACAAAATCTGCCCATTCGTCTGTGCCTATACGGTTAGCGCTAGCTCCATCAGGAAAAATTGCAGTAATCTCTGCATCTTCGGTAAAACAATCCTGATAAATATTCTTTCCTTTTTGAATATCTCCCGCTCCAATCGCGTCGGTTCCCAGGGCATAACAAACTGTTAATTGTTCAATATCTAATTTGGCATTGGGTTGCGATGCAGAAGCGAATTCAAACGTCCCCCCAACCATAACTAGCAAAGTAGCAATAATAGCAATCAAGGTTTTGAAACCTTTAAAGCGCCACATGAATTTTGAGGCAATTAACCTGTTTTTCTTAGTTTTTTCCATCTAAGTCTTGTCTCTCCGGCTTAATCATTAAACTTACACACTCGAAGTCTAGTAGATTAAAATACTTTGCTCCTAAATAAAAATACTATTTAACAAGTATTGCAGTAATTCCTTTGCAGATTTTACGGATGTCAAAATAGATCGACAAAATTAAACCTAATTTTCTTTATAAATGTTATTTAACATCTCATCTAGGGAATACTAATGCATGTGTATGTAATATGGCTTCTCTTTGCTGCTGAAATTTATACTCCGTGGCTCTGAGAAATAAAACATAACTAGCAATATGAGGTAATTAGTCATGACAACAAATATTCGTACTCCTGCTATTTCGGGATATTCCATACTTGAACAGGTTTACTGTGCTTCTAAGACATTAGTTTATAGAGGTATTAGAGAAAAAGATTCTGTACCAGTTATTATCAAAATTCTTGCTTGTGAATATCCTAATTTTAGCGAACTACTGCAATTTCGTAACCAGTACACTATTACAAAAAATCTGAATATACCGGGTATAGTTCATCCTTTTTCATTAGAATCCTATGGCAACAGTTACATTTTAGTAATGGAGGATTTCGGTGGAGTTTCTTTAAATGAATATAGGATTAATATCGGCTACCAATGTTTTCTTGATTCACCGATTTCATTTCTACAGGAATTTTTATCCATCGCGCTACAGCTAGTTGATATTCTCCACGATTTATACCAAAATCGCATTATTCATAAAGATATTAAACCCGCCAATATTCTAATTAACCCCGCAACTAAACAAGTCAAAATAATTGACTTTAGCATTGCTTCCCTACTTCCCAGAGAAACCCAAGAAATTAAAAATCCTGATGTCTTAGAAGGCACTTTGGCTTATATTTCTCCCGAACAAACAGGAAGGATGAATCGTGGAATTGACTACCGCAGCGACTTTTATTCTCTTGGTGTGACATTTTACAAATTACTCACCGGAGAATTACCATTTATCTGTGACGAGCCAATGGAGTTAGTGCATTGTCATATTGCAAAAACAGCCCCTTCAATTAATCAAAAAGAAATACCTCCAGTAGTGGATCGTATTATTCAAAAATTAATGGCGAAAAATGCCGAAGATAGATATCAAAGTGCATTGGGTTTAAAACATGATTTAGAATTTTGTTTAAAACAGCTTAAAGAAATTGGTGATATAACAGATTTTCGCATAGCACAACGAGATATTTGTGATAGATTTATTATTCCTGAAAAGTTGTATGGGAGAGAACATGAAGTTGAGCAATTATTAACTGCGTTTAACCGAGTCGCTGGTATTTATCCTGGAAACGATCGGCAGAAATGTCATAGTGAATTAATGCTGGTTGCTGGTTTTTCTGGTATTGGGAAAACTGCGGTAGTTAAAGAAGTTCATAAACCGATAGTTAAACAGCGCGGCTATTTTATTAAGGGGAAATTCGATCAGTTTAATCGTAATATTCCCTTGGACGCATTTGTGCAAGCATTTCGCGATTTGATGGCACAATTATTAACAGAAAGCGAAGAGAATATTCAAGAATGGCAAAATAAATTACTTAAAGCATTAGGTGATAACGGGCAAGTAATTATTGAAGTAATTCCCCAATTAGAAATCATTATGGGAAAACAGGCTAGCGTTCCAGAATTATCCGGTAGGTTGGCTCAAAATCGATTTAATTTATTATTTCAAAAATTCATTCAAGTATTTACAAATAAAGAACATCCATTAGTAATATTTTTAGACGATTTACAATGGGCTGATTCTGCATCATTAAAGCTGATAAAATTACTCATGAGCGAGTCTAATAATGGTTCTTTGCTATTAATTGGTGCTTACCGAGATAATGAAGTTTTTCCGGCTCATCCTTTGATGTTGACTTTAGATGAAGTGAGCAAAGCTGATGCAGTTGTTAATACGATTACTTTACAACCATTAAGTCAAAATAGCTTGAATCAGTTAGTAGCAGATACTTTAAATTGCTCTGCCGATTTAGCACAGCCATTAACACAGTTAATTATTCAAAAAACTCAAGGAAATCCATTTTTTAGCAGCCAATTCCTCAAGAGCTTGCATGAAGAAAAGTTTATTACATTTTATTTAAATGGAGGGTATTGGCAATGTAATATCGGTAAAGTCAGAGAAGCAGCCTTAACGGATGATGTGGTTGAATTTATGGCATTGCGGTTGCGAAAATTGCCAGAAACAACTCAGAAAATTTTAAAATTGGCGGCTTGTATCGGTAATCAATTTGATTTAGAGACATTGGCAATAATCTCTCAAAAATCACAGACTGAGACTGCTACAGACTTGTGGAAAGCTTTGCAGGAAACTTTTATATTACCCCAAAGCGAGGTTTATAAGTTTTATATTCAAGAGCAACAAGTCGATCCAGAAAAGTCCCAAGTTGTTAATTTTAAATTTTTACATGACAGAGTACAACAAGCAGCTTACTCATTAATTCCGGAAGAAGATAAGCAGAAGACACATTTGCAAATTGGGCGGGAGATGTTAGATTGCATCCCCGTAAACGAGCAAGCAGAGCATATTTTTAATATTATCAACCAGTTGAATATTGGCAGAGCATTAATTGATGATATCGGGGAAAGAAGTCAATTAGCTCAATTAAATTTTATTGCGGGTAAAAAAGCCAAAATCGCAACTGCTTATACTGCCGCTGTTGAATATGCTCTAATTGGATTAGAATTTCTCAGCGAAGATAGCTGGGAAAACCAATATAAATTGACTTTGGAATTGCACGAATTAGTTGCTGAAGCTGGTTATTTGAGTGGCAATTTTGAGCAAATGCAACAGTTTACAGAAATCCTCTTGCAACATAGCAAAACATTATTAGACAAAGTACCCGTTTACGAAATTAAGATAACCGCTGGCATTGTTCAAAGCAAACAATTAGAAGCAATTAAAACTGCTCGATTAATTTTACAACAGTTAGGTATTAACTTTCCAGAGCAGCCAACATCTGATGATGTACAGCAGGGTTTTGAGCAAGTAATTGACAATTTGCAGGGTAAATCAATTGCGGATTTAGTTGATTTACCGATAATGAAAAATCCCGAAAACATTGCAGCAATGAAAATTTTGATGCGAGTTATTCCTGCTGCTTTTCAAAGCGATCCAGTGATGGTTCCCTTAATCACTTTTGAAATGGTTAAATTATCGATAAAATACGGAAATACAGCCGTTTCCGCTTACGGTTATAGTTTGTATGGATTACTTTTGTGTGGAGCCTTCGGTGATATTAAGGCTGGCTGTGAATTTGGTAAATTGGCGTTGGATATATCATCACAACTTAATACTTCAGAATTAAAAGCGAAGATATTAACTGTTGTCAATGCCCATGTAGTTCATTGGCAACAGCATATTAAGGAAACTTTATCACCTGCGATTGAAGGTTATAAAATAGGGTTAGAAACAGGTGATTTGGAATATGCTGGTTATTGTGCTTACATTTACCCAGTTCATTCATTTTGGTTAGGAAAAGAACTAGAAACTCTAGAAAAAGATTTCACGCTTTATATTGATTCTTTGAGCCAAATTAAGCAACAAGTCGCTTTAAATTGGAATTGTATCTATCAACAAACTGTTTTAAACTTACAGGGAAAATCCGAGCATTTGTATAATTTAATCGGTAAAGCTTACGACGAGCAAACAATGCTGCCGTTACATCAACAAGCTAACGATTTATATACTATTAATCATTTATTTATTAACAAACTCTTACTTTGTTATTTATTTGAGCGCTATGACATGGCATTAAATCATGCTGAAATAGTCGAAAATTCTCAAGGAGGAGTAACGGGGCTGGTTGTGGTTCCTTTGTTTTATTTTTATGATTCTTTATTACGATTAGCACTTTATCCTAATGTTTCATTATCCGAACAACAAGCTATTCTAGAAAGAATCCAAACTCATCAGCATAAAATCGAAATTTGGGCAAATCATGCCCCAATGAATCATCTACATAAATTTAATTTGATCGATGCAGAAAAATCGAGAATTTTGAGCAAAAAATTAGAAGCAATAGAGCTATACGACAAAGCTATTGCAGGAGCAAAAGCTAACGAATATATTCAAGAAGAAGCATTAGCCAACGAACTTGCAGCTAAATTTTATCTAGATTGGGGCAAAGAAAAAGTTGCTACTGTTTATATGCAAGAAGCATACTACTGTTATGCTCGTTGGGGTGCGAAAGCAAAAACTGATGATTTAGAAAAACGCTATCCTCAATTACTAGCACCAATCTTGCAAGGACAAAATTCGAGTTTCCAAATCAACGAAACCTACATTCAACCCATTGATAAATCTTCTTTACTCACTCAAACTATCCAAACAAGTCGTTCAAGTAGTACCGTTTCTAATACTTTAGATTTTGCCAGCATTCTTAAAGCTACACAGGCTTTATCAAGCGAAATTCAGTTAGAAGAATTAATTTCAAAGTTACTACAAATAGTAATCGAAAATGCTGGAGCAGAAAAAGCAGCTTTAATTTTCTTAAAGGAAGATAACTTAAATTTAGAAGCTATAGCTACGAAAGATAGTGGTGTAACTCACTTATCAATACCATACGAAACTAGCTCTGATATTCCCAACACTGTTATAAACTATGTCAAACGCAGTTTAAAAACTGTTGTGTTGGATAATGCTTCTCTTGAAAAAAATTTCATCGCCGACGAGTATTTAATACAACAGCAACCCAAAAGTTTATTATGCACGCCGATTTTAAACCAAAGAAAATTAATCGGGTTGCTGTATCTAGATAATAAATTAATCAAAGGTGCATTTACACGGGAACGATTGGAAGTTATTAACCTTTTGTGTACGCAAGCTGCTATATCTTTAGAAAACGCTCGTCTTTACAAAGCTCAGCAAGAAAGCAATACATTGCTTAATTCACTCTTGCAAACCATACCAGATTTCTTTTTTGCTAAAGACTTACAAGGAAGACATATTTCAGTAAATGCTAATCTGGCTAAGTTTTTTGGTAAACCTATTGCGGAAATAATTGGTAAAACCGATGCAGAATTGTTACCCTCAGAAGTTGCCGAAGCAGCAATGGCTAAAGATAAAGAAATCATGACTAAAGAAATTACCGAAACTTTTGAAGAGGTTGTGCCAACCAACGGAGTGAATTGCACTTATTTAACTGTAAAAACGCCGTTGAAAGATTTGCAAGGAACTACTGTAGGGATGATTGGTATTACTAGAAATATTACCGATAGAAAACTAGCAGAATCAGCGGTAATTGAAAAATCAAAAGAGTTAGGAACAGCTTTGAAAGAATTAAAGCAAGCCCAATTGCAAATGGTACAAAATGAAAAAATGGCAACTTTGGGTAATTTAGTTGCCGGGGTAGCACACGAAGTTAACAATCCTATCGGATTTCTCAAAGGTAGTATTAGTAATGCCGAAGAATATATTAAAGATTTATTTAATCATATAGAATGCTATCAAGAAAATTATCCGACTCCATCAGAGGAAGTTATCGAAAATGCCGAAGATATTGATTTAGAATTTCTTAGCGAAGATTTACCAAAGTTGTTAAATTCGATGAAATTAGCAACAGAACGTATTAAAGATATTAGTACAAGTTTACGAACTTTTTCTAGAGCAGATACATCTGAAAAAATTGCTTGCAATATTCATGAAGGTATTGATAGCACGATTTTAATTTTAAAATATCGTCTCAAAGCTAACGAGAAACGTCCGGCAATTGAAATTATTCAAGAGTACGGACAATTACCCCCAGTCAAATGTTTTTTAGGGCAATTAAATCAAGTATTTATGAATATTGTTGCCAATGCCATAGATGCTTTAGATACAATAAGTGAAGGTAAAACATTTGCTGAAATAGAAGCAAATCCTCATAAAATAACTATTAAGACTGAACTTGTTACCGAGAATAACGCAGTATTAATTCGTATCAAAGATAATGGTTCGGGAATGCCTGAATCAGTTAGAGAACGTATATTTGATAATCTTTTTACTACCAAAGGAGTCGGTAAAGGTACGGGATTGGGACTTGCGATCGCTCAACAAATCGTTGAAGAAACCCACGCTGGTAAAATCAGTTGTAATTCCACAGTTGGGGAAGGAACTGAGTTTGTAATTGAATTGCCTATTTTAACAGTGAGCAGTGAGCAGTTAACAGTTAACAGTTAACAGTTAATTAGAATAATGGGGATCGAACTCGATTTCAATACAGTTTGAGAAACAGAACCCATCAAAATTTTATCCCAAGACTGATGTCCCCGTTTACCCATAACAATATCGGTAACTTGATAATCCTTAGCGACGCGGATAATTTCTTCTGGAATCGAACCCGTAACTGTAATAAACTGATGGCGAATATCTGCTAAAAGTCGTTGAGATGTTGATTTGAGAAACTCTACTTCTTGAGGATTATTTGTTTGAATAACGTGCAGTACAATTACTTCCGCATCGCTACGACGGGCAATATCGGCAGCTTTAGTTAACACTTGAGTCGCTACAGAAGAGGTATCCACGGTAGCCAGCAGAATAATCGAACGGGTAACTCCTACCTTAGTGGGATCTACTTCACCCTTTTCTAATAATTTTGGTGCAAAAGTGGGAATTGCCCAAGCTCCCAGAGGTGCAGTTACCAAGATAGATAAAGCGGCGATCGCTAATATTGTTTCTCCTCCTTCAATTCCTTGTGCCAGGGGAATCGCTCCAATTGCTGCCTGAACTGTGGCTTTTGCTGAGTTGCCGGGTAGTAAAAATAACCGTTCTAGCATTTTCCAGTTACTTCCGACTGTAGATAAATACCATCCGATGGCACGTCCTATAACGGTTCCAATTGCGAGAATTATTAATCCCGGTACTAGAATCTTTTCCAACACCTGTATTTGAATACTTGCCCCTAATAATACAAATAAAATTATTTGTGCTACCACCCATAAACTATCGAAGCCAGAGCGCAATTTTCTAGCTAGAGGAGCATCGAATTCAATTAGGAAAAACCCAGTTACCATCACTGCTAAATAACCGGAAAAGAAAGGTAATTTTTCTGCCAGCACTACCAGCAATAATGCACAAGATGCTGTAACTAAAGTGTCCTGTACAGTACTTTGAGTCCAGTTTTGTTTAGCTAACAATAAAACCAATATTTTAGCAGTTACTAAACCTATGACTGCTCCCAGAACAATTTGACAAATAATTTGAATGGGAAGCAGTAAAAACGGATTCAGAGTTAAACCAAAAGGTAATGTTAATCCAGTTGTTCCCTCTCCCAAAAAGTTCAGTAATAAACTAAATACTAATAGAAGTAAAACATCTGATAAAGCACTTCCGGTAAGTATGGCATCGGGGATTCCTTTATTAACTCCCCAACCCAAACTTTTTAGTCGCAGCATTCCCGGTACAATTACCGCAGGAGATTCGGCTCCTATGATACAGCCTAATAATAATCCTGTAGGAAAATCAAACTTTAAAATCCACATTGCAGCCAAAGCAATAATTAAAGCCTCGCAACTCGCAGGTAGAAACCCCAACCGCAGCGCTACCGTTCCCTGCTGTACCAGTTTTTCTCGATCCAAACCCAACCCAGCCTTCATCAAAATTACCATTACGGCAATTGTTCGCAAAGGAGCAGACGCTGCGAGTACGCCAGGATCGATTAAATCAGCAGCTTGAGGTGAGAGAATAATTCCTACTAAAATCATGCCTACTAATGCAGGAACTTTCAGTCTTTGGGCAATTTGTCCGACGAAAAAGCCGAGAAGGAGAATTAAGATAAAACTTTGTAACATTACGCCTTTAGGGGGATGGGAAGAGGGGGGAGAGGGGGAAGAGTAATTAATTCATAATTCCTACTCGCTACTCGCTACTCATTCTTAACTCCTAATTATTTACCATGCCTTTCGGCCCAATCCCAATTATCAATTACCAATAATTATTCTGTAATTTTCAAGCAAAAGCCATTTCCTCAAAAGTTAAAAAGCCACATCTTGTTTTTTTCTTCACAATTAAGATTGGGTTTACATTTACATAATTCTTGGTAATCTTTTCTAATTCTACAGAAGACGAATTATCTCAAATACTTATTATTCTCTGCGTACTATTTTCCGCCCTTCGATTACAACTTAACTTCTTGATTATTGAAGTAATCGCATCTATTTACAAACACAAAGATAGTCGGCGCACAAGGACAATAAAAAGTGTTGAAAAAAATTACATTGATAGTAGTTGCAACTCTGCTTTTCTTAAGTGGAACAATAGATAATGCCTTTGCTCAAACCCAATCGCCAAGCTTTCCACCTGTTCTTAATGGTGGTTCCAATAGCGGTTCCATAGCTTTTATATTAATCTGTGCGGCGATGGTGTTGTTGATGACACCGGGGCTGGCTTTTTTCTATGGTGGATTTGTCCGCACCCGCAATGTCCTCAATACCTTGATGATGAGCTTTGTCGCGATGGCTATTATCGGTGTCACCTGGGTTTTATGGGGTTATAGCTTTGCTTTTTCACCCGGTAACGCATTTTTCGGTGGATTTGAATGGTTCGGCTTAAATGACGTTGGCTTGCAACCCAGTGAATATGCACCAAAAATTCCCCACTTGGCATTCATGGCTTATCAGGGAATGTTTGCTATTATTGCCCCAGCATTAATTTCTGGCGCGATCGCAGAACGAGTCAGTTTCACCGGATACTCAATATTCGTAGTTTTGTGGTCATTTTTTATCTATTCCCCCATCGCGCATATGGTATGGGGTGTAGGAGGATTATTAAGTTTATCTGGCGGTTGGGGTGCGTTAGATTTTGCTGGTGGTACTGTCGTACATATTAGTTCTGGGGTATCTGCTTTTGTTGCAGCCATGTACCTCAAGCCTCGAAAAAGTTTTCCCGATAAATTGAGTCCACCGCACAACGTACCCTTTATTTTGTTAGGTGCTGGTTTATTATGGTTTGGCTGGTTTGGCTTTAACGCAGGTAGCGCTTTAGAAGCCAATAATTTAGCAGTCATTGCCTTTGTAAATACTAATACCAGTGCAGCCGCAGGAACTTTAACTTGGCTGATTTTAGAAAGAGTATTGCGCGGTAAATCTACAGCAGTAGGTGCAGCCACAGGAGCCGTTGCAGGCTTAGTAGGTATTACTCCAGCAGCAGGATTCGTTTCACCCATAGCAGCAATCATGATTGGTAGTATCACCGCTTTTGTTTGTTTCTATGCCGTCAGTCTCAAGCATAAGATGCAGGTTGATGATGCTTTAGATACATTCTCCATTCATGGCGTAGGAGGTACCGTAGGCGCAATTTTGACAGGTATCTTTGCCAGTAGAGCCATCAACCCAGCCGGGAGAAACGGTTTATTATTCGGCAATCCCGACGAACTGCTTTTAGAACTTGCCGCAATTGTAGT
>JBARZF010000573.1:0-3349 GCA_049649675.1 Rivularia sp. (in: cyanobacteria) | reverse complement strand
CCCCTAAGCAGGTTGAAATGGCTATGGCTCAGTTGACTCAACTCGATGTTCGTCGCCGTCAAGTTGCAGTTAATGTCAAGATTATCGATGTTAACCTTTTGGGAACCAAGAATTTCAACAGCAGCTTTTCCTTCGGAGTTGCCGATAATTTCTTTAGTGTTGATGGTGGTACGGCTAATGCTAATGCTGGTGGCTTTAACCCACCATCCGCATCAACTGTTACTGGAAGCCTTACGACTCCACCCGTAACAGCACTTCCACTCCCAGAAGGTAGCGAAGGAGCGCCTTTCTTCGATAATCAGAGAGATGCTCCTTTCGGTGATACTTCTTTTGAGAACGGAAACTTCTTCGCACGACCTAATTTTGGGACATCATCTAATCCTTATCAACCAGGAGTATCAGAAATTACTGAAGACGGTATAGAATACGCTCTGCCAGGATTATTCCAATATCCCAAAAAGTTGCTGGTAAGTTTGCAAACCCAAGTTACCAACGGTAACGCTAAAGTTTTGACAGACCCAACTTTGATGGTACAAGAAGGTCAAGAAGCTGTAGTAAATTTGACCGCTGAAGTGTATGGAGGTATCAGAACAACAGCTAGTCTTAGAGAACCAATCATTAAGAATGCAGGATTAACCCTGGCAGTAAAAGTTGACCGAATTGATGATAATGGTTTTGTCTCCCTTTCTGTGGCACCTACGGTAAGTGCCCCTAGTGGTACGGCAACAACTGGCAGTATTGATGGCGATATTACTTTACTTTCTGAAAGAAGCCTTAGATCCGGGCAAATTAGAATGCGCGATGGCCAAACCTTAGTTCTTTCAGGTATTATCCAAGAGTCAGACCGGGTAAGTGTTTCAAAGGTACCAATTTTGGGTGATATTCCTTTGCTTGGTTCGCTGTTTAGAAGAACGAACAAAACCAACCAGCGCAATGAGGTAATCGTGTTGCTCACACCTCAAATTATGGATGATTCGCAAGGTTCTGCTTACGGGTATAACTACAAACCTAGCCCTGAAGTACGCAGAATGTTGCGGAAACGCGGGCTGAAGTTGCCTCAGAGATAAGAAAGGGCATCGTAATTTATTTTCACGTTTGTAGAGACGCGATATATCGCGTCTCTACATTTTTTTTGTTGGATGACGTAAATGTTATGGGTTTGAGTTGGGTGCAGTACACTTTGATACCTCACCCCGCCCTCCGGGCACCCCTCTCCTTAGTAAGGAGAGGGGAAGGGGGTGAGGTTTTAGTGATGTAGGAAGCCCAATGAAAATTACTCTCCCACCAAAAAATATTATTCAAATCAAAATTCTGCTATTAACTACCAATGCCAAAATATTAAAAGAACTCAAAACTTTACAAAACTTATAACTAAATCTTTAGTTTTTTCATTTATTAGATAAAGAATTTAAAACCTTTGTTTGACAGTTATCAAAAGAAAACGCTAAATATTTTTCTAGACCGAAAAATCATTGTATCAAGCTTATTCAGAAAGCATTTATTGCCTCTATTGGCTCTCTAATCTTCTTATTCGCTATTTATCCTACCTTCTTTTATCCCCCCATTACGAGGTGACGTTTTTTCGGCTGTTACCCTTGTGACAAGGCTTTGCAATTAAGTTTTTTTTTCTTGGAGAAGAGTGTTTTTGGTGCAAAAATAAAGCTTTGGATATGAAAAATCCTGAAAACTATATAAAATAATCGTTTCATGTATCCACTTATGGCTACAACACCTTAGAATGATTCATTGAAAAGTCTAGCGGATGGGAGTTACAGCGGTTTTAAGCATAAATACTCAAAAAGCCAGACTTTTGTAAATCCCCTTTCCAAGGATGCAAGTAAGAATACATCAGGGGTGTCTGCACCCAACAAACAGTAAACCGACACGGAGTTTGACATGAATAAAGGTGAATTAGTTGATGCTGTATCTGAAAAGGCTAGCGTAACCAAAAAGCAAGCCGATGCAGTATTGAGCGCCGCTTTGGAAACCATCGTTGAAGCAGTTTCTTCTGGTGATAAAGTAACGTTGGTAGGATTCGGTTCTTTTGAATCTCGCGAACGTAAAGCACGCGAAGGACGCAACCCCAAAACCAATGAAAAAATGGAGATTCCAGCAACTAAGGTTCCTGCTTTCTCCGCAGGGAAGCTCTTTAGAGAAAGAGTTGCTCCCCCAAAAGAGTAGACTTTTTTGAATTACCAGTTTTTTCGATGCGGCAACCGACACACGGGGGAAACTTAGCTTGGGCGGCAGCAATAGCTGGTTGTCCCCCTGATGCTATTTTGGATTTTTCTGCCAGCATTAACCCCTTGGGACCTCCCGATAGTACTTTAACGGCTATCAAGTCACATTTGGGTAACATACGGCACTATCCAGACCCAAAATACAGCGAATTAAAAAAAACTTTAGGTCGCTTTCACAATCTGCCACCTGAGTGGATTATGCCGGGTAACGGCTCGGCAGAATTACTGACTTGGGCAGGAAGGGAATTAGCAGAAGTTGCCGCGACAATCCTCGTAACTCCAACCTTTGGCGATTATTATCGAGCCTTGGGGGCATTCAACGCTAAGGTGTTGGAGTTTCCTATGTCGTTAATCAATTCAATTAATCTAGATTTGTCAGTGATTTTTGACAAAGGATTCACGACAAAGGATAAAGGACTATTGTTGAATAATCCCCATAATCCTACGGGAAAATTATTAACGCGGGATGCGATATTACCTTACCTCAAACAATTTGCGTTGGTGGTAGTGGATGAAGCTTTTATGGACTTTCTGCACCCTTGTGAGGAACAAAGCTTAATTGATGTGGTGCCCGAATTTCCTAATTTGGTAATATTGCGCTCTTTAACCAAGTTTTACAGTATGCCGGGATTGCGCTTTGGGTACGCGATCGCTCATCCAGAGCGCATACAAAAATGGCAAACTTGGCGCGATCCTTGGGCAGTTAATTCTCTTGCCGCAGCAGCAGCAATTGCCGCCGTAGAGGACAAAAGATTTCAGCAGCAAACTTGGGAATGGCTACCAAAAGCAAGAAATGACTTGTTTGAAGGTTTAGCCGACATTCCAGGCTTACAACCGCTCAAAGGCGCTGCTAATTTCTTATTAGTAGAATCAAAGCATTCCACTTCCGACTTACAGCAGAAATTGCTTCAAAATCATAAAATTCTCATCCGCGACTGTCTTAGCTTCCCCCAACTAGGCGATCGCTATTTTCGCGTAGCCGTGCGCTTGGAGTCGGAGAATCGGCTTTTGGTGGAAGCGATTGGGGAGGTAATAGGTAATGGGTAATGGGAAGACAAGGGGACAAGGAGTTGGTAGTGCGAGCATCTTGCTCGCTCGATACCACCAAG
>JBARZF010000572.1:0-2794 GCA_049649675.1 Rivularia sp. (in: cyanobacteria) | reverse complement strand
GTGCTCCCGAGCGAGCAAGATGCTCGCACTACAAAATTAAAAATTTGAGATGCTCCTTTTAACTGCTGTAAATCTAATAAATAATACAGTTAGCAAGCTATATTACAATTCTTCGCCAAAGAAAATTTTTCTGTATATCTTTTTTGGAAAAATTCAAATTATACCAATTACTGAGAGTAAACAGATACGGCACTACAAATAAATTACATACAAAATGTTAAGTTGGGAACTTGTAACTTGGTTACTTTTACCCAATTATTTTAGGGAATATTGCTCAATGCCTTACCTAAAATCTGCTGACGAAATTCGTTGTCTTATCGCTAAGTATATTAAAAATAATACAAAAACTCTTTGGTTAGATACAGAAGTTGCCGATTACGATACTCGCAATCCTAGACTATCGCTGATTCAAGTTTTGGATGATAGTAGGGATTTAACTGGAGAAAGTGTCTATATTTTGGATGTACTCGAACAACCTGAAATTGTTACTGAGTTTATAGACGAAATTATGATAAATTCTTCTATAGAAAAAGTATTTCATAATGCTAAGTACGATTTAAGATTTTTAGGTAAAAAGAAAGCTCAAAATGTCACCTGTACTTTAGAAATTGCTAAACAAATACCTTACCATATTTTACCTTTACCTAACTATCAGTTGAAGACTTTAGCTATGGAACTTTGTCATTTTCAAAATATTGATAAACACCAACAAAGCAGCGATTGGGGAATTCGACCTTTAAGTGAAGAACAAATCGAATATGCTTACCTTGACTGTATTATTCTGGCTCAAGTTCATTTACGTTTGTTAGAAATAGCTCAAAAGGCAGGCTTTGATGCGGCAACAGAAGATTTAAGTTTGCTTGGTGCAAAATATGTTGAATTAGAACAACAGTGGAAGTTATTGAAATCCGAGTTTGAGCATTTGCAAGAACGGATAAAACTGGCAATGCAGGCTCAAGATTTATCCGAAACCCCGCATTTTAAACTTAATAGCTACGAACGCACAATAACTAAAGTGCCATTTTCCGAACTGGTACGTTTGATAGAAACTAAAAATGTAGATTTAGATTTTGATATTACCCTAACTAAAGATATTCAAAAGAATTTAGGGGATAACCTACAGCAACTTGCTGTAGATGTATCAAAAAATAACACGATTAGATTGATTTCTAAACAAGGAGAAGGTGAAGAATAAAAGGTAAAATGTAAACAAATTTGGCACAATAACCGTGTAAATATAGTCAATATAGGGAAAAGGGAGTAACAACCTATAAAAAGTTAAGATAAATGAATTTATTGGTGAAGGAATGTCAAAATTGTGGGTGTATTGATAAAAAGTAAATTATGAAACAGTGGTTGTTAGAGCAAAATTTGACAGGAGTTTCTAAAAGATTTGGTGTAGCCTTGTTAAGTGGATTTATGGCAACTGTAACTGTTTCTTGCAGCAACGATAAAGACGTATTGGTAACGGAAATAGGAGTTAGCCCAGTAGCAAGCCCAGTAGCTAATCCATCCACTGCAAAGGAATTTTACGCTCAGGGGCAGTATAAGCATATTCAGGGTGATACACAGGGTGCGATCGCCGCATATACAAAAGCCTTAAGTCTCGATCCACAATACGTTGAAGCTTTCAACGGGCGTGGATTGGTACAGTTTGACACCGGAGACAGACAAGGTGCCATCGCCGACTATAATCAAGCGTTACGCATTAGTCCCGATAATGCCCAAGCTTACAATAATCGTGGAAATGCTCGCGCCGCTCAAGGTGATGTAAGCGGTGCCATGAAAGACTACGATCGAGCTATTGAATTAAATCCCAATTACGCTGAAGCTTATAATAATCGTGGAAATGCTCGCGCCGCAGATGGAGATCGAAACGAAGCCATAGCGGATTATACGGAAGCCATTCGCCTCAAACCTAACTACGCTGTTGCTTATAATAATCGGGGGAATGCTCGCGCCGCTCAAGGAGACAAAGAGGGTGCGCTTTCTGATTACGACGAAGCCATTCGCCTCAATCCCAACTTTGGTGCTGCTTATAATAATCGCGGAAATGCTCGCGTAGAATTAGGAGAGAAAGATGCTGGTTTAGCAGACTTACAGCGAGCAGCAGAGATTTTTCAAGAACAAAATAACCAGCAGCTATACAAGCAGGTTATGGAAAATGTGAAGGAAATTCAGTAATCAGTGAGCAGTGAGCAGTTATCAGTCATCAGTGAGTAATTGGTACGTAATTTTTGATAACAAGATTTATAACAGGGAACAGGAAATAAGTGAAAGAAGTTCGTTGATTGACAATCGACACCTGACTGGTAACAATTAATCACTGTTAACTGTTCACTGTTCACTGTTCACTGTATTGATACAAAGTATAGATATAACTTGATAATTGTTTTTCTAAGGTGTATAAAAAGTCTGTAAGTGAAAGAATTGCAATACCCTGCCAAATTCCCAGTTCAATATTATGAACAAAACAACCGTTCATCTAGTTGTTGGCTTTGAAAGTCTGACATTATTAGTTTTTCACACAGAAGTAATGGAATGGCAATTTAGAATAATAAGTTCTGGTGGAGAAGTTTTCGGTGAAAGTAAACTTTACTATACTCCCGAAGCTGCGGAAAAAGCTGCGCGGGAGTGGCTTTCCTGGGGAGATTAAGGGGGATATAAATTCATTCGCATTGCCAAATTTTAATAGACTTATCGTCGCTACCACTAAATAAAGTTTTTCCATCTGGGCTAAAAACAAGGGAATTAACTTTAGCTGAATGTCCGCTTAAAGTGCATATTTCTTGTT
>JBARZF010000571.1:0-4886 GCA_049649675.1 Rivularia sp. (in: cyanobacteria) | reverse complement strand
TCGAGGTACCGTCGCTAACTGTATAGGTAAAACTATCTGTACCATTAAATCCTTCTAAAGGAGTATATGTAAATGAACCATCGCTGGTAAAGGTATAGCTTCCATTTGTTGGATTATCGACAACCGTTGCGTTTAATGTATTACCTTCAGCATCTGTATCATTTGCTAATACTCCGGCATCTACAGCTACATTTAAAGGTTGATTTGCAGCAGTTGCATAAATATCATTTTGAGCAATTGGAGCGCTGTTGCTTCCTGGGGGTGGTGCTTCAACGTTAATCTCTACTGTTGCAGGTTCGGAAGTTGATTCACCATCGCTAACTGTATAGATAAAGGTATCGGTTCCGCTAAATCCGTCGAGGGAAGTATAGGTAAACGAACCGTCACTGGTAAAGGTATAGCTACCGCTATCGGGAGGATCAACAACCGTAGCACTTAAGTTTGCACCTTCAGGAGCGGTATCATTTGTCAATACTCCGCTATCTGCATCTACATCTAAAGACTGACCGGAAGCAATAGTATAAGTATCGTTTTGAGCGGTTAAAGCGTTATTATTTTCTTGAGTTTCTAATTCGCTTTCTGTTCCGGGTTGGGAATCTAATTGAGAAGTCTCTTCTGTTCCGGTTTCTGCTCCAGCTTGAGAATCTTCGCTTTCTGTTCCAGGTTGAGAATCTTCAGCTTCTGTTCCAGGTTGAGAATCTTCAGCTTCTGTTCCGGGTTGGGAATCTTCAGCTTCTGTTCCGGGTTGGGAACCTGATGGAGGAGTGTTGTTTACAGCTTGCTGTGGTTGTGGCCCGTTTAATTGTTCGTTTGGAGTTCTGCTGATTTCAGTTGCCATAATTTTGATTGCTAAAACTACACTAAAGTGACAATTTCTATGAACACTTTGTATCTATTTGATAAACGTCATTAGCCTTTATATAACTTTTGTGAAGAATTGCAAATAATCCTAAAGGAATAAAAACAGCAATTGAATAAAAAAAGCTTTTGTTAATACCACAATTATTTACTTTTGCGATAATTATTTTTAATTCCAGCAAAACCCTTTCAACAGAACTGTTCCGATACAGGAATTGATTAAAATTGAGCGATTAATTTAAACTTGTGATAGTTATTCTTGAAAAGATTGAATAATTAAATATAAATATTGTTCTAATTCTCAAACAAAGCATTTCAGCTTCTGTTCCGATAAAAGACTAATGGTTATTGTCGCACATAAGGGATTGATTATTGTATTAATCCGGTATCGGAACAGTTTTTTTTAACGCAAAGGAACGCTGAGGGAAGCGCGGAGGAACGCGGAGTAATTATTTTAAGGTAAGGGAGAGTGAGGAAGAGATAATATTAAAAGATATCGCAGGCAACTCGGAAGCCGTAGTCATTGCTAGACATATCTCGGAATCCCTCTCGGCGAACAGCAGAATCGCAGTTCCAGAAGTCTAAGCTCCACGAACCACCACGTAGTACATGAATCAAAAACCTTTGTCATCAATCCATGCTTTACCATCAGCAGGAGCTCCTTCATAGTTATGATGCCAGCTATCTTGGCACCATTCCCAGATATTTCCGTGCATATCGTATAATCCAAAGGCATGATAGAGCAAATTGTCCAACTGGGGTGAATACAGGTAGATTATCGGTGAAATCGCGAGTAGAGAGCAAGCATCGCGGACACTAATAAGATTAATGATTGTTCAAATGACTGCTCACTACTCACTGCTCACTGCTCACTGTTCACTGTTCACTGCTCACTGTTCACTGTTAACTGTTCACCCCCACTCTAAGTTAAGACTTGCATAACCACGATTGGTCAATATGGGCAAATGATGTAATTCTTGGTTGGCAGTAATTCGTAAATTTGGCAATCTTTGAGATAGTACTTCCAGAGCAATTCGTACTTCTCTTCGAGCTAGGTTGGAACCAGTACAGTGATGGGTTCCATGACTAAATGCTAAATGATCGACGGGATTGTTTTGAAAACGTTCGATATTGAAATTATCGCCATTTTCATATTTCTCGGAATCCCGGTTAGCCGAACCATAAAGTACGAGTAAGCGACTGTCTTTAGGAATTGTGACTCCTGAGATGGTGACTTCTTGAGTTGTGACTCGAATCATTGATTGGGCTGGTGTATCGTATCTGAGTACTTCTTCGACAGCTAGGGGAATCAATGATGGATTTTCGTGTAAACTTTGCCATGCTCCTGGAGTATCTAAGAGTAATTTCAAAGCTTTACTAATTAAATTTGCACTGGTTTTATGTCCGGCTATAATCATTTCACATAAAAGTAAAACGATTTCCGGTGTTGTGAGTTCCCCCGTTAGTAATTGACTAATTAAATCGTCGCTAGGTGATAAACGTCTTTGTTCGATTAGACTTGCGATGTAGTGCTGTAAGGAAACATAACTGTTCGCGCATTCTATTTGACGCTCCGGTGTTAACGATGATGAGAAGAAAAGCGATATATCACTACCAGATTTTTTTACCTGCTCCATCTTTTCTAAAGGCACCCCATACATAGTTAAGATGACTTCTAGGGGTAATGGATGACCGAATTTTGATACAATTTCTACTCTGCCATCATCGATAAAATTATCTACTAATTTGTTGGCGATCGCATAAATTGAATCTTCTTGTTTTGCTAAATTATCTGGTGCAAATACTTTAAGGAAAGGGGAACGCAAACGTCTGTGTTGCTCTCCATCACTATTAATTAGAGATACAAACGGAAAACCCTGTTGTAATACTTTTCCAGCTTCCGGAGTCATATCTCCAGAGGTTTGCAGACTTTTCGCCGAAGAGAATACCGTAGGATTTTTTAGAATATGTAAAACATCCTCGTACCGTGTAATTACATAAGCATCCACTACCGAACTATAAAATACAGGTTCTTCTTTTCGAGCTTCTTTAAAAAATGGGTACGGATTTTCAAGTTGTGGTTCAACGAAAGGTTGATATTCTTGTCCTGCATGAAATGGACAGGTAGCAGTAGATTCTGTCTTGTTTTGTTCAATCATTTTAATTTTGGATTTTAGATTTTAGATTTTGGATTTTAGTTTGAGTCACGAATTTTGCATTGATATAGATAAAACAAAATCAAGAAATATTCCATTCGAGAATCAAACTAGTAAAACCTCTTGTCATCAAGGTGGGAATGTAGTTTAATTCTTGATTTGGCTGAATTTTTAGATTGGGAATTCTCTGTGATAACAGTTCAAAAGCAATTCTTGTTTCCATCAAAGCTAAACCGGAACCAATACAGCGATGAACTCCATGACCAAATGCTAAATGGTCGGAGGTTTGATTTTGAAACCTTTTTATATCAAAGTTTTCAGCGTCTTGATAGTGCAAATCATCTCTATTAGCAGAACCATACATCAAAAATAATTTGCTCCCATCGGGTATTGTCACTCCCGCTATTTCAACTTCTTCGTTATTAGTCCGAATCATTCCTGGAATCGGAGCATCATATCTAAGGGATTCTTCCAAAACACCGGGAATAATTGATGGATTTTCGCTAATTGCTTTCCAGTAAATGGGTTTTTCCAAAAGGACTTTTAATGTATTTCCTATTAAATGAGAAGTCGTTTTATGTCCGGCAACTATCAAACCGTATAAAACGATTATCATATCGTTGGTTGTCAGTTCCGAATCAATAATAGTGCTAATTAAATCATCTTGAGGTGCTTTACGTTTTTCCTCAATTAGATTTGCAACAGCGTGCTGAATCGATACGAAGCTACGAGCGCATTCTAACTGTTCTTGTGGACTTAAAGCAGAAGAAAATAATTTTGTAGTTTGATAACCCCAATTCTTAAAATCTGACATCATCTCTAAGGGTACTCCGTAGAGAGTGAAAATTACTTCCAAAGGTAGGGGATAAGCAAACTTATCCAGGATGTCAGTTTGCCCATCGTGAATAAAACCATCAATTAATCTATTAGCTATTGCAGCAATAGAATTTTCCATTGATTTTAGTTTCGAGTAAGCAAATGCTTTTTGTAAAGGCGCACGTAAAAATTTGTGGCGAGATCCATCGCTATTAATTAAATCGGAAACGAAGGGAAATCCTGTACGTAAAACATCAATTGTTTCTTTTGTGTATTCCCCAATTGGCTGTAAATTATCTTTGGAAGAGTATTTTACCGGATCTTTGAGTATATTGAGTATGTCGTTATAGCGAGTCACAACATACCCATTTAAAACCGAACTGTAAAATACTGGTTCTTCCTTTCTCGCAAAATCATAAAATGAATAAGGATCTTCTAATTGAGGATTAACAAAAGGTTGATATTCCTCCCCAATTTTTTCTTTATGAAAAGGACAACCTTGAGTTTTATCTTGTACATTCATAATTATTTACTCTTGAATATTAGATTTACTACTGTTCCGCTATAGGTTTATTGAGTTAAGCCTTTTTAATTACAGTGGCTTGTTGCGATCGCAATCTTCATCAACGAATCAAAACCACCAATTTAAAGCATCTACCGTTTGTTGCTGTATCCTTAATCAGTCTATAGGGGCTAGAAAATTGTATTTATGCAATCAATACGAATTGGGAATTGGGAATTGGGAATGGGGAATGGGTAATTGGGAATTGGTAATTGGTAATGGGTAGTGAGTAATGAGTAGAGAGTAGAGAGCCAATATTTCCCCTTGTCTCCTTGTCTCCCCATCCCCCCATCTCCCCCCTCTCCCCCCTCTCCCCCCTCTTCCCCCTCTTCAAACGTGGTCGTGTCCCCACAAACCTTTCGCATCCCTCGGCGAACTAAAGCCAATTTGTAAATGCTTTGGCCCGTGAAACACTATATTATTAGCCCATTCAATTGATTCTTCTTTTAAAGTCAAATTTGGCAATCGATTTATTAAAGTATTTAACGCAATAG
>JBARZF010000570.1:0-6876 GCA_049649675.1 Rivularia sp. (in: cyanobacteria) | reverse complement strand
AGTTATAACTAATACCAGAATTATTATTCCAATATTCCTGAATACTGCCGCAAGTTTGCCTTTTTTCAAATTATCCATCTATTCTCTGGTGGCTGAAATTCCGGTTAAATAATCGACATTATATACCTTTGTGGGTGGTGTTGAACGGGGAATTGTGAGGGGGGAGAGGGGGAGATGGGGCGAGAGGGAGATGGGGTGATGGGGTGATGGGGTGGATAATTTATAACTCTTAACTCTTATTTTCCTTTGGTGGTGAGGAGTGTGGTGAACATCATTAAGAAACCACCTATAAGGATTAATAACGCGATTCCTGCTGTAACTAAGTCGATAATATTAGTATTTTCCATGATTGGGTTTTTGGTGGTTTTTATTTTGGGTTGTTAGTTAATAGTTTATGCCTGGGAATCTCTTAAATAAACCCGGTTGTTATCAAAGTTATGATTTGTTGTTGATAGGTTCGCAGTAAGGAATGCCCGTTCTAAATCCGAGCGAAGGCAGCACCTACTACGAACCTTTGCTAACCTTCAAAATTTCCCCATTCCCCATTCCCTATTCCCTGTAACTAAAAATCAACACCCCGTTTGGGTTCTACTCCGTGATTGGCGTAATGTTTATGACAGTAGACTTCCGAGTGAACGCTGGCTAGTTCAAAGTATTCTGGCTGATTTTGGCAGCGCCCGGTGATAATTACTTCTGTATGCCGAGGTTTGCGAAGTAATGCTTCTACTATTGGCTCTACAGGAAGTAATTCTAAATCTACTGTGGGATTAAGTTCGTCAAGAATAATTGTTTTATACAGTCCCGAAGCTATGGCTGTTTTCGCTATTTCCCAACCTCTTTCGGCTTCTATATAGTCCAATTCTTGCCGCGAGTTTCGCCACACGATCGCATCTCCACCGCAGCGTTGATGGTCAACTACTTCGGGATAAGATTGCTGTAATGCGGCGATCGCTTCGTCTTCGGTATATCCAGTACCACCTTTAAGCCACTGCATGATTAATACGCGAGTCGAACCGGGATGATTGATTCCTCTACCTATGGCTTTTAAAGCTTTACCTAAAGCGCTGGTAGATTTTCCTTTACCGGAACCAGTATATATTTCAATGCCTGATAAACCATGTCTTTCGGCACTGGAATGGTGTTGGGGCTTCATTTCGGAATGCAAATCGGCTATATCTAATAGCTGCTGTGGGGTACCTCTTCCGGTTGCAATTACTTCTAAATCTTGAGGTTTGGATTTTAAAGTTTTTACTACTTCACCAACCTCTAATAAACCCAAGTCTAATACGGGGTTAATTTCATCTAATACAACCACTGAATACAACCCAGAAGCTATAGCACCTTTGGCAACATCCCAACCTCTTATAGCTTCGTGTCTATCAAAAGTAGTAATTTCATTCTTGTCAAAAAATTCTGCCCTGCCAGTGCGTACCTGATCGATTAGATGAGGAAAACCCCTTTGCAAAGCTGCGATCGCACCATCTTCGTCATAATCTCTTTCTGGCCCCTTAAGAAACCGCAGCAGTAAAACGCGATTGTAATTATTCGAGTTCTTGATACCTAAACCAATTGAACGTAAAACTACTCCTAAAGCTGCTTGAGATTTACCCTTACCTGCGCCATCATAAACGTGAATTTGACCTTTAAGCCTTACGGGGCGTAATTGTGCCGTGCGAATACCGATGCCGTTCCTTGTCATAAAAAATCTCAGTGGTTTGGAAACTTAATCTTTTGAGAGGAAAAACCCTGTCATGTGGCAGTCTTTTATCTTACCCAAATCCAGGTACCATCAGAAAAGGGAATGCGGTTTGCGGGGAACAAGGAAGGTTTCAAGTAGCTCAATCGCGATCTAACACCATAAGCTACTTGCGTTTAAGAATTATTTACCTTTATGCTGATTCCAGTATAAAAAATGGTAAAAGACATAAATTCCGTTTAATATTATTTACTACTAAAGAGTTTACATTACAGAAGTAGTGCGTACAAATACATTGAGTGGGGTAATAATCCGATGTTAGATGGCTTCGAGTTTTCCGCGCCTTTCCGAGTTTTTCCTTTTGGTGTAATCCTATTTGACTTTCTATTTTTGTTAGTAGCAATTCCGGTAGAGGCATTTATTCTGAATAAAAGATTGAAGTTTGATAAAAAAACTTCCACTTTTTACGCTATTTCCATAAATATTTTTTCTAACGTTATCGGTTGGGTAATCTTCTTTATTTTGGAGCCAACTAATTTCTTTAATAGTTACAAATCGCAACTGATTAATTTTTTGCTATACAATCGCCTAAACGATCGAGTTTATGGTGGTATTGTCATGGCAGGATTTACCACTTTCTTTGGAACTTTGATGATCAAGTTTGGATTGTTAAGGCTATTTATTTTATCCTTAAGCAACCCTGGAGAAAAAAAGGCAGAACCACAACCAGAAGATACTACTTTATTGCAGCGAAAAAGTCGTCGGCGAAATAGAAAAGGATTTCAAAGTACAAGTTTGTTTACTACTACATTGATTGCTAACTCACTCAGCTATAGTGCAATCACTTTAGTTGTACTATTTCGCTTATTTGCCAGAACGAACAGTGTTTAATCGTAATATTCGTCCGCCAGCTATTGTATTTAGCTATTAAGTAACAGTAATTAATAGGAGGGAAAAATGAGCTTAATCGATGACGCTCTAGGCTTAATTGGCTTCGCGAGTATATTAGATTTTTTCACAGACATTTTAAAAAGAGCTAGAGATTTTTTTGTACCGGATAAAGCTTTTGGTTGGCAGACATTAATTTACCTTAGTTTATTTTCTTGGTTGATGTCATCTTTAGCCAATAATGGCCCAATCCAAGATATTATTGCATTTTTCGGCTGGGTATTTTTAATCGCTGGAACTTCTTGGTATACCACCGATAAACCTTTATATATTCCCGGTACAGTTATGCCTGTTGGAGCAGTAATAACCGGAGGTATAGTCAGCATTTTTGCTTTTCAGCAAGATGAGGAACTTATAACTAGAACAATTATTTTTTGGCCAACAATATCGGCTTTAATTACTGCTGTTCCCGAGTTCTTTGAAGGAAGCGGTACAGATGTAAAAACGCAGTTACCAAAATTAGAAGACCGCGAAAGTGTGATAATTTTAATTGGTTGCTGTATGTTATTAAGTTGCTGGTTGAATCTTTACGGAGTTACAGATTCATGGTTAAACGAATATCCCAGCGCAAAATATCCAGTTTATAGAGATGAAGTTGTTCAACGCAACGACTTGTTGACGGTAATAGAACCATTAGAGAAAACTCCTCAAAACGGGGTGTTAATTCTTAACAAGCTTCAGTCAGGCGTAGAAACAGCATTAGATGGAAAATCTTGGTCTGAAGTTGAATTATGGTTAAAAAATGCCAATCGAAGAGTTAGTCAGCTTGGTAGAAGAATTATAAATATTAATTTGGCAAAGTTTGACGAAAAAGATTTTTGGAAAATGCAAGCTAATGTAGAGAATATCGATCCAAAAGATATTAATTCCGGATACAGACTAAATTTATATAGTGTTTGGCAAGGTCCAAGTGCTACAAAAAACGGATATTATCTTAAAAGATCGTGTCAAATTGAACCCATTGCAGAGCGTGATGAATCAATTGGCTCTAAAGGCGAACTAATAACTGTTGCAGAATTAGAGTGTTTGCCAAAAATTTCCTATATTGCAGGGCAACCTCCCCGAAATTAAACTCAAAAATTGACAATTAATAATTGATAAATCATAACTGAGAAGTGATCTTGACCAACTTTTAAATCAATATGAATGTCAATAGAGTAATCGCGATCGCGAATAATTCCTTTCGGGAAGTAGTACGCGATCGCATTTTGTACATTATCGGTTTTTACGCAGTTATATTAGCTGTTGCTGTAATATTGCTACCACAGTTAGCAGCAGCTACCGAAGATAAAATGTTTTTAGACGTGGGTTTAGCGGTGATGAGTACCCTAAGTCTAATTATCGCAGTATTTGTAGGTACGGGATTAGTTAGCAAAGAAATAGAGAAACGCACCATTTTGATGTTAATTGCTAAACCTATAAGTCGTTCGGAGTTTATTATCGGTAAATATTTAGGCTTATCTACTGTTTTAGCTTTACTTGTCCTGGCGATGAGTGCTATTTATCTGATATTTTTACAAGTAAATAATATTGATTATTCCGCTATAAGTATTGTAATTAATGCAATATTTTTAATTTTGCAGTTGTCATTAATCAGCGCGATAGCGATTACTTTTGGTCTATTCACAGGTTCTATATTAGCAACAGCTTTAACATTCGCAGTCTATTTAATGGGAAATATAACCCAAGATTTACTCAAACTTGCCCGTATAAGCGAAAATCCGGGTTTGGAAAGAATAACTCAAGGTTTATATTTACTTTTACCAGATTTATCTCGGTTGGATTTAAAAAACGAAGCTGTTTATGGTTTAGCAGCATTACCCGACTCTACAACATTATTTATAAACGCTGGCTACAGTTTAATTTACAGTGCGATGCTTTTAGCTATAGCTGCTTTGATTTTTTCGCAAAAAGAATTTTAATTAAAGTTAATAGTTGAGAGTTAGGAATTAGGAAACCCGAATAAAAAAAGTCGGGTTTCAATATTGCTAAATTACTTTGATGCTAAGTTTATTTTAACTATTGAAAAATATAATAAACGGTAACAGACAGGGCATTATCTATAACTTATAGTCCCTTTCTCGTTAAGAATGAGTTTTCTACCTTCAAAAACAAGTAAATGATTGTCTTGTGTTACTACATAACGATAGTTGGAATTACGAAATTCATAGCCAAGAAAGCGACCTGGTGTAACACCATCAGCACCTCTGCTATGAATTGTTTTACCAGTTAAACTAATCGAGTTGCCAGTTCTTAAATGTTTGCCAAAATATGTAACATCATTGCAAGTTACATATCCTTCCGGGCAGTTTCTGGTAATTTCAACATTAAAATTTTTGGTTTTTAAAGTTTCTGCATTAACTGAAATTGAAAAAGTTGCGATACTAGCAACTGGTAATAAAATAAAGCTAAAAATAGACTTTTTAAGGTTTAACATTTTCTAGACTCACACATTTGATTGAATTTGATGAGCATAGATACACGCAGGCTTAAATGCATTCGGGAAAAAGCTTGGATTAATTTCGTTCAGTTGTAATTAATGCTTGTTATACGGAAACACTGCGGGAACCCAAACCCTCTTCAATGCCTTAAAGAGGGAAAAGGAGTTATCTAATCGTTTGTGTTACTATTAATTCTGAAATATCAACTAAAACAAAAGATTTGAACCTGTTTAATTTTACCATCAGGCATAATAGCTCGATCTAGATTAGTATTTTGAAAGTTTGTTCCCTGTAAATTAGCTTCTTTTAAATTTGCTTGCGTTAAATTTGCCCAGCCTAAATCGGCATTAGTTAAATCTGCTTGATTCAAATTCGCTTCTAATAAATTCGCACCACATAATCTTGCTTGTTGAAGATTCGCTTGAAATAAATTTGCTTCTATCAAAGATGCTTCTATCAAATGGGCTTTTCTTAAATTAGCTTTCCGCAAATTCGTATCGCACAATGAAGCTTCCTGCAAATTGCTACCATACAGATTTGCATTGGAAAGAATTGCGCCACATAAAGAAGCCCTTGTTAAATCGGCATCGCTTAAATTAGCTTCGTTCAAAGATACTTCATGCATATGTACTTTTCGCAAATTAGCTTGAGTTAAATTTGCCCCATCTAATTTTGCATTAGTAAGAATCGCTCCGGTAAAGTTAGCATTACGTAAATCTGCTCCAGTAAAATTGACTCCACTTAGATCGAGTTCTCTTAAATCGATTCCACTTAAAACGTATCCGCTAAAGTCTCTTTGCCCAAAACGATCGGTAATTTGACTTAATACAAATTCCTGTTTGTCAGCACGATTAATCATCATATCTTCCTCTTTTGTGTAAAATTTTTAAAGTCGCCATCCTGACAATTACTGTATTTCGAGGTTACACCCTAAAAGCAAATGATTCTATTAATCAAATTTAAATTTTTGCCCAAAATCGATTGAAGCAACCATGAATACTAGAAAACAGCTAGTTTGCAGGAAATTCAATTGTCAATACATCCTGATAAAATCATCAAAACCTGATATAAAAAACACATAAAAATATATCAAGTCACGGAAGTGTGACTTTTAGAGGTTCATATTATAAGTTGTTTAATAACAGATTATCCTCTAGATTTGAAGTCTAAACAAAACAATCAAAAATTATCTGTTAGGATAATCAAAATTTAATCTTGTATTAAACAAAGTGTAAAAGATAACTTGCGAATATAATTTGCAAAGTTTTTACTAAGCCTAACCAACTAACTATCTTGATGACAAGTCCGTAATTGGAAGTAAACCAACACCATTGTTATTGCTAATAATACGGTTGCAACAGCTGGGTAACCAAACTCAAATTGACCGAAAGCTTCTTGGTAAAAATCCCCGCAAAATTATATTTTGGTTTAATAATACTGCTAATAACAAAGGAATCACGATACCAAGTATAACCGTAGCCACAGTCAAACAAAGGGTATTCCACATCACTGGTGAAAAATCCAGATTAAGTATTAAACGTAGATAATTTTTTAATCCTACCCAAGTTTTACCATCCTTAGTAAAACTACCATTCGTGAAGCATCGTAGAACAAATAACCGATAGGATCAATTACAAAAACTCCTAGTAGTATAAGTGCGGGAGTTAGGAAAAACCAGGCTGCAAACGTTTCATTGTCAAGCAATTTTTTGAAAGATAATTGGGAAGGTTTAGTATTTTGCTGCATTAGATGAGGTGGTGTTTAGCTTAAAGCTATTTTACCGAAATGCAG
>JBARZF010000569.1:0-2653 GCA_049649675.1 Rivularia sp. (in: cyanobacteria) | reverse complement strand
CCCCATCTCCCCCCATCGTGATAAACGTCACTTTGTTTCGAGACTGAAATCACTTCGCGGTGTTTGGGTTTTCACTTAGATTATGAAAAAGATGAGTTATAACTGAAGCAAAAATATGGATACGTTTATAGTTTGCTCAGGGGAATTACTATGTGTGAGAAGTTTTTACTGGCGATCGGTTTAACGTTAGCTCTCCATTTATGCACGCTAACAGGTTTATTTTCTCTTAATCAAACTAGCCAAGAAGGTATACAAAACGAAACTTTTTTGTTTGTGGCGCAGAAGCATAAAAATTGAATATAGGCTTGGTGCGATTGGTTGATAACGAAAATATTTGAGGTTTGAGTTTACTCTATTAATTAAGAGTTTTTACGCAGACAAAATAGCGGATAGTATTAATTTTTATAGGTTAAGCTGGGTAGTCAGGAAAACATACTGCTATCTATTGACTCAGAGATGAAAAATCAATTCGCTATAGCTACAATCGTATTTCTTTCAAGTTATAGTTTCGCAACCACAGCCCAAGCAGCAAATTCCGAACACGTTAGACAATTACTAGCAACCAAACAATGCCCAAACTGCGATTTGAGTGGTGCGGGCTTGGTAATGTCCGATTTATCTGGAGCGGATTTACGCGGTGCTAATTTAAGCGGTGCAAATCTCAGCCGTGCAAATTTGAATGGTGCCGATTTGCGCGATGCTAATTTAAGCGGTGCTGGATTATTCGGCGCTAATTTGAACGGTGCGAAACTCAACCGTGTAAATTTATTGGGTGCCGATTTAAGAAATACTTATCTTGTAAATGCACAGTTAACAGATATCGACGTAAATAACACGAATTTACAAGGAGCTACTGGTATATCATCTCAAGTTGCCAAGCCAGAGCAATTTTATGCTTGGGGTATAGCTTCCGCAGAAAAAGGTAATTTACAGCAAGCAACACAATATTTTAATCAAGCTATTGATGCTAAACCCGATTATGCGGGAGCTTACTTAGCTCGCGGTATCGCTCGCTATCATATGTTAGATAGCAAAGGTGCTGTTGAAGATGCTCAATTTGCCGAGAAACTGTTTAAATCACAAAAAGACATTACAGGAATACAAACAGCACAAGTATTTATTTTAGAAGTGAAAACACCCCAAGAAGGAAAAGTACGTGCAGCCAAACCAACTTTAATGGACTTTGTTGGAAGTCTTAGTTCCGTGTTGCTTCAGTTTTTACCGTTTTAATTCGGGAATGGGAGAATGAGAGGGGGGAGATGGGGAGATGGGGAGATGGGGAGACAAGGGGATAAGGTAGGATAATTTCTATGCCAAAACTCTTAACTGATAACTGATAACTGCTCACTGATAACTGCTCACTGCTCACTGCTCACTGCTCACTGCTCACTGATTTATGATTTCTTACGAATTGTGGAAAGAGAATCGCGATTTGGCTTCATGTTGTTTAGAGCATCCTTTTGTATGTGGAATTGCGGATGGTAGCTTAGAGCGGGAAAAATTCGCTTATTATGTGGGACAAGATGCTTTTTTCTTGGAATCTTTTGCTCGTGCTTACAGTATTGCTGCTGCTAAATCTCCAGATTTTTCTGTATTTACCACATTTCATAATTTAGCTGGTGGTGTATTGGAAGAATTACAGCTTCACCAAGGTTATGCTCGCGAGTGGGATGTGGATTTACAAATACAGCAACCGGGTAATGCAACTCGTCGCTACACGGACTTTTTATTAGCAACTGCTTGGGGTGGTGATATCGGTTTAATTGCTGCTGCTATGTCTCCCTGTATGAGTTTATATGCTTTTTTGGGAACGGAATTAGCAAAAAACGGTATTCCAAATCATCAGTATGCTGACTGGATTCGTACTTACAGCAGTTCGGATTTTCAACCTTTAGCGGAACAATTGGCAAATCTCCTCGATACTCATGGAAGCAATACCGTAGCAGTCGCTTCTGCTTATAAATATGCAATGTCGTGCGAATTAGACTTTTTTCAAGCAGCGTGGGAAATCAGTTAACAGTGAGCAGTTATCAATTACCAATTACCAATTACACCTTCAAAAGTAATTAAATCCGATCCATGTATTGCCATCAAAATATAATTGTAAAATTTATGATACGTATTATTCCGTAGTTAATTGAAAAAATCAAATTTAAGTAGATAGTTCTAGCTCTGTGTGCCTCTGCGTAAACCTCAGCGCTCCTCTGCGTTAAAAAAAGAATTTTTTGTAAAAAAAAAAACTAAGTTTTGCCCAAACTAATAAGTTTCTACAACATACCTATTCGGAGTTAGCAGTTTTTGATATTTTGGGATAATCTACAAAATCTGAAAGCGCCTTGATGATAGATAGCGGCGCAGAGGGGAACTTAATGTCAGACAATTTTAGAAGCCGAGTTGTAACGCAAGGGGTGCAGCGATCGCCAAATCGAGCGATGTTGCGAGCGGTTGGTTTTGAGGATAAGGATTTTAATAAGCCAATTGTAGGGATTGCAAATAGTTTTAGTACTATTACACCGTGCAATATGGGCATCAATACTTTAGCGGAAAGGGCTGACAAAGGCGTTCGCGATGCCGAAGCGATGCCGCAAATGTTCGGTACAATTACCATTAGCGATGGTATTTCGATGGGAACTGAGGGAATGAAGTATTCCCT
>JBARZF010000568.1:0-12896 GCA_049649675.1 Rivularia sp. (in: cyanobacteria) | reverse complement strand
CCAGCAAAATCAATATCGTATGTTTTTACTTTGATTGGAATTTCTACTTCTAATGGACGAGGTAATAGCATTTTGGATTTTATATTTTGATTAGGAATAAACACAAATAAGACCGAGCGGTTTGTTTATTATCAAAAAAATATACGCCTTTTCTCGCGGATAATTTTTTCAGATTGAAATTTAAGCTTGCAATTCAACCTTAATATAATTATTCAAATGCTTAATCGCTCTTTCAAGGTGAATCGAATCATCATACAGTTTGCTCATCATTACGGCACCTTCGAGTAAAGTAATCATCACGGTTGCAACTTCATCGGGGTTTACATCGGGACGAATTTCACCCCTCGCAATTCCTTTTTGGATAATTTTGCAAACCATATCTCGCCAATCATCCATTACCGTTTGAGCGCGTTGTCGTAACATTGGATGAGCATCATCGCTTTCAACCGCAGTATTCATCAAGGGGCATCCTCCCTCAACTACTGGATTGTCAATATTAGCTTCAAATACACTAATAATTCCTTGCAAGCGCTCAACTGCATGACGTTTATTTTTCAAAGCTCCTCGATAACGCTGCTTAATCAGCCCAACCGCATAATCAAATGCTTGTAATGCTAAATCATCTTTACTTTGAAAATGGTTGTAAATTCCCCCTTTTTTTAATCCCGTCACCCGCATGATGTCCGAAATAGACGCGCCAGCATAGCCCTGAGTATTAAACAGTGCGGCAGCTTGATGCAATATTCTTTCTTTGGTTTCTTCACCTTTGGACATCTTTTCGTTTAAGACCGATTGGTCGATTTTATTTTACAGGATGGAAGGATTTAGGTCAAGAGAGGGGGAGAGGGGGAGATGGGAGATGGGGAGAGGGGGTGATGGGGTGATGGGGAGAGGGTGTGATGGGGTGATGGGGAGAGGGTGTGATGTGGTGATGAGGGAAGGGAGCGAGACGCTCCCACTACATTCCTAATTTATAGCTGTTTGCTGGTAACTGGTAACTGTTAACTGTTAACTGTTAACTGTTAACTGATTACCACTTTCCAGTATTTTCCATAGAAGCCCAAGGTTCTTTCGGTGGTAGTGAGTCTCCTTTTTGCAGGAGTTCGATGGAGATGTTGTCTGGCGATCGCACGAATGCCATGTGTCCGTCGCGTGGGGGACGGTTGATGGTAACACCGCCAGATTTTAGGCGATCGCAGGTTTCGTAGATGTCGTCAACTCTATAAGCGAGGTGTCCGAAGTTGCGTCCGCCGTCGTAGTCTTCGGGGTCCCAATTGTAAGTAAGTTCCACTAGGGGAGATGTTGATTCTTTTACTTTGTCTACGTCTTGAGGTGCGGCGAGAAAGACTAAGGTAAAACGTCCTTTTTCGCTGTCTTTTCTACTAAGTTCGACTAATCCGAGCTTATTGCAGTAGAAATCTAGCGATTTGTCTAAGTCGCTGACGCGAACCATTGTGTGCAGGTATTCCATGAGAATTATCAATTATCAATCAACAATTATCAATTATGACTTGCTGTAGGTTTTATGAGCATATATCAAATGATTGTTTTATTAACTATGCCCAATTCCCAACCTAAAAAGTAAACGTAGGGTGTAGGTTGGAATGAAACCCATGCCCTATGCCCCATGCCCAATTCCCAATTTAAAAAGTAAAAGTAGTTCTCAACGCACCAATAAAGACATCATCATTATCTTCGTTTTGATTGGGAGACTTTAACCAAATGACTCCGGGAGTGATTGAAATATTGTCGTTTAACGGATATCGATAAAAAGCTTCGAGATGCAATGGTGTATCATTTTCAAAGTTAGCTGGTGTTGGTGAAATTTTTCCAGCATAGGGTTCCGCACCTGCAATGATTGCAGCCAAACCACCTTTTTTACCGAAGTCGGGAAATACTAAAGCCAGTGCGTAATTCCAGATTTCGGCATCTCCTCCGTTGTTAAAATCGACATCTGTATAGCTTCCCCAACCCCGGATACTAAACTTGGAACTAAGATCGAGTTGAGCCTGTACCCCGTAGGAGTTACTGTTAATTCGTCTTTCTTCTGTATTGGGAAGCAAACCATTAGCGAAATTGGTTCCGGTGCCACCGAATGCAAAGGTTGCCTCACCTGGATCGTAACCGTTTACATAAGTCAAACCAAGTTTAAAACGTTTGGCTGGTTGAAAGACAATTTGTCCCATAGCGGAATAGTTTCCGTTAAATAAGCCTCTTTTCTCAGAAGGATCGGCACCTTGTTTGGCAAGATAACCACCTTCAACTTTAATCGCATCGGCTAACTTGTAGCTAAAACCCGCACCTGTTGAAGAGCGAGCAATTCCCAAGCGATATATAGGATTTCGTTCGGCGAATCTAGATAGCGCACCAGTTGCACCACCGCCACTATTTAAACCGGGGTTCAATACATCTGCGTAGAAGTGGTGCGCTCCCAAACTTGCCATTGTAGTTACTTTGAGCTTGTCACCAACTGGGAAGACATAGTGCAATCTATCCAGAACAACATCGTTATTATTGGCACCATCATGAGCAAAACGACCTTCATTAGTACCAATTTGAGTTGCAAATGTGTTGCCAATATTTCCCGCAGTCAAACGAGTAAACAGCTTATCTTTACCCGTGAAACTAGTTACTAACTGAAGACGAATTTTATCGTTAAAGACTAATTCGGTATCTACATCATCTCCGTCTGCACCTGCAAGAGTAAAAGCTGCTTCACCTACTAGTTTTGTAGTAGCAGAAAATTGATTTGCTTCGATTTCGGCTGTACGAGCTTCTAAAGCATCAACTCTACCGCGTAAAGTTGCAAGCTCGGCGGAAAATTCTTGCTGCAAGCGCTGTAAAGTATCTAAATCTTCTCTGGATACTATATCGGCAGTGGAAGTAGCAATCAATTCATTCACTCTATCCAGGCAAGCGTTTAAACCAGCCGCGAATTCGTAACGAGTTAAAGCCCGATTACCGCGATAAGTTCCATTCGGATAACCTGCTATACAGCCATAACGTTCAACTAAGGATTGTAAAGCTGCAAATGCCCAGTCTGTGGGTTGAACATCGGATAGTTGGGAAACGGATGTGACTTGAGATATTATTTGTTTTTTATCTGTTTGAGCAAAATTTTGTTTGAAATCTAGTTTATTTTCTGAGTTTTGAGGAATTTCACTTAATTCAAAAGACGTTTGAGAATCGGGCTGCGCTGCTGTTGCTAATTCTGGCATTAAATTTGCACTCGCAGCCGTCATTATTAAAGTAGTAGCTAATAAAGCAGGACTACCTAACCATAGTTTAAAAATATTCTGTATCACTTGTTACTCCTCACAAATCTGCTCTGAAGAACCTTTACAAATTATGTAATTTTGCCTTGAGAGTTCAGAATTAATGTAGATAATAATACACTAATAAAAGCATAGTCCTATGTTAATTTTGTCAAGAAATCCGAACTTTTATTTTTTAGTTGTTAAAATAATTAAAGTCTTTTAGGAGAAACTATGGGATTCTATTCACAGAAAATTTTTCCTTATCTTCTTGATTGGTCGCTATCTGATTCTACTTTTAGTAAATATCGTCAAGAAGTTTTAGCAGAAGTTGAAGGAGAAGTTTTAGAAATTGGTTTTGGTACTGGTTTAAATCTTTCTTTTTATCCAGATGAAATTCAGAAATTAATCACCGTTGATAATAATCCGGGAGTTCATAAACTAGCTCAAAAGCGAATTGAAAAATCTACTATAACTGTAGATAATCGAATTTTAAGCGGCGAAAATCTCCCAATGGCAGATAATACCTTTGACAGCGTTGTCAGTACTTGGACTTTATGCAGTATTGAGAAAGTTGAACAAGCCATAAAAGAAATCCATCGAGTATTAAAACCTGGTGGAAAGTTCTTTTTTATCGAGCATGGTTTAAGTAATGAACCATCAATTCAAACTTGGCAAAATCGATTAAATCCGATACAGAATGTAATTGCAGATGGTTGTCATCTCAACCGTAATATTCGCTCTCTTGTAGAACAACAATTTAGTCGGGTAGATTTAGAAGAATTTTATGCCGATAAAACGCCTAAATTTATGGGCTATATGTATAAAGGTGTGGCGGTTAAATAGGTTAAAGGTTAACTCCATGCTCAATGCTCAATCCCTATTCCCTATTTTCTACTATGTTAAATTGGAATCTTGTCCGTGAAGTTGGTTATTCTAAGTTTTTTTATAGATATTTCATCAGACAATTTTATAAACGTATTCTTAAAAAAGATAATAGTATCAAGTTGCTGAAGGGAATTTCAATCAATCTGCCTAGAAACAGTAAATTTGGAACTGAATTATTTTTAAAAAATGGCTCTGTTGATTGGGGAAGTGAAGAATATTTAATTAAATACCTGGATAAACATAAAAGCTTTTTAGATGTCGGCGCAAATATTGGTTATTATTCATTACTTGTTTCTCCTTATTGTCGGAAGGTTTATGCTTTTGAACCAGATTTAAGGAGTATTCCAGCTTTGCAACAAAATGCCGAAAAAGTTGAAAATATTACTGTTATCCAAGAAGCTGTTTATTCAGAAGCCGGTGAAATGCAGTTTGATACTACAAAGCTACCGGAATTAAGCGGATTGAATACAAAATCGGATTCTACAGACTGTATTAACGTGAAAGTTGATACTTTAGATAATTTTGCTCACAAACATCCTAATTTAAAAGTTACCGCAATCAAAACAGATGTAGAAGGTGCGGATACTGAAGTTTTGTTGGGTGGAAAGAATTTAATTGAAAAGGAACAGCCTTTAATTTTATCTGAAGCTTTTCCCGATAGTCGCGTGTTGAGGTTTGCAAAAGAACTTGATTATCTAATTTTTGCATTCATCAAACTGAAAGATAAATCAAAAATCCATTTGAAACCGGAGTTTATCCAAATTACTGAGTATCCTAAAGCTTATCGTCCGAAGATGATTTTTTTGGTACCGAAAAGGCTTCATCAAGAGTTTTTTGATTTGCTCAAATGACAATTTTTTATCCAGAGATGTAACAGTTTTACTCTGACGATATATTAAACAATGATTAGATAGTCATCACAATACAGTTGACAAGTTTAATCATTTTTTATTTATTAGAGTAATAATTGCATATTCTTTTTATTTTATTGACATATTATTTGATATATTGTTTATATTAAGCCGAATACTTGTTGTAATTATACCTGCCAAACTATAAATTTAAGACTATTTATATATTTATTGTTATCTAAAATACAAATACATAAAAATAAATTTAAATAATTTAACTTAACTATTTATTAACGATAAATATAACTATTGATATGGGCCTAACTCAGTAATAGGGTGTTATAAATTATATCAAGTAATAGTCTATAATATCCTTTCAGCTTTTTTATATTTATATATTAAAAAATGACGGATAATTTCCTTAATACGCCCCAAAATGATCGACGGCTTTCTTCCTCAGAGCAAAATTCTGAGTATGAATCTACAGATGTTCTAAGAAGCTCTGTTGAAGAATCTCAACAAGCAAGTCTTGATATGGAATGGGCGCATTATTTTACCGAAACTGTAAGATACATTCGTCAATCTCTTATAAAAGAAGATATTCTCAAAACTGCAACTGAAGAAGTACGTAGAGTAATTAATTGTGACAGAGTAGTTGTATATAGTTTGAATCAAGAAGAGCAGGGAGTAGTAACAGCTGAATCGGTTTCTCCTCGTTTCACAAAAATTTTGGGCGTTACCATAATAGATCCTTGTTTTGAAGCGAAGTACATCGAAAAGTATCAAAATGGCCGAGTTAAAGTAATTCCCAATATTTATGAAGAAAATCTCGATCCTTGCCATATTAAGCAACTTGAAAGACTTGAAATTAAAGCGAATTTAGTTGCACCAATTATCAACGAAGGTAAGCTGTTGGGTTTGTTCGTTGCCAATCAATGTTCCCAACCGCGTTATTGGCAAGAGCATGAAATTAGGTACTTTTCGCAGATTGCCATGCAGGTAGGTTTTGCTATCGATAATGCCAATGTTTTAGCAGAAGTTGCCAATCTGAGAAAGCAAGCAGATATCGAAGCTCAATGGACGCAGTACTTTAACGATACTGTTAAACTGATTAGGCAATCTCTAAATAAAGAAGATATTCTCAAAATAACAACTGAAGAAGTTCGTCGAGTATTAAATTGCGATCGCGTAGTTGTTTATAGTTTGAATCAAGAAGAGCAGGGAGTGGTAACAGCCGAATCGGTTGCTCCTCGTTTCTCAAAAATTTTGGGCGTTACTATAATAGATCCTTGTTTTGAAGCTAAGTACATCGAAAAGTACCAAAATGGCAGGGTTAAGGTAATTCCCAATATTTATGAAGCAAATCTCGATCCTTGCCATATTAAGCAACTTGAAAAACTCGAAATCAAAGCGAATTTAGTTGCACCAATTATCAACGAAGGTAAACTGCTGGGTTTGTTAGTTGCTAATCAATGTTCTCAATTCCGTGATTGGCATTCCTATGAAATCAAGTATTTCTCACAAATAGCCATGCAGGTAGGCTTTGCTCTCGATAATGCCAACCTTTGTGCAGAAGCTAATAATTTTAAAGAGCTAGCAGATACCGAAGCAGAATGGACGCAATACTTTACCGACATCGTTAAACTGATTCGTCAATCTCTGAATCGAGAAGATATTCTCAAAACTGCAACTGAAGAAATCCGGCGAATATTAGATTGCTCACGGGTAGTAGTCTATGGACTCAATCAGGTAAATTATGGGGTGATAATTGCCGAATCAGTAGCTCCTCGCTTCACAAAAGGTTTGGGAATGGTATTGGAAGATCCTTGTTTTGAGGCTAAATATCTAGAAAAGTATCAAAATGGTAGAGTTAGAGCTATTAATAATATCTACGAAGTAAATTTAACCCCATGTCACCTAAAGCAACTTGAAAGACTTGAAATCAAAGCCAACTTAGTTGCACCAATTATTAACGAAGGAAAACTGCTGGGTTTGTTAGTTGCTAATCAATGTTCTCAATTCCGTGATTGGCAATCTTATGAAATCAGGTGGTTTTCGCAGATAGCCATGCAGGTAGGTTTTGCCTTAGAGAATGCCAAACTAAAAGCAGCTAACCAAAAAGCGAAGGAATTAAATAAAAGTCTTTTTCTTCCCCAACAAGAAGATTTTAAACAGGTAATTATCGACTTATCTCGCGATAGTCAAATGATTTTTAAAGCCTTCTTGAATAAAACTTTAAACCTGTTAAATTATCTTGCTGCTTGTCGTCAGCAAATTAAAGAAATTTTGGATACTGCTAAAGTCATAAAAGCGACTGGCGAAGAAGTAGAAAAACAAGTACAGCGAAACTATAATTTGTTAGAAGAAGAACGAGTTTATATAAAATCAACTTTAGAAAGTATTTCCGTTCTCTCCGAAGCTGTTACAAATGATGGAATGATAGTCAAGCAGCTTGATGAGTATTGTCAAAATGTTTCTAATCTGATAACCCAGGAAATAAGCAATTCAGGTGAAGTTGCAAAAATTTATCAAATAGTTGAAATAATGCAAGCTAGAAATCAACAAATATCAACTTGGGCAGAATCGTTACAAACCAATAAACAAAAACTCGACCATATTGTCACCGCAAATATACAATTAGGTAGATTAGTAGGTAACATAATTCAAACTGCTAATAATCAGACAAAAACTTCGTTAGAAGTAGAGAAAAGCATCGTATCAGCACATCAAATTGCTCAGAATGTTTCCGAAAAATCCCAACTTTTGACAAACTTGTTTGCTCAACTATCGGCATTTGCTCAGAAGAGTACAGAGAAAATTATGTTTTGGGAACGTCTTAAAAGCTTTATGACTTCTTTCCATAGATTAATAGCATCTGTTATACAGAAGAATTAAAAGGAGTAAGGAATAGGGAGTATAGCAGTTACCAGTTAGCAGTTAACAGTTAACAGTTAACAGTTAACAGTGAGCAGTTAGCAGTTAACAGTTAGCAGTTAGCAGTTATCAATTACCTTAATTCAATTTCAATTCTACAAATAAAGGTAAATGATCTGAACCAATATCGTTGCCTATAAAACGTTTGATTGTGGTTACGGATTTACTATGCAAACAATTATCTATGGGAATTCTTAATGCTGGCGGTAAAAGGGAATGCCAGGTGGTTTGTATACCGAAGCCGCGTTGAGAGTTTATCAAACCACTTTGATTTACTAATTTGCGAAATAGCCCATACCAAGGTGTACTATTAAAATCACCGATTACAATTAAATCTTGCTTGCCATTTTGTAAAGTTTTTTGACTCCAACTTGCAAGAGCATCAAATTCTATTTCTTGATATGCTACTGTTTTAGCATTACGCGGACTAATTACGTGGAAGCAAAGTAAAATTATTTCTCTCCCGCTGTAGGAAATTCCAGCTTTTAATAAAGGGCGATCGTTATCATTTGGTAAACTAATAAACCTAAATCTTTTTAGCTCGATTGGTTTTGTTTGCTGTTGAGGTACAAACCATGCGATTCCATGACTAGTATATTTCGGTTGTGCTGCAACTAAACGGTAATTCGTTAATCCTTTTCTTAGCTGTATTAATGATTGCGGAGTAACTTCTAATAAAAATAAGATATCTGTTTCTTGTTTATTTAAATATTTTATTGCTTCGGTTACATCGTCTTTTTTACTATCAAGCGTTGCATGAATTACCCGAATTGTTTGTGGTGGAGTATTTAAAGCCTGAGTGTAAGTTAGATTCGGAGGAATAAATAAAGGGAAAATCAATATCAAATTGCTCGATAAAGCAATCGAACATAAAATAGTCCAGATATTAATTCGCTTTTTTAAAGTAAATAAACTGACAAACAGCGCAATAACTAAAATCAGCGAATACTGAACTCTTGGATGTTCCATTAAGGCAAACACCCACCATTTTCTTCCAGCAAGACTTAATGTTGTGGCTATTACCGCAAATCCTGCTAAAACATTTGTCCAAAATTTAATTAACCACAAAATTCAGTTATCAGTTATCAGTTATCAGTTATCAGTTATCAGTTATCAGTTATCAGTTATCAATTATCAGTTATCAGTTATCAGTTATCAGAAATTGTGTTCACAAAAGGTGCCATCGCTTTAACGAATTCGGCTGTTGATTCATAAGGTAAGACGTTTCTTCCGGGAATTTTGATGGCGCTTCCTTGGGGTAGATGCAAGCTATAGTCGGCTAAACGTTTTTCGGTGGTATCTTTTTTACCTGTTTGGCTGATGCTTGATGCTGTTTCGCCAAAAACTGCTAATGTTGGCTGCTCTATAGATTCTATGGCTTTTTGGTAATCTTTTCGCCAAAATCCAGCTAAAAACGAAAAAACTGCATAGCGAGTTGCCGGATTTTTCGCTCCTTCTTGCAAGGTATCTAACCATTCATCATCAACGTCTTTTTCTGAATCAAATAGTTGCTTGATAGAAAAATCCTGTAAAAATTTCTTACGTCTTGCGTAGCGATAAAAAAGATTTCCTGATGGTGAATCAAATAATAGATTCCATAATAGCTTCTGCTGCCATTCTGCTGCTGGTTTAGTTATGACACTCCAAGCGGGTGGGCCTGATAAGATAAGTGCAGCAATTAAATCTGGCTGCTTTTTGACTAATTCTATAGCTACGGGAAATAAGGCACCCTGCACTACTAGAATAACGGGTTTTTTAACTACTGTTTTAATAAAGTATTCTAATTGTGCTGCCCAATCAATAGGATGATAAGCTACGTGCGGCATATCGCTTTCACCACATCCTAATAAATCGGGATTGTAAATTGCATTGCGATTACCTTGTTTATACCATTCATCGCAAAATCTTTGCCAAAAGTGCCGCGATAAACCAACACCAATGGGATGAATTAATAATAGGGGAATTCCTTCGGGAGTTGAATCTTCGTGGTTAAGAACATCATAAGCACAGCGAAAATCATTCCAAGTATAAAATTTACTAGAAGATGCTGTTTTGTCTTGAGTAATCATAGTTATTAATCAAAAAATCATCTGTGGATGAATAAATTTGTATCCTGCCTTTTTTATCTTCTCATTGGATACCCTGGAATTATTTGAACGGGTTTTTGTTTGAGAAGCATCCCATATAACGTTTGGTTTATTGTGTTTTTGACATATATTTTCTATTAGTTGCTTACTCGAAAGATGGGCATCATCAACTAAATTATAAATACCATTAAGCTGCTGTTGACGTGCAAATTCAATTGCACCGACAATATCATCTAAATGAATCCAATTTGTGGTATCTTCACCACTACCGGGGCGAGTTTCACCAAAAGCTCTACTAAATATTTCAAGCAAGGTTCTACCTTCGCCGTAAATCCCTGCCAATCGCAGGATACAAACCCGCAATTTATCGCTACTAGCTGAAAGCAAAATTTGCTCGGTTTTATCTAAAATTTCGCCCTTGGGATTACTCGGTGCGATTGGTGTTTCTTCATCAACTTTGGAGCCATTTCTATCTCCGTAAACCGAATAACTTGCCGTATATATTAATTGTTTTACAGTGGGAATTTCTCGTAATACCGAAACAATATTTTCAGCAGTTTTTAGATAAGTCTCTTCATAAGCATCGCGACTTTTTGGTCCCACACTTAAAAGCACAACATCTTGATTTTGCAGTACAGCTTTTAAAGCTTCCACATCCGAACTTTTGACAATTTCAACTTTGTTCGCGACTTCTTGTAATGTTGTTATTTTAGCTGGAGTTGTAGTAGTAGCAGTTATGACTAAATCGCTATCTTGCTTCCAGTATTTCGCAACTGCATAACCTACATATCCACAACCAATAATTGCAATATTCATAAACCCCTTAATTGTCAGTTATCAGTTATCAGTTATCAGTTATCAGTTATCAATTACCAATTACCAATTATTGTGCTATTTCTCTTTCTATAGCAGCAATCAATTCGGGGGAATTTGGTTTTACGCTGCTTTTAAATCGAGCTACTACTTCACCTTGCTTGTTAACTAAAAACTTTTCAAAGTTCCAAGCTATAGGTCCTTTTGGTTCAATTGCAGTTGTGAGTCTAGCATAAAGCGGATGCTGTTCTTCGCCTTTTGCATGGAGTTTATCAAATAATTCAAAAGTTGTACCGTAATTGCTGGTACAGAAATCTATAATTTCATCATTGCTTCCGGGTTCTTGTCCTCCAAAGTCGTTGCAGGGAAATGCTAAAATCCTTAAGCCAGCTTCTTTGTAATTTTGATTTAGCTTTTCTAAGCCTGCATATTGCGAAGTATAACCGCACTGAGAAGCTACGTTAACAACTAGGAGTACTTGATTCGCATACTCACCTATTTTCCGATCTTTCCCATCCATAGTTTTGACTATAATGTCAGATATTGTGTTATTCATTTTTCTTTTTCTTTAATAACTACTATTGCCAAGTTTCTCATATTACAGGCACTTCATAACAAAAAAAACATCTGTAACATTGTTTCGGGTCGTTGACTAACAGTTGCTTCCGTGTTTATCTTTTCACAAAAAAATCTCTCTATATGGTATAAATTTTAAGGCATACAGAGATATCTTTGAGGCCAAAAGGATCGGAAGCGGTATTCTTTGCATTTTGGGAAAGCTTCTCAATTCAAGCTCAGGATGAAATTGCTAATAAGGAGTTAAAAATTATAAATTTCAGTATATAAAAAGTCTCCGCAGACAACTAATTAAATAAGTAAAAAAATTAGCAATTAAACGTACAGTCAAACTGAGGCAGGGAATTATTTAACAAGTAGGTAGAGGAATTGGTTCCGAGGTTGATCGTACTTCGATTGTCATTGAGATTATTCATGAATCGAACCGTCGGGCATAATTGCTCCAGATAAATTAGTTCCGATGAGTTTAACAAGTAGGCGATCGCCAGAACGAATTCTTGCTCCTGTCAAGTCAGCCCCGCGTAAATCGGCACCGCTTAAGTCAGCACCAATTAAATCGGCACCTTGTAAATTAGCTTCTTTCATATCGGCTAAAAGTAAATTAGCTCGAAATAAATTAGCATTGGATAAATCGGCACCTCGGAGGATTATCTTGTGCATGAAAGCATCGCTGAGGTTGGCACCGTTTAATTTGGCGTAGCTAAGATTTCTACCCGATAAATCCCTTCCCTTAAGATTAGCGCGACGAAAATCTTTTCCGCTCAAATCGGATTGCTGGGGGGGTTGATAAGCTTTATTCGGTGTAGGGGAAGGCTTAGGAGTCCACTTCTGTTGATAAGGCGCATAGGAATTAGATTTACCACTACTACCACTAGGTGCAGCAGTTTTTTTCGGTTGATAAGGATAAGGCGAAGAAGGCCATTTAGAATCAGATTCACTGCTGGGTGAAGCAGTTTTTCTCGGTTGATAAGACGCATTGTTAGCAGGCTTGGATTGATACTTTGCCTTAATCGAGCGCAATTTATCCCGAGCTTCATTAATTTCCTGTAGCTTTTTCCGTGCCTTTTCCTGCAACCGATGTTTTTCTTGAGGAATCCGATCGGGGTGCCAAATAAAAGCCAAATCCCTATAAGCCTCGTTCACTTCTTCAAGCGATGCACCAGGCTCCAATTCCAAAACTCTATAGTACCGCTCCAGTTCTCTCATAAGGCGAATTGAATGGTAAATCTACTTAATTATGATTTATTCAGTCGTGTATTTGCCCAATTGTTTGTCAAATTTTGCGATCGCGCTGCCATCCTAGTTACAAGTAGAGATTTAATCAGACCTAATTATTACGATAATAGTTCGCAATTGGGCGGGATTGGGAGATAGGGGGATGGAGAGATGGGGAAGAAATAAAAGCTTCTAACTCTTAATTACTAACTCCTAACTCCTAACTCCTAACTCCTAACTCTATTCCCAATGCCCCATGCCCAATACTATTACGTTGT
>JBARZF010000567.1:0-3236 GCA_049649675.1 Rivularia sp. (in: cyanobacteria) | reverse complement strand
TCACTGCTCACTGCTCACTGTTAACTGCTTCGCTCCCCATTCATGCATTGCCTTGAGAATTGGTTGCAAACTTTCTCCTAAAGATGTCAGCGAATATTCTACTTTTGGGGGAATTTCAGCATAAACTTTGCGATGTACAATTCCATCTTGTTCCATTTCCCTCAATTGCTGGGTTAGCATTTTTTGGGTGACTCCAGGTAAAGCACGCTGTAATTCTCCAAAGCGTCTTATACCTAATAGTAATTCTCTGATAATCAATACCTTCCAACGTCCTCCTATGATTTGAAGCGTGGTTTCAACTTCACAGCTAACCATCTTTTTAGAGTTTTCCGCTTTCATTTTTATAGTTACTTTTTGGTAAGTACCCGACTTTTAAGTGCGTACTTTTCATCATACCGTCACTTCGTTTAAAGTTGAACGAGTATCAAGTTAATAAATAATTGGTACGAATCAGAAGTTTCTTAAAGTTGTAGAAATTTCATTTCATTTTTTGAGGAGAACACGATGAATAAACCTGTAATTGCCGATAAAAAACCTGCCGTAATGGAATTAGAATCCGGCACTTATTACTGGTGTAGCTGCGGTAAGTCTAAAAACCAATCTTTTTGCGATGGTTCTCATAAAGGTAGTGAATTTACACCAGTTGCTTTTGAAGTAACTGAGAAAAAACCTGTAGCAGTATGTAACTGTAAGCATACTAGTAATCCACCTTATTGTGATGGTTCTCATAGCAAACTTTAATTAATAGCGAATGTAAAACTCAGAAACCCGGTATTGTTAAATATATCTAGTTTCTGAGTTTTTATAAGTTTAAACTTTTTTAATTAATAAAAATTTATTTAAAATAAATCAAATATTGAGCAGCGATCGACATAAATTTACCAGCACTATCAATTAAGCTGATGTGCAGCTAAATTGTATAATGCAAAAATTTGGAAATACTGTAGTGCGAGCATCTTGCTCGCTAATCTTATACAAATTAAATGCGTAACAACTTAGCAACTAGTAATTTGAAAAAAATTTTATCTAGAAGTAAAGTTTATAAACTTACTCACAATATTATCGACAGAACGCTTTAATTGATTCTTGCGATACCATCTTTGAAAAGCTGCTTCATATTCTTCACCTTTCATTTGAAAAGTATTCCAACCATCCAAGCCTAAAAACAGCCCCCAAAATAGTACAATATAAAGTGCCCAGTTAATACCTCCACCCGTAAGCAAATCCAATGAGACTAAAAAAGTATTAACAATAGCGTAATTACCAGCACGCTTTTTGAATCTTCTTTTACGATGGATGTTAAATGCTTGTCTGTGCTGAATTTCGCCTTGTTTCGTTGCCCAATCTGCTTCTGCTAAATTTAGAGTTTCCAGGGAGATATCCAACTCCGCAGCTATTTCCAGAAGCACCTCGTGAGAAAACTCCTTATCATCATCGACTTGACGTGCTATCGCTAACTGCAAAATCTGCTGTACGTCTTCTTGGCTATAACAACGACTAATTTTATCTCCCGAATTCGTCATACTTCTAATCTCTTCTATTACTTTTAATAGAGAATTTATTTTTCAAGCACAGATTACTGCCATTACTCTAGAGTAACAAATCAATCAGTTGAATTTTGGATTTTAGATTTTGGATTTTGGATTGAAAGTTAGAGTCAGGAATTCGCAGTTAAGAGTTAGGAGTCAAGAGTTAAGAATATTTAATTGTCCCCTTGTCACCTTGTCTCCCCATCCCCCCATCTCCCCATCTCCCCCTCTGCCCCTCTCTTAACCAATCCTTTACCTAAAAACAAGAAAATAAAAATTGGAGATTGCTTTTTACAATAGGGGAGAAATGTTAATGGAATCTAATCAAAATATCCGTACATTATCGGTTGATATTGGTGGTAGTGGCGTAAAGGTAATGGTTTTGGATATTAAGGGTAATCCTTTAACTGATAGATTGCGGGTAGAAACACCCCAACCTGCTTCTAAAAAATTAGTGCTTGAAGCGATTTTAGAGTTAGCTGGAATGGCAGGTGAATTTGAACGGGTTTCGGTTGGATTTCCCGGTGTGGTACGAAATGGAATCACCAATACTGCGGTTAATTTACATCCTGACTGGATAGATTTTGATTTAGCAACAGCTTTATCTTTATTGCTCAAAAAGCCTGTAAAAGTAGTTAATGATGCAGATATGCAGGGTTTAGCAGCAATTTATGGGCAAGGTGTGGAACTGGTAATTACTTTAGGAACCGGATTTGGTTCCGCTTTATTTGTAAATGGTAAACTGGTTCCGAATCTGGAAATGGGACATCACCGTTTTCGTAAAGGTGAAACTTACGAAGAACAATTAGGGCGTGCTGCTTTGGAAAAAATTGGCGATGAAAAATGGAATAAACGTTTGGGGAAAGCTATAGATTCTTTACAACATTTGTTTAATTATGATTATCTATATATTGGTGGAGGTGAAGCAGAAAAAATCAATCTCAATTTATCAGCGAATGTGAAAGTTATTCCTAATGTTTTTGGGTTATTAGGTGGTATCGCATTGTGGCGGAATTAAAAGAAAGGGTTGGGGGGTTGGGGGGAACGGGAAACAGTGGGAAGAGAAATTAAGTACTAGTAGGTGATGTTGTTGTATCTGCTGGATTTTGGATTAATTCTTTAGAGAAAAATCTTTGAGAAATCCAGTAGGTGAAAATGTGAGAAAGTAAACCTAAAGGACCTGCAAATAAGCAAAGTGCCAGGGAATGAAAAGTCCAAACACCTGTTTTAACACCAGCTAAATAAATGTAACGTCCTACAAATAAATCCATCACCAAGAAATGAATCCATCCAGTTGCAGCAGCAGTTTCATCACCAAAAAATCGAGCAATATCTGCTAATTGAGGATTTGATAAAGCTTCTGCATTCTCAGGTGTAACGCTGCTAATAAATAAATATAAATATAGTCCAGCTAAAGGAATAAATGGGATATATGATTCCATTACTCTTTGTGTAACTTTCCACTTTGGCAGAAAAATCATCAATGCCCAAAAAGGTAAAACAAAAAGATTTGCAATATTAAATAATTCGCTGATAGACATAATAAACTCCGCATTCAATAATATTCACAAGTATAATTGTTGTTTGCCAAAAAATAATTGTTTATGTTCGTTCCCAAACCAGTTAAAATATTTGTTAATGTCTAAATAATAAATTTTACTAAATTATTCGTGAAATTTTAAGTAGTGCGAGCATCTTGCTCGCTAT
>JBARZF010000566.1:0-3548 GCA_049649675.1 Rivularia sp. (in: cyanobacteria) | reverse complement strand
GGTATAAGATCGCATAATTTTTTTATCCTCATAACAAATAGATTTAATGAGAAACTTCCATTGATGCTGGTAGAGGAGCTAACTTTCCATCTTCCATATAAACAATGCGATCGGCAATATCTAAAATGCGGTTATCGTGAGTTACCATCAGAATCGTACAACCTTGTTCTTTCGCTAGTTTCTGCATAATATTAACCACATCGCGACCAGTCTTTTTATCAAGTGCAGCAGTCGGTTCATCTGCTAAAACAATCTTTGGTTGATTAACAAGTGCGCGTGCTATTGCTACTCTTTGTTTTTGTCCACCTGATAAATCATCGGGATAATAATCAACTCGGTTTCCCAATCCAACTATTTCTAACATTTCTATTGACTTTTGGTGCATTTCTTGAGTAGAAAATTGTGGATGAACTTCTAAACCCATTCTTACGTTTTGAAGTGCGGTTAAACTACCATGTAAATTATGTGCTTGGAAAATATAACCATTATTGCGTCTGGCGATTGTTAATTTTTTTGCAGAAGCACCAGATAATTCTTTTCCTAACACATTGACGCTACCTTCTTGAGCAGAACGCAAACCACCACAAATTGTTAAAAGCGTTGTTTTCCCAGAACCAGATGGGCCAGTCATAATAATAATTTCACCTGCCTGTATTTCCAAACTAATATCAAATAAAGCCTGTTTTCGGAGTTGCCCTTTACCAAAATAATGGTTGAGATTATGGATAGAAATAGCTGGTTGTTGATTAAATTTATCTTCCATTTGTGTATTAATTAAATAATTGATATTTATTTTTTAAGGCTTCGGTGCGCTCACGGCTGAAGCCATAACACACCCTACAGTGCTAATAGTTATTTGATAACTGATAACTGATAACTGTTCACTGTTAAAACATATCCGCAGGATCCGCTGACTGTAGCTTTTGAGTCGCGATTCCTCCCGAAATAGCACATACAATTAGAGTTAAAATAAAAACAGTAATTGCTCGCGAAACTGTCATGTAGATAGGTAAATTTGTTGCTGCTGCGGCTAAACTATATAAACCTAATGGAATAAAGAAACCGGGAAGAAAACCAACCGTAGCAATAATAACTGCTTCCTCAAAAATCACACCTAATAAATAATTATTTCCATAACCCATTGCTTTGAAAGTTGCATATTCCTTCAAATGGGAATTTACATCTGTAGAAAGGATTTGATAAACAATAATTACGCCAATGAAAAAGCCCATTGCAACACCAAAAGTGAAAACAAAAGCAATCGGACTTTCTTTATTGAGTACATCTAATTCAAATTGTAAAAATCCTTCTTGTGTTAGAACTTTTACGTCTTTGGGTAAATATTCTTTAATTCTTTCTACAACTTCATCTGCATCATATCCAGGTTCAAGGTAAACTAAACCAATATTTACACTGCTTGCTTTTTGATTGGGAAACAAACGTAAATAATTATTATCGCTCGAAAGCAACATCCCATCCGCAGCAAAAGAAGCACCAAATTCAAACAGCCCATTGACAGTAATTGTTCTTCTACCTACTTCCGTCGAAACTTCTTCCCCCGCTTCAACTTTGGCATAAACTTCGTCGTATTCTCCCCTAGCTGCTTTATCAAATAAAAATCTATCCGGTAACTGAATTTTATCAAGCTGCGCGTTCGCTTCGGGTATTTTTAAAGCAGGTATTTCCGGATTAAATCCAATTGCTTGTACCTGAACTTTTTTTCTTGTTTGGGGATTTCTCCAAGACACCATTCCCACATACATCGGCTCTGCTGCTTTAACACCGGGCACGTCGGATGCTTCAAATAATCTATTCCGAGGAAATGTAGATAAATTTTGCGTACTTTTAGCTTGAGAACTAATTAAAACAATATCCGCAAGTATGGCACGATTCAGCTTTGTATTACTTTCAAACAGAGAACTTTGAAAACCAAGCTGCATAAACATCAGAATATCAGCAAAAGCAATTCCCGAAAGCGCAACAATAAACCGTCCCTTATGACGCGAAAGTTGCAACCACCCTAAAGGAGTGCGACGTTGAAGTTGTTGAATAAATCCCAGCATAACCATTTTGGATTTTAGATTTTGGATTTTGGATTCGAGAGTGCTTCATTAATCCTCTCTCTGCGTTACTCTGCGTTTACCTTTGCGTAACTTTGCGTTTAAAAATACAAATAAAAAATAAGTTACCAAACCTCACAACTCAAAAATTGCCTTAACCTGCAAATTAGTAAATTTCTTAGCCTTTTGACTAGATTCTTCATCCAAACGCACCTTAACTTCAACAACCCTCGCGTCAATATTCTCGCTTGGATCAGCATTAATCACATTTTGACGCTGTATTTGCCAACCGATAGAATCAACTTTACCCTTTAAATCAACACCCAGAGAATTACTAGTAACTCGCACATTTTGGTTTTCTTTTATCTTGCCAATATGAGCTTGATAAACTTCAGCCACAACCATCATCTGCTGTACTTGCCCTAGCTCAACAATTCCATCATTAGAAGCAGTTTCCCCACTTCTACTATTGATTTTCAAAATCACACCATCTGTGGGTGCTTTAATGAAAGATTTCTCAAAATCAGCTTTCGCTTCTTTTTCCGCTGCTACAGCTTGTCTCAATTCTGCTTTCGCTGCCGTTACATCCACCGGACGAACTTCAGTAATTTTACTTAAAGTTCCTTCAGCAGAACTTATTTGCTCGCTACTAGCATTCACAATTCTATTTAATACCTCTCTAGCTTCTTTAATTTGCCTGCTTCCAGTACTTTCTGTTCTTGTTAAAGTCGCTGTCGCTTCATTCAATTGCTGTAAAACAGTATCTACCTTCAAACGTCTGCTATCAAAATCCGACTGCGAAATTGCACCATTTTGATATAACCTCTCGTAACGACGAAATTCCGAACGAGCATTATTCAACTCAGCTTCCAATCTTCTTATAGTCGCTCTTTGTGTCGCTTTATCTCCTTCATATTGCGCTTCTAATCTTGATACGGTTTCTCGTTGCGCTCTTTCCTCTCCTAAAGACTGCGCTTTGATTCTGCCAATTTCAGCTTTTTGTGCTTCAATTTCTCCAGTTTTCGCACCAGCTTGAACTTTCGCTAAATTAGCTTGTGCGATCGCAACAGTTTCGGAGGCTTTTTCGTAAGCTGCTTTTAATTTATCGCTGTTATCCAAAACTGCAATTACCTGTCTTGCTTTTACCTCTTCCCCTTCCTTAGCCAAAAGCCGATCTATTTTATTCCCTTGCCCACCTTGCCCTGATGAAGATGCAGCAATTTTGATAACTTCCCCTTGCGGTTGAAGTCTACCTAATGCTGTCACAGTCTTGATTTGGGGAATAACTACCTGCTGCTCTTTTTCTGCCTGCTTGGTCTGTAATACATGGTTGTTGATAAGTTGAGATAATAGTACTCCACCTGCTAGGATACTGGCGCTAACGCCGAGTATCAAAGTCTTTCGAGGCTTAATTTTGGGTAATTGCAAAAATGTACTGTTTACCATAATTCATCTCAAGAAAAATAAGAGTGAACTAAATCGTTTAAT
>JBARZF010000565.1:0-11155 GCA_049649675.1 Rivularia sp. (in: cyanobacteria) | reverse complement strand
ACGAAAATAATTAACTCCCGAAAATAACTCCTGCCAACCCCAAGTAAATATACAGCCGAAAGCCAATACTTCTAAACCAGTATTGACATCACCTTTAGTAAAGAGTTGCACTAAACTAGCTACACCCCAAACAATCAGCGGTGGGTTTGGTGGTTGAGCAATAACAATATTGCCATCGCTATCGCGGAATACTTTATCGAATAACGTATTTTGCGTTGTCATAATAAATAATGCTGGGTTATCTTGAGAAATATAGAAAAAGAGAACAGCCAAAATCTTGCTATTAATTGCTAATAAAGGCAAATCGTGTCACCAATCTTAAAACAGCAGATGCCAAAAAAACTCTACTGTTGGTGTGTTGTGGGGTAACAATAGCTTTTGCGCCTACATCTATTTATATATACCGATAGGATAAAGTTTATAATACGTACCTTTTATGAGTTAATAAGAACTAATAACTAACCACCTTCCCCATGATTACAGGTACCACAAAACTACTTGGAGTAATCGGACATCCGGTAGAACATTCCCTATCGCCGTTAATGCATAATGCAGCTTTAGCGAAATTGGGATTGGATTATATTTATCTTCCTTTTCCCATTCAACCGCAAAATTTAGCAAAAGCCCTCGATGGATTTGCAGCCATTGGTGTTGTGGGATTCAACGCTACTATTCCCCACAAACAAGCAATAATTCCTTTGCTTTCAAAAATTGAACCTATCGCTCAAGCTGTAGGTGCAGTTAACACAGTTTTTCGTCAAGATGACTCTTGGATAGGGACAAATACTGATGTTGAAGGGTTCATTGCGCCATTGCGATCGCGATCGAAAAATTGGAGTCAAAAGACTGCGGTGGTTTTGGGTAATGGTGGTGCTGCTAGAGCGGTTGTTGCTGGCTGTAGTCAATTGGGTTGCGATCGCGTTCATGTGGTGGGACGCAATTTACAGAAGTTGCAAGAATTTAAACATAGTTGGCAAGATTCGCCATTAAAAGTAAACTTACACATTCATCAATGGGACTCTCTACCAGAAATAATTAAAGAAGCTAACTTGTTAATTAACACAACCCCCATTGGGATGTATCCTAAGATAGAAAATTCACCCCTAGATAAAAGTTTATTTACGCATCTATCAAAAGACGTAATTTGTTACGATTTAATTTATACTCCCAGTCCAACGAAATTTTTACAATACGCACAACAAGCCGATAAAACTGCGATCGACGGTTTAGAAATGTTAGTTCAACAAGGTGCAGCAGCCTTAAGGATGTGGTTACAACAGGAAACCGTACCTGTTGATGTCATGCGTAAAACCTTGCAGCAACAGCTTTATAGAAGATGAAAAAGGCAAAGAAATAAATCTTTACTTTCTACTTTTACTGTTCGCAGACCATTCAAAACTCTTAACTGTTTGCCGATTGCTGACACTTGATAAGTCAAAACTTCAATATTTATTAAATTTCTTAAAGCTAAGCTTATTTACTTTTTACACATTTGTCGTATCATGAGTTATAGCAAATTATACTTTCATAGACCTTACTCTATGTTGATCATTAAAAAAAACATAAAGATAACAATCTATGATTGGCTTAGACTTATTAGCAATATAATTTGCTGCATTATGTTGTGGTCTCAAAATGAATAGGTAAAAAATTCATCGTTATGATAGTATTTTTTATTATATAAGATGATGTTTACTAATTGACGGGGTTTCGTTGGAAATTTTGTTGCTAATTGAATAACTAATTGTCAATAATACTTTTTTTTATAGCTTGCCAAGCTTTGATGTTTGAGCAGGTAGGGAAAATTATTGTCTAAATCAGTAAAAAGTAAATAGTCCAAAAGATAGAAATAAACAATTGATACTAAAAAGATGGTATTTAAAAAGTGCAAATAACCAATCAAATCCATTTTAGAAACCTGCGTGGTGACATCTTCGGTGGTGTAACTGCGGCAATTATTGCTTTACCGATGGCTTTAGCTTTCGGGGTTGCTTCCGGTGCTGGTCCTGCGGCAGGTCTTTACGGTGCTGTATTAGTGGGGTTTTTTGCAGCATTATTCGGCGGTACTCCGACATTAATTTCCGAACCTACGGGACCGATGACGGTGGTAATGACTTCGGTTATTGCTCAGATGATAGCGTCACAAGGCGGGGATAGAGTAGCCGGATTAGCATTGGCTTTTACGGTAGTAGTAATGGCTGGGATAATTCAAATTATTCTTGGTACATTGAAGTTGGGAAGATACGTTACTTTAATGCCCTATACCGTGGTTTCCGGTTTCATGTCGGGAATTGGTATTATTCTGGTTATTATCCAGAGCGCTCCGTTTTTAGGACAGCAAAGTCCTGGAGGTGGAGTACTTGGGGCAGTACAAAATTTCCCCAATTTAATCGCAAATATTCAACCGATTGAAGCCTTTTTAGGACTGTTAACAGTCCTTATTCTGGTATTTTCTCCTAAGAAGATAAATAAGATTGTCCCCCCGCAGTTGACAGCTTTAATAATAGGAACGTTAATTTCGGTATTCTTATTTAATAATGTTGCAAGTATTGACAGAATTGGAGCATTTCAAGCAGGTATACCATCATTTAGAATGCCCGTATTTAGTGCGCCCCTATTCCGAGCCATGCTCATTGATGCTTTGGTTCTAGGTATGTTGGGTTGTATTGATGCCTTGCTGACATCAGTAGTTGCCGACAGTTTGACTCGCACCGAACATGATTCAAATAAAGAATTAATCGGTCAAGGTATAGGTAATATCGTTTCTGGATTGTTTGGCGGTTTGGCTGGTGCTGGTGCGACGATGGGAACGGTGGTTAACATTCAGGCAGGCGCTCGCACTGCGGTTTCTGGCTTGAGTCGTGCTTTGATTTTGATGGTTGTGGTTTTATGGGCTGCACCTTTAATTTCTCCAATTCCTAAAGCAGTATTAGCAGGTATTGCGCTGAAAGTAGGTATAGATATTATCGATTGGAGTTTTCTAAAACGCGCTCACAAGGTATCTCCCAAAGCTGCCTTGATTATGTACGGCGTAATTATTCTGACGGTATTTGTTGACTTAATTGTTGCGGTTGGTGTTGGGGTATTTGTTGCTAACATCTTGACTATTGAACGTTTAAGTAATCTTCGTTCTGAAGATGTGAAGACAGTCACAGATGCCGATGATGCGATTATCTTAAATGATGTAGAAAGAGATTTATTAGATAGAGCAAACAATCGCGTGTTGCTGTTCCAATTAGAAGGGCCGATGATCTTTGGTGTTGCTAAGGCGATCGCCCGCGAACAAACCGCGATGAAAGACCACGACGTATTGATTTTGGACTTGAGTGAAGTTCCACATATCGGCGTAACAAGTTCTTTAGCGATAGAAAATGCGATCAAAGACGCGATTGATAACGGTCGTCACGTATTTATTGTTGGTGCAGCAGGTAAGATTAAGCAGAGATTGCAAAAATTAGGAATCTTGAATATATTGCCTCCAAATCACATAGTTGACTCACGTGAGGAAGCATTAAAACAAGCACTTAACTTGGTAAGCTATCGCCGCAGCAATGATTCGGAGTATCCAACTACTGGATTCAACGAAACTGCGTTAGGACAGTGAATACTGAATTTTAAATTCACCCTCCCAGCCGCACTAAACCCCTTGTGGTATACTGCGGCTCCGCTGTGTCTGATTTGGAAGAAGCGAAGTCCGTTTTATCTCAAATGTAGTGCTATTTAATCCAAATTCTAAAACAAAACAAAAACATCCGTTGTTAAAATCCAAATTCTAAAACAAAACAAAAACATCCGTTTTTAAAATCCCTGCATCTAAAATCGTATTACGATAGCTAACAGGAACCTATATCGGAATTGCGATTGCACTCCAAGCACAGCAAACCTTTTTATCGGAGAATTAATTAATACTTCAATGAATTATCCACTTGAACTGCTACGACCAGTTAATTACGTGCTGGCAACTACCGAAGCTGAAGAAGCACCCCTTGTCCTTGCAGCGGTATTACTGAGTTTAATTGTAATTTATCTTGCGAGCAAACTAGGTGGTGAGTTGTCCAGGAAGCTGGACTTTCCCCCAGTTTTGGGTGAATTAGTTGGTGGTGTAATAGTTGGTGCTTCGGCTCTAAATCTTCTAGTGTTCCCCGAAAGCGGTGCGACTGCTTCCGACTCGCTCCTAATGACTGTTTTACAATTTTTTGATGATATTAGCCCGGAAGCAGTAACGTCAATATTTGCAAGTCAGAGCGAAGCAATTTCAATTTTGGCAGAATTGGGTGTAATTGTTCTGCTGTTTGAAATTGGTTTGGAGTCCGATTTACGAGAACTGCAAAAAGTCGGTTATCAAGCTGCTGTTGTTGCGGTGGTGGGAGTAGTTGCTCCCTTCGTGGCTGGTACTGCGGGTTTGATGTTTTTGTTTAACGTCCCTACAATTCCGGCTGTTTTCGCAGGTGCGGCTTTAACTGCAACTAGTATTGGTATCACCTCAAAAGTGTTATCGGAGTTAGGACATCTCAAATCGGCAGAAGGGCAAATAATTGTTGGCGCGGCGGTAATTGATGATGTCTTGGGTATTATCGTTTTAGCGGTAGTAGCAAGTTTGGCGAAAACTGGCGAAGTCGATATTTTCAATGTAATTTATCTGATTATTAGTGCCAGCGCTTTTCTAATCGGTTCGATTTTACTAGGTAAATTCTTCAATAAAGCCTTTCATTTAAGTGCCGAATTTTTTCAAACTAGAGGAAACATCGTAATTCCGGCATTCATCTTTGCATTATTCATGTCTTTCGTTGCCAATGCAATTCACTTAGAAGCAATTTTAGGTGCTTTTGCTGCTGGTTTAGTTTTGGATGAAACCGATACGCGCAATGAATTAGACGAGCAGATAATTCCCATTGCAGATATCTTGGTGCCAATTTTCTTTGTTAGCGTGGGAGCCAGAGTTGATTTAAGCGTACTTAATCCTGTAGTTCCCGAAAATCGTCAAGGTTTAGTTCTAGCAGTCTTTTTGATTGTAGTAGCGATTATCGGTAAAGTAATTACAGGTTGGGCAGTCTTTGGCAAGCCCGGAATTAATCGTTTCGCTATCGGTGTAGGAATGGTTCCACGGGGTGAAGTTGGACTGGTATTTGCAGGCATTGGTGCAGCTAGCGGCGCACTTGATAAGCCTTTGCAAGCAGCTATCATTATCATGGTGATTTTGACAACCTTTTTAGCGCCGCCTTTCTTACGGATTGCCTTTGGTGATTCAGGTAAAGATGCTGTAGAAGAAGCAGATGCTATAAGTTAAAGATTCAATACTTTTTTAATTTTTTGCAAATAATCAAGTCACCATTAATGGTGGCTTTTTTTATAGGTAATTGGTAATTGGTAATTGGTAATTGGATACTAGGATATTGGCATTACTTCCCGCTTACTATGTCTCTTACTCTACGAGAAGCCGCTTCGCATCTACGGGAGACACTTGGTTAACGTTTCGGTCATAATGATAATTTATGACTGCGAAAGTTCTAGTTTCTTCTGAGCTTATATTCTATTTCCAATTTATAATTCAGTATAATAAGTACAAATTTAACCAGATTTGTCAGTTCATTGTGATAGTGATTTAATATCTTTTATAGCAATTTTTTTTGTAAAAATTATTGTTAAACTTATTGTTGTATAAGAATTCGGGATACTCTACAAAAAATACTCTTTATTTATAGAAACTGTTATTACTGTCCTCAATTACCCATTACCTTTAAGCAAAATATTCTTATGCAACAAATATTGCAAGAACTTTCAAAAAGTCCCTTAGTTGCTTTTACGATTCTTTTATTAGTAATTCTGGTCGTACCGCCAATTTTTGAACGTTTGCGACTTCCGGGATTAGTTGGATTATTAGCAGCAGGAGTAGTTTTAGGCTCCGACGGTTTAGGTATCTTAAATGCAGAAACCGAAACCATGAAGTTGCTATCAGACATTGGTAAAATTTATCTGATGTTCGTTGCTGGTTTGGAAATAGATTTAGAAGACTTTCGTAAAAATAAAGATCGTTCTTTGGGGTTTGGAATTGCAACTTTTTTAGTTCCCATGATTTTTGGTGCGCTGGTGGGAAGGTTTTTCGGTTTTGGTTGGAATGCTTCAATTTTAATTGGTTCTCTTCTCGCTTCTCATACTCTCTTAGGTTTTCCTATCGTTACCCGTTTGGGAGTTACCAGCAATCAAGCCGTTACCGTAACTATCGGGGCAACAATTTTTACCGATATCGCTGCATTGTTGGTGTTAGCGATTTGTGTTTCAATTAGTGATGGAGAATTTTCTGCTGTTAGTTTAACTATCCAATTAACAACTTTAGCAATTTACTCAGCAATAGTTTTATTCGGTTTTGATTGGGCTGGTAAAGAATATTTTCGTCGCACTGGAGACGAACAAAGCAATCAATTTTTGTTCGTTTTATTAGCTGTGTTTTTAGCTTCTGTAGGAGCGGAGATTATTAATGTAGATAAAATCGTCGGAGCATTCTTAGCAGGTTTAGCGGTAAATGATGTAGTCGGACATTCCCCAGTAGAAGAAAAAGTTGAATTCGTTGGAAGTACCTTATTTATTCCTTTTTTCTTCGTGGGTATGGGGTTGCTGATCGATTTTTCAGGCTTTGTTTCCAGTCTCACTACCCAACTACCTTTAACAATAGCAATTGTTGGAGCCTTAATTCTTAGTAAGTTTCTTGCTGCACTTGTAGCAAAAATACTTTATGGCTACAACTGGAATGAAGCTTTAACAATGTGGTCTTTATCATTACCTCAAGTCGCTGCAACTTTAGCTGCTGCATTAGTCGGTAAAGATGCTGGAATAATTACAGATGCCGTATTTAATACAGTAATTGTTTTGATGTTAGTTACGGCTATCTTAGGACCAATATTAACTGCAAAATTTGGAAGTAAATTAACAGTACCTAAAGCAAGTTTAGAACAAAATTCTCAAAAGCAAGAAGTAGAAACAGAAGATGTAGAATTTAATTTAGATACTGACAATTTCGTTTACAATAGTCTTTTTAAGGTAGTAGTACCTGTTTATAATCCTCATACCGAAAGATATTTAATTGAAATGGGAGCATTATTAGCTCATCATGAAAAAGGGATAGTGGTGCCTTTATCGATTCCGAAAGCACACGTTCATATGGATGAACCACGATTGAAGGTTTCGATAAAAAGAAGTAAGAAATTATTACAGCAAGCTTTAAAAATTAGCCAAGAATTCCAAGCCCAAGCTAAGCCAGTAATTCGTATTGATGATGATGTGGCTCGTGGAATTAGTCGCGCTGCTAGAGAACAAAATGCCGATTTAATTGTCATGGGGTGGAGTCCAAATAGCGGCTTACAAGCGCGTTTGTTGGGTAATATTATTGATAATGTTTTTTGGGCTGCACATTGTCCGGTAGCCGTGATGCGCTTGCTAGACGAACCAATAAATATACACAGTATTCTCGTTCCCGTGAGAAATATTACACCTCAAATATTACGTGCAATCCAATTTGCACAACTTTTCGCCGATACCAACCAAGCATCCGTAACATTATTGCACGTCCGTCCGCGCAAAACTTCTGACAAAGAAATTGCATTATTTGAATCAGAACTTTCATCATATTTAAGCCAAAGCAAATCTCGTAAAGAAGTAGTAATAAGAACCATTCGTCATGATGACGTAGCTAAAGTAATTATCAAAGAATCCAATTCTTACGACATGGTAATATTGCGCTCAGTTCACCGTCGTACAGCAGGAGGATTAGCAGTTAGCGACGTGACTAATAAATTGCTTTCATCTATTAATAATTGTTCGATGGTTTTATTTGGGGAACCGCATTCGGGGTGATAGTTAACAGTTAAGTGTTAGGATGAGATGAACTACCCCATCTTACTTCGTTGAAGATGGGGTTTCTACATCCCCATCAGTAAGTTGAGATTTTTGACGTTTCGCACGACCTAGTTGCTTCATGCTTCCCGCAGTTTTACGAGTACGTGAAGTAGAGCTTATTTCATCTACGTCTAAGAGGTTAGTTCCTAACCCCTGTAGATTTTTTGAGTACCAAAGAAGCATAACTTCTGCGGATGCAATATCACGTTGCTGAGTATATCCACAGTCGTTACAAATATGCTGGCGTTCGGCAAGTCTTTTCTTCTCTTGATGACCACATTTCGGGCAAGTTTGTGAAGGTTTTACCTTGCGAGTAGGAACTTCCACAAACGCGCCACCGACATCATCTAATTTGGCTTTTAGGGAATTTCTAATCATTCCCATTCCTACATCAAGGATCGACTTATTTAGTCCAGATTTTTGTTTGTTACGTTTTCCTTTTTTAGCTTTGGCACTCATTTTTTTGACTTCTAGCTGTTCCGTAACTACCGTGCTATTACTGCTGATTATCCGTGTAGTTTCGTGGTGTACCCAGTTTTGACGATTATTAGCAACTTTTCTATTTAACTTGCTAACTTGCTTTTGTGCTGTTTTCCACCGTCTAGAAGCGCGAACTGGGCGGTGTCGGTTTCCGTCCCGCCCAAGTTCGTAAGAAGCTGTTACTTTTTTCTTGAAATTCGGTGAACGCTTACGCCGTTTAGACTTGCTTAATTGTTTAATTTTCTGTTCAGCTTTTCGGAAAAACCGAGGTGCTGCCACTAACCCATCTTCCTCTCCATTAGTCCAAGCAATAGCATCATTGCAACCTAAATCAATTGCAATAATTCCACTACCAGTTTTACGACTCTTAAGAAGCAAATCATCATCAATTTCTAATACGATAGAAGCATACCATTCGCCATTACGGTAAACGATATCTAAAGACTTAGGATGTCCCCAAAGTCTAGCTTTCCCACGCATCTGGATTTGACCTATTTTTGCTAACTGTAAATAGCCATTGTCTCCAGTACTGTGTACTTTCCAACCAGTTTTTGATGAATAAGTCCAGCCCGAATAATGCCTAATTGATTTGAATTTAGGGTATTTTGCGAGTCCTTTGAAAAACCTTTGAAAAGCAAAGTCAACACGCTTTAAGGTTGCTTGCAACGCCTGGGAATTTATCTTTTTATATTCAGTCCAAGTATTTTTGAAATCGGGCAAGCAATTCTGTTGATCAAAGTAAGAAACAGATCGACCAAACTTTTGGTAAGAAGTAATTCTATTAGATACTGCGGCATTATAGAGGTCTTTGTGCAAATTCCTATGATAATGCAAAATCGCATTCACATTCTTAGTCGGATATAGTTTGAAAGTTGCTCTCCGTAACGCCATCAGTAATCACCCCCTTTTCAGTTTTGGACTTACAATAGCATTGCACTAAAACATTTCAGTTGTCAACATGAAAACCCAATTAAGAAAAGGCGCTCACGCTGTTTTTCGGATTCAGTTTCACATAATTTTCGTCACTAAGTATCGTAAAAACGTTATCAACCAAGCAATCCTAACTAAATTGAAAGAAGTGTTTAGTCGTGTTTGCGATAAAAGAAAATGTGAATTACTGGAATTTAATGGTGAAGAAAACCATGTACATTTATTAGTTGATGCACACCCAGACAACAATATTTCGCAGCTAATTGGTTCCCTCAAATCTGCTTCCAGTCGAATTGTTAGAAAAGAATTTGAGGAGTATCTAAAACAATACTATTGGAAAAAAGAAGACCCTAGTTTTTGGACAGATGCTTACTGTGTTATTTCATCAGGTGGAGCGCCGCTAGAGATAGTGAAAGAATATATAAAATCTCAAGATACGCCAAAAACATAACGATTGTGCCAAAAACTCAACTATCCTCAAAACTCTTTTACCTGTGGTAAAAAGCATTTTAAGGACGTTTCATTTTTGGCTCGCTTACATCCCCAGCGCGGTAGTTGCATGGGGCAGGGACGCGATTTAAGTTAAAATTTTTATACTTACTTATCCTTACTATCTTGACTATGCAGCAGTCAGTTGAGGGAAAAAAAAGGTTCAAAATCGGGATAAAATGGTTAATCTGCTCGCCAATCCTGACTGTAATCGGTGCTGGTGGATGGTTGTTTTTTCTAAGCAACCAAAATCAATCTAGTAGCGTAGTGGCTTTACCCGTAGTTCCCGTCGAGCAGGGAGATGTGGAAGTTACCGTTAGTGAGGGTGGAACCCTCGAATTGGGAGAACAGCAAGAAATTAAATCCCCCACGAGTGTGGTAGTAGAACGAGTATTAGTGAAAATTGGCGATCGCGTTCGTTCTGGGGATAAATTAATAATTTTACGTAACAATGAGGGGCAGAAAAATCTTGCAGATCAAGACTTACAGATTAAAAGTAAACAATTAGCCTGCAGCACGAACTCGTTCTTAAGGTGGTGGAAGCGCGAGATAAATTAGCAAACGCCGAACAAGAGTTACGTCAGCCCATCAAAAAAATTGATATAGAAAATCAACAACTGAAAATAGCACGCGATCGGGAAAAAGTTGGGGAAATTCAGCAAAAAATCGGCACATCTTTTCAACAATTAGAAAGATTTCAAAAACGGCAGCAAATCGAGAATCAGAAACAGCAGTTAAGCTTGAAAAGAACCCAAGAAAAAGTTGTAGAAGCCAAGAAACGTTTGATTGGGGAACAAAATAAACTTAAAAATCAACAATTGCTTGCATCCAAGGGTTTTATAGCCGGAGATGAACTACAAGCCCAACAAGAAGCAGTTCGTACTGCTGAGTCTGGTTTGAAAGATAGCGAATTGGAGGTTAGAAATCAAATACTTGAATTACAGGGAAAACAAATAGAACAAGGGCGTGAAGGGGAGGAACAACGTCAGAATCTACTTGCAACGCAGTCAGAATTGCAGGAGGCAATTTTAGCAATCAAAAGTGAAACTGGTGCATTAAAGCGATTGCAACTCGAACAAAAGCGTGCAACCCCAGAACAAGAAAAACTCCTCAGCGCACGTTCGGAACTGCGGGAAGCAATTTCTATGCTCAAGAACGAAAAAACTGAACTCCAGCGCTTAAAAGTCCAACGTAATGCTGTTACCGAACAGTTACAAAATAATATCGTTACTGCTCCAATGAACGCCAAAATCCTCGACATTAAAGTAAAAAATGGCGATGGTTTGGAAACGGGGAAAGTATTACTAGTTTTAGGTAATCCGGAAAAAGAATTGGTCAAACTTCAACTCGTAACCTTAGAAGCGGG
>JBARZF010000564.1:0-5962 GCA_049649675.1 Rivularia sp. (in: cyanobacteria) | reverse complement strand
CAAAAAGAAACCGCAAAAGAAGGAATTGAAAGATTAGTAAATGGGTTAAACAATTTTGGATTTTAGATTTTGGATTTTAGATTGAGAATTTTCAGTTATGAGTTATATGATTTTAGATTTTAGATTGATAAATGGGAGTTAGGAATTATACTGCTTCAGTTACGCTATGAGGATATTTGTGAGAGTATGATTTCTGTGCAATCAGCTTTTTCTTACTTCTCATGCCGACAAACGATTCTGAATTGCAAATCCAAGCTCGGAGAATCTTAGATGCGATTGCTTTTACTCCCTTCGAGCAATGCCAGCCTTTGAGCCGCGAATTTGCTAGTATTCCTGCTCGTCCTGGTATTTATGCAATCAGACATAAAAGTGATGGTTTGCTTTATATCGGTAAAACAAAGAACCTGCGGAGTCGCTTTAGTAGCGGACACAAAGCTTTTTTATGGGCATGGCTTGACAAATATCGCGATGAAGATATTCGTATTGCGACGCAGGCAATTTATTACTGGGAAAACCCTACGCTACTATTGGAGTTAGAAGCTATTATTCTCAGAGCAACCGAACCTCCTTACAACGTCCTAATACCACCCGAAAGGTGAATCTATGCAAGCTAAACTTCAAGAGCAACTTTCTCCTGATGATGCCGAAGCCATCTTAGAGGTTTTACCCAAGCGAATTCGAGAAGCTTTAATTGCTCGTGCTACCGAAATTGAGTATCCAGTCGAAGCGGTGATTGAAATGGCGATCGCTAGTTTTCTCGATACAGAAGCATTGGGTTTTGCTGATTGTAAACCAGGAAGAGGGCAATAAAATCGATTCTGGCATGAAGTAAAGTAACTGGAATCAGCGAACAGTTATCAGTGAGCAGTGAGCAGTAACCAGTAACTAGTTACCACTTACCAATTACCAATCTAATTTTTCAAATTCTGGTTGTCCGTAAATCATATTTTCGTCGATTGCGGAAAGAACTTTGTTGTTAGTTTTTTCGGAATTCAAACTTTTACAAACTAATTGCGCTACATCTGCACGATGAATTGTACCAGCAATTTTTGGATCTTCGGTTAATATTCCGTTTCCTGTAGCAGGTTCGGATTTTAATCCACCCGGACGAATTACTGTATAAGTTAATCCGCTTGCTATTAAGTGTTTTTCGGCTTTTTCTTTTTCTATTAAAACAGGTTTGAGGGTTTCTAAAGCTTGGGGAGGTATGGCATTTGCACTATTTCCACTACCTATAGAAGAAACTAAAATAAACTTTTTTACACCAGCTTTAACTGCGGCATCAATGAGATTTTTGTTACCTAAATAATCAGCCCTTTCACTGTCTTTTGGTACTCCACCAATAGTACTAATAACTGTATCGATGGGTTCTTCTCCCATTGCTTTTTCTACATCATCTATACTTAAAGCATCTCCTAAAAATACTTTGACACCCATTGCTTCTAACTCTTGACGCTTCTCTTCGGTTCTAAAAAACGCCTTAACTTGCAAATTTTGTGCAGTTAGACAGTTGGCAATTTCTCTACCAACACCGCTACTTGCTCCAGCTAGAAGAATATAACTATTAGTCATAAAAATTTCAATAATAAGATAGTAGACAATATTTCCAATATATCTTTTTTTGGTTTAATTAGATAGGAATAAAGTGGAAGATGAACCTCACCCTCAATCCCTCTCCTTATTAAAGAGAGGGAAGCCGGAGGTAGGGTGAGGTTTTTTAACCTAATTATTTATCTAAACTATCTAATCCATTAAAAAACTTCTTACAAATTCTTTTCTTTGTTCCCTATTCCCCATTCCCGGTTAAGAGTTGCCTGTTCCCTATTCCCCTCAAGCCTAATTTTAAAACTATTCCTCGAAGACTAAAAAAAATATAACTCCCGAAAGAGCAAACTTGAATATATGCTGCGATAAATTTGTAAGTAACGTAAATAATTCAATATTTGAATAACAAATTGTCATCATAAGTAAGATAGATGATTGTTTGTGTTTTAAGGCAAAACAGAGGGGAAATAAATGAATAACGAAGAAAAACAAACTTTACCAGAAAATCCAGCTTTAGCAGAACCCGGAAAAGGTGCGCCCGGTAACAATCACAGCGCGGTACAAATGGCTCAAACAACCGCAGTAAATCCACCTGACGCAATAATTCCTTCTGCCGCTCCTACTGAAGAGAGTAAGCAGGAAGTAAAAGCCGTTGAGAAGCAAGAAGAAGGTACAATGAGTACCACCGACGGTTTTATTATTGATGAAGCGGGTAAGCTTGATAACTTTGCGGTTGAACCAAAAATGTATGTAGAAGATAAATAATTTAGATTTTAAAAGTTATATTTTGATGTAGAGACGTAAAATTTTATGTCTCTACATTTTTGGCATTTTTGGCATTGCTGGAAACTCCCTACCTAAAACTTATGAACGAAGAATTAGAAGAAGGCTCCGAAAAGCTGCAAAAAACTGGACGAGTAGCCGCTACATCAGTAATTTGGGGAGTTAGCGCTGGAATGCTAGCTATTTCTATCCCGCTTGTAATAGTAACAAAAACTGGTGCGATTATACCCCTCGCTACGATTATAGGGGCGGCAGTTGCCACTTTCGCTGTATGGAAGGGAGAAAATAAGAATTCTCAGGTAAAGCAATTAGAAGAGAGAATCGCTTTTTTAGAAACAATCGTAACTACAGAGGATTCAGATAAAAGCTAAAAATAAATTAAAAAACTACACAATCTCTCCAGTTTCGCTATAATTTATTTCGACTGTAAATAATTTTAAATTAATTTGATCAATTTGAAAAGAAATATTAGCGGTTGCGTATAAAATCCATCCAGCGTGTTACCGTAATTTTTAAGCTACTGATTTTATTGGACTAGCTGTATTGCAGATAAACAAAATTTTTTTGATTTATGGCGTTTTTGTGTATTTTGATCTATTTTACTTAATTAACGAGGAACAATTGCCTTGGTTTAAATAAACGATTATTATTCACGATTGAGCCTCAAGGTATGGATGTAAACTCAATTAACTTACTAAAAGCTCAACAAGCCGACTTTCTTGAGCGAATTAAAAAAACAAAGACTTATGAAATCACTTTACTTGAAAGTAATGTAAAGGGTTCTCATCGAGAATATATGCCATTTTGGGGTGATGCATTGGAGGTAATCCTTGATAATGCTCGCTTGCAAGCAGAAATTATAGCCCGAAATCCGCCAGCAATTCCATCTGAATATCCCGAAGATTCGGAATGGGCGATACCTTTTGTTACCTACTTTCAAAACCAAGCTGAAGATTATTTTTTACGAGAATTTATCGTTAATGAGTTGATGAAAGGCTGTTTTGGTAAGTTAGTGAAAAAGATTCCCCAAGATGCTGTAGATTGCATGGAATTAGATGATGAAGGAAATCTTCGAGGTGAAAGTAAATTTTCTTTTTCACTTGCAAATAATCCTGAAGTTAAAATTCGAGTTTGCGTTTCTGATTCGGAAAGTTTTAATAGCATCAAAAAAGATAAAGTACGCTGGAGTGTCACTCAAGAAGATTTAAATAATCACCAAATTTTATTTTTTATCTGTTTGTTTTTTCCAAGTTCTACTCAAAGAGGATATCAAAAAGAAACTTTAATATGTGGTTTTTTGCCAACGAATCAACTTGAATTTAATGGCTTACTTACTCATGTTAAACCAAGTCAATTACTATATTCGGGGGGATTAAGTTGGTATTTGAAATTACTTAAAAATCAACAAAATCTGCCGACGGAAGTTGACGATATAAAACAAGCAAAAATAATCTCTATTTCACTAAATCATCCCTTAGAAAGCATCATCGGCGAATGGCAATGTTCCCATACTTTAGTCGGACATATCAAAGGGATTAACTGTATTGCTTTAAACCCTCAAAATAAATATAGCTCGCAATCTTTAATAGCTAGCGGAAGTCGAGGAGAAATAAAGCTTTGGGATTTCAATAATGGCGATTTAATCGCGACTTTATCGGAATATCCTTGGCTTCGCACTGTAATTGTAGATGAAGTCAATTATTTAGCCTTTAGTCCCGACGGACAAACTTTAGCAAGCGGTGGTGCTGATTCTACTATTAAAATGTGGCATTTGGGCGCTAAAGACTTGATTGATATCATGCATAAACATAATGGCATGGTGCGCTGTGTCGCCTTTACTCCTGATGGTAGGATGTTAGCAACTGGGGGTGATGATAGAAAAATTCAGTTTTGGGATATGACTGAGCGTCAAGTTATTATGACTCTTTCTTTGGAAGATACTGCGGCTCATTCCCTAATTTTTAGTAAAGATGCGAAAACTTTGGTTACGGGTAGTTATCGCAAAATTAAAGTCTGGAATATCTCTACTAACCAAGAAATATCTTGTCTAAATGTAGAATTACAGCATTCTCTTATAGGTCATTCTCACATAGTTTCTTCTTTAGCATTGAGTGAAGATGGAAAAATTCTTGTGAGTGCGAGTAAGGATAAAACTATTAAAATTTGGCATTTAAAAACAGGGGAATTGATAAGTACTTTAAAAGGACATATTGATGGAGTATGTGCAGTTGCATTGAGTAAAGATGAGCAAATTGTTGCTAGTGGAAGTGCCGATAAAACTATTAAATTATGGCATTTAAAAACGGGTGAATTATTAAGTACTTTTACAGGTCATAACGATGCTGTTACTGCTTTAGCTTTTACCGATAAAGGTAATATTTTGGTAAGTGGAAGTTTAGATAAAACTGTTAAAATTTGGCGGAGAAATTAACAAAATTTTATTTATAGCCATTTCAAAGAAAAAACAGATCGCAGACACTACCGAAATTAATTGGAACGACTATAAAGTGGCGGTTGAAACCGCTACTACACAAACAAAGTGCGATCGCTATCTCAATGATGTTACTGATAACCTTTCCTAATCTTACTTTTCAACATTAAACTCTATTAAATTCACCGGAATGCACCATTCTTGTTAAGCGCAAATTTTCACCTTGTAAGCCGGAGGCTTTCTCGCAGAGAAATCAATTTCAAGGCTAATATACAAAGTATGTTGAAACGCACTCTTATTCCTTACTTAGTCGTTTTTAAACGACTTTGTTTTTGAGCCTGGAGAGCAGCGCGTTGCGGGGGTTCCCCCCGTTGTAGCGACTGCGGGGAATTTATTCCAAGGCGGTTGAGAATGTTGCAAGATGTCAGTTAAATCAAATTCAACTCATTTCTTGAATAATTCCCACAGTTTTCACGCTGACATTACATACTCGCTGCAATAAATCAATTACCTGTTCTTTATAATCAGCAAAGCGGTAGTTATTGAATTTTGCTGCAATAGTAGCGTCTTTAATTTTCTTTTCTTTATATTGATCCAAAATCCATTCTAAAGCCGAACGATTACCAAGTTGATATTCCCAAGCTTCTTTCGGTACACCTTCTAAAGTGGTGACATCATCTAAAATAATTTTTCCTTTGTCTTTATCAGCTTTAAGTTTTACCTTTGGTGACACATCAGATTTTTCTAAAGGTATATCAATTCGTTTTAATTGGTAAGGTGCGACAATTTCATAATTGATATGCAAATCCATCAACAACATACCCCAGTTAACCCATTGGTAAAAATCATCGTAGAAAGGTAAACGGGGAAATTCTCGTTTTAAATTAAGTTCGTATTTTTGACGATATTTGGGATTGTGTAAGACAGCGTAAGTGTAGTGAAAGATATCTTCTTTAGTAATTGAAGTGTTTTTGTAATGGTTTTGGAATTGTTCTAATCCCCAATCGGTAATATTATCGATGCGGTTTCCTTCTTCGTCGTAGCGGTAGAGGGGGAGACATTGGAATGCATCGACGCTAGCACATAAATGCAAGTCGGGAATTCTATCTACAGCTAGAACACTATATTGAGAGCGAGCAGATAAATCGTTGAAAACAATTGTCTTATTATCTATATTTTGATGCTTGGGATAAATTTGAGGTA
>JBARZF010000563.1:0-7237 GCA_049649675.1 Rivularia sp. (in: cyanobacteria) | reverse complement strand
AATCTACTGACTTTGCGATAGTTTAATCTTCCACCGTATCCCACGTAAGGAAAACGAGTGTTAACTAACGCTAATGCACCGGGAGGCATTAAAGATTTGTCTGTAGCTATGGAACGTTCTGGAGTAAGCGGTAGGTTGATGCTACCGATAGCAGGTATATTACCTTTATCTCTAAAGAAAACAAAACGCTCCCAAACTGGTAAATAATCATCCATAGCGCGGGGATTTCGCTCGAAAAAGTTAATAATACCCGGCATTGTGGTTTGTTTCTGGGTTATTTTTCCGTCATTGAGTAATGCTCTACCAATGCTCGTCCAAGGATAATCGGTTGCACCAGCGTAACCGACACCTGTAACGGTACCATCGGTCAAATTAAGTTTTGCGGAACCTTGGATATGAACTAAGTATGCATCAAAGCGATCTTTAAACCAAAATAATTCCAACCCGCTTAAACGGCTATCTTCACCTAACAAACCATCTTTCCCTTCAAGTTCTAGTCTTGTCGGATGTGGTTTTTGCCATTGTTTAAAGTCAGGAGGTAGTCGATAAAGGGGATACTTGAACTCTTCGGTACGAACGCGACTTGCTTCGTAAACCGGCTTATAATATGCGGTAAATTTAACCGTACCCTTGCCGTCGTTGCCGGTTGATTTGTAAAACTGAAACTCGCGTCGAACTGCATTTTGCAATTCTGCTGCGGATTTCGATTTACGCACCAATTCGCGAAAACGTAACAAACTACGACGCACCCGATCTAACGTAATTTCCTTGACGGGATAATTTTGATAAATTTTGGCAGCGCTAGGTTTTTCTAAATAACCCAAACTATTGTTAATTGATTGAATCAATGCCCAGCGATCGCCAGCTTTACCTTTGCCTTTTCCACCCCAAAAAAGCTGCTCATCCCAACCCAAACAAGCGTATTTAGGCGTACAGTTATTAGACAAGCCAATTGGTTTTAGGGGAGGTACCGAAGCTAAATTCATTAACGGGCGCGGTTGCGGTTGCGGTTGCGGCACCGTTGTGGGAATAGTCCGTATTATTACAGGTCGCGACGGTTGCTGTACTGTTCTTCTAGGAGAACTTGGTAGCGGTGGTCGTGTCATAATCGGCACCTGAGCGACAACCGAACGTACCTGGCTCACTAAAGCAATTCCCAGGCTCAAGGAAAACAAAGCAAGGGTTTTTCTCATCATTTATGTAAATCTATCTTTCAATACTAGAACTAAATATCGGCTCAACTCGAATCGCAACAATCCGAGACGGACGAAGTACCATGTACTCGCCGCTTATATTCTTAATTGGCACGTTTATAAAGTCATCAGAAGCAGCTTTTGGCATAAGCTCGCCGCTGTACCACTTCTGAAACTCCTGAACTGTGGGAAAACGCACTTCTTCCCGGTGTCCGCTTTCCATTAATAGGTATACTGCGTATTCACTTGCACTTCTAGGCATAACGTTTGAATCATTTGAGACACATACACCACATTGTTAACCCACCTGTTGCCCTAATGGAAAGGGGAAAAAACCGGGATATTGAAAAATATATTAAGATCTACAGTATTAGGTATGCTGAAGTTTCGTAATTAGCAATTTGTTTTTAGTCATTACTACTGTTAGCTGTAATTACTAGTTACCAATTGAGAACTACGAATTATTTCCGAGCAATCTAACTTCGGTAGAACAAACGATTCTCTTTCCCCTGATGACGCAAGATCGACGAAAAACTGTTCCCAAAAAGAAGAGCGATTTCATCGTTTTTTCCAACTATCTCAAAATTTATCTCGGTTTTTAGTAACAATTGCTGTCTGTCGCTAATATTTTTATTATTTACAATTGATGCTGCGTTGATGACGACTTTTAATCGCTTATAGTTCCGATTAAAACCTGTGCCAGCATCTCTATAATTTCATTAAAATAACAGCATCATTTTTCCTATTTATTCCTTTTCTAAAAGTTACAAATTCAATAAATATAATTCGTTACTTATTATTGCCTTAAATGTCAAGGGCGACTAATTGCTTTTAATTTAATACTTACAGATTCAAGGAAGGCTATAAGTTTAAGTAATACAACTGGAATGATTATCTGTATTATTCGATTTGCCAGAATAGGTTGCGAAGCATACCCTTATGTTTGTAGAGAATAATAATCGAAAAGCTGCTACCGAACGAGAATACTTAAAAAGATGTAAATTAAGCATAACTACAGGCATTTTGCAGTTAAATAGATAGCAAAGAGCGAAAAAATTTTCATTAAAATTTACATAAACTTCTTAGTTTCTATCAAAAAAAAGAAAATATGTACAAAGGTAGATGCAACATCCACCCAGGGGTAACATATCATACTATTGAAACTCTATATACCATTCATCAGAACTACCAAAATTTACCACGTTAGGTAGATGCGGTGATGAAAAATCAATGTTTTACATTAACCACTTACGCCAAACTAATTCGGATCAAAATATAGTGCATTCACAATTTTTTAAAGTTGCACGTATATTAGTATCGTTTATCGTTATTGCTATTCTCTGTGAAACAGGGTGGTTATTTACTCGGAATGAAAAATTTCTGCTATCTAATTCGGCAATTTCGATTATTGTCGAAGCGCTTATCGTAATAGCAGTTTTTATCGTGTTGATTTGGCAAGGTACCAAGATAATTGAAGGTGCTTTTATTCAACGTGATAAAGCGATGAATGCATTAAGAGAAAATGAAGCGAAGTTTAAAAGTTTTGTAGATGCAAATTTGACCGGTATTCTATTCGTGAATATCGATGGTAGTATCTGTGTCGCAAACGACGAATTTCTGCGAATAACAGGCTATACAAATTCCTGTTTGCAAGCGGGTAAATTAAATTGGTTTGATATTACCCCCTCAAAGTATAAAGATGTAGAGAATCAATGCTTTTCGAGCGCCAAAGCGGTTGGAAATGGCAAACCCTATGAGAAAAATTTGATTTGCGCTGATGGTAGGAAAATTAAAGTTAAGGTGGGCTGTACTTATGTAAAAGATCGTCAGCAGCCACCTAAATATATTGTTCATGTGAGCGAATGCAATCAAACTGAACCAAATGTTATTAGCGAGCAGCATTGGTTGGAGCATCTACTTGATATGATTCCAGCACCGCTGTTATTAATTGAACCGGGAACGGCTAAAGTGACTTTTGCGAATCAAGCAGCTAATACAATGGCAGGTGGTACATTTCAAAGAGCGCAATCTCAGGAAGAATACAGCAAGTTGTACCGTTTCAGCGATGCCCAAGGAAAAGCAATTCCCAACGAACTTGCACCTATGATACGGGTTGCATTAGGTGAGAGACTCGAAGGAGTTGATATCAACTGGCATCAAGGAGATAATATTTACCAAGTCAAGGTATTTGCAGATGCATTACCTCCAATAAATGGTTATCCGCCTACTTGTTTCGCTTTATTCCAAGATATTACTCAGTTAAAGCAGTTAGAAGCATCTTTGAAATTAGGAAATGACAGACTTAAACTAGTATTTGATACAACTAGCGATTTAATATCCTGCCAACAGCCAGAAGAATTAATCGAAGTCTTGTATCGTGAAATTGCTCTTCAATTAGATTTAGATTGCTACTTATATTATTTGGTAAATAAGAATTCTCAACAAATACAGTTAAATTCCTACAGTGGGATTACTAAATCTCAAGCAAAAGATTTGGAATGGCAAAAATTTGGTCAAGGAATTAGCGGTACTGTAGCAAAAAAGCGTAGCGTTACAAATATAGAAAATGTACCGTACTCCAACGTGGAAACAGAATCAATTCGTAGTAATGGTATTGTTGCTTATTATTGTTTTCCCCTGATAGCTCAAGAGCAACTTTTAGGGACGATTAGCTTTGGAAGCCGGACTCATTCGGGCTTTAATGATTACGAAATAGGTATAATGCAGGCAGTCTGCAACCAAATAGCCTTGGCAATTCAACGAGCCAATTTAATGAATTCGCTACAGCAAGCCAATCGCATCAAAGATGAATTCTTGGCTATTTTATCTCACGAATTGCGATCGCCATTAAATAGCATTTTAGGATGGGCGCAATATTTACAGATTCGCAAGCTTGACGAAAACACTACATCCAGAGCTTTAGAATCTATTGAGCGTAATAGTAAAGAATTAAATAACGTCATCGAAGAATTGCTTGATATGTCGCGGACAATTCAAGGTAAAATGCAGCTTAATATCGAAAATTGTAATTTAGCTTCAATTATTGCCACAGTTATTGAAAACTTACATTCGTCTTGTCTTGCCAAGCAAATAGAAATTAAATTATCATCTCCCAAAAGTTTGGAAATGGATAAACATATAGAGAATGGAGAATTTGCAGATACTATTGAGTCGTTAAAACACCTTGCATCCCTGTCGGCAATTTCTGCTTCTGATGATGCAATACACTTTGATAGCAATTTTTTAGTGGCAGGCGATCGCGAACGTTTAAGGCAAGTAATATGGAATTTACTTTCTAATGCGATTAAGTTTAGCTCTTGTGGCGGTTCTATAGACGTAAGTTTGTTAGAAGAGAAAACAAATAATTCATTATCCTATGCCGTAATTCAAGTCAGCGATACGGGAATCGGTATAAATTCTGAATTTATTCCTTACGTTTTTGACCGTTTTCGTCAAGGTGATAGTTCCAGCACCAGAGCGCATAACGGGTTAGGATTGGGATTATCAATTGTACGGCATATAGTAGAATTGCACGGCGGTAGCGTTGATGTAGAAAGCCCAGGAATTGGACTCGGTTCTACATTTACAGTTAAATTGCCACTTATTACACCAGATGAATCGCAATTGATTAAAAAAAAATGTTTTGAAAAATATGTAGTAATTAATTAATCAGGAGGGAATAGGGAATGGGGAACAGGGAATAATTCAGGTATTAGTTTAGAATATTAGTTATGGAACGCAACAATTATTTTATAACAACTATTCCAAAGCTTTTTTGATTGACTGCAAATCGTCGCAAATTGTAGGGTGTGTTGTCGCAAAGCGCAACGCACCATAAAAAAATATTTATTATTGTTATTCATTTATTGTTATTTATCAATATAACTAATTGCTTCACTGTTGCCTGTTCCCTATTCCCTATTCCCCATTTCCTTTATTTTCAAGCTTCATTTTCAAGTCGATAAAGCTCGCCAAGTTCTAGGGCCAACAACACCATCTACACTTAAACCTCGACGAGTTTGAAAAGCTTTAACAGCCGTTTCAGTTAAAACGCCAAAATCACCATCAATACTAATTGGGTAGCGTTTAGCAACTAAAAGCCGTTGCAAAATTCTCACAGAATTACCTCTATCCCCAAAACGCAAAGTAGGTAGTCTATTCACGGCAGTTGGTTGTAACATCATAATAGGTACTCGATTGAAATTTTCTCTCATAAAAAATCCTTATTTACACCTTATCTAGACAGCCAAGCAATTGCCTCTGTGTGCGAACAGCTTTTAAAGTTAATTAAATTTACACCAATAATTAATTAATGTAATCCTTTTCAGAAAAAACCACAGATAAAATTTTATCTGTGGTTATAGTTCACACCTCCATGAACTGCGATTTCATATTTACAGCGTAATTCAGAGCCATAACTCTTTAAAGTACCCGTTGGGGGGAGATTGGGGAGATGGGGAGATGGGGAGATTGGGAGACAAGGGGACAAGGAGACAAGGGGAAGAATTATCAATAACCTTTAGCTCGCTACCCCTAACTCCTAACATTCAATCCAAAATCCAAAATCCAAAATCCAAAATCCAATAACTCCTAACTGTTCACTGTTTACTGTTCACTGTTCAGCCAATTCCTTCAATTACGGGATGGAAGAAGAAAGCAAATCCTAAGACAGCGTAGGTTGCTAGCAGTAAAGTTCCTTCTAACCAGTTTGATTTTCCATCAGAACTAATGGTGTTCGCAATTAATACTGAGGCTGCAACTGCGACTAATTCAAAGGGATTAAAATCTAGATCCATTGGTTGTCCTATTATTTTGCCGATGATGACTAAAAGAGGAGCGACAAATAGAGCTATCTGCATCGTAGAACCAACGGCTACGGAAACAGAAAGATCCATTTTGTTTTTCATGGCTACGGTAACTGCTGTAGCGTGTTCTGCTGCGTTACCGATGATAGGTACTACTATTACTCCTGTAAACAATGCTGTTAAACCTAGTTGAGATGTAGCGACTTCTAAAGAATCAACTAGCAGTTCTGATTCAAAAGCTACAAAAAGGGTACATACAAGTAATACTCCACCCCATAAAGGAAGATTTGGTTTGTCTTCCTCGGTTGCCGCTAATTCCGTTTCCGCTAAACCCACATCGTATAAATATGAGTGAGTTTTCATTGAAAATACTAAAGTCAGAAGATAAACAATGATCAAAATTACTGCTACAGCAAGAGAAAGGTTTTGCAAAGTTGTTTCGCTAATTCCTTCTGAAGTATAGTTCACCGCTGTTGGTACCAAAATAGCAATTACCGCCAAATTCATGGCTGCTGCATTCATCCGCGCTACTAATGATTGAAATGTTTGTTCTTTGTAGCGGATTCCGCCCAACAACATGGAAAATCCCATCACTAAAAGCAAGTTACTAATAATCGAACCCGTAATACTCGCTTTTACTACGTTTACATAACCAGCCCTCAGCGCAATTATGGCGATAATCAATTCTGTAGCATTACCAAAGGTGGCATTTAGTAACCCTCCAAGGTTAGGTCCTACTACTACGGCAATTTCTTCTGTAGCTGTACCCATCCAAGCTGCTAATGGGATTATTGCCAATCCAGCCGCGATGAATATGGTTAAGTCTCCCCATTCGAGATATTTAGCTGCCAAAGAAACCGGAATAAAAGCCAGCAGAACGAAAAATACAATTTTTTTTCCAGACATTTGTCACCTGAAGTTGACGTGGGTTAATGGCCGCAAGTCTTATGTAACAAGGACTGTCATTCTAAGAAGTAAGAATCTTCCCCTGCAGATTTGAACCGGGGAATGGAAGACTAACCTTTACTTCTCATTCAACAATCAATCCCTGAAATTATTTGAACATATCTAAGACTAGGACAACCACACTCCAAGATACTCCGAAGCCGATGTTTACGTGCTTCCGAAATTTTACTGTTTTGCTTTTTTTTCCGGATATATAAAATAAGATTACGTTTTAAGTAGTGCGAGCAACCTTTCTTAGCAAAAATCAAAAAATCCGAATTATATTCTATACTG
>JBARZF010000562.1:0-5595 GCA_049649675.1 Rivularia sp. (in: cyanobacteria) | reverse complement strand
ACTTCACCCCAAAAAATGTTTTCCTCAATAACTTGCAAACTCTCTTGCTTTAGTTTAAGGCGATCGTCGGTAAAAGTTAACCATCTCTGCCAACGGGGAGAACCAATAGAACCGATTTTATGAGATTTTGGTACCGTTACTTCACAAGTACCATAATAAAGTTGGCGATCGCGCTCTGCTGAAAATCCTTGAGATATATCCTCTGGGTTGTTCGGTTTGCGGTTAGTACCAAACCAAAGAGGGTATAAGGTAGCTTGAGGTTGAGTTGGCGCTGAAAAATTAACAACACCACCACTGCGAATTATTTCTTGTTCCACCTCTGTTTCGAGCAGCGATGCATCACGAGGGATGAAATGTGGTACATCACTATATGACAATATGACAAATTCAATAATTTAATTTCATTACAACCCAATTCAAAAGCACTGTAATATCCTCCACCAAATCCCAAACCTCGATAAAATCCTGCGGCAAATGTGACGGCAGAGCGATCGCCAATTTCTTTACTCATGCCGACAACACAACTAACTTGCTTGACTATTGCATCGGCTTTTTCTAATGAAAAACAAGCATTAAGTACTACACATTCTATCCTTCCCCGAACCACAGCTAATAATTCTGCGAGTGCTTCTGGAGAAACTGGCTGCGGTTGTTCTTGAGAGTTATATAAAATAATTTCCCCACTAGAATTGCCGTGACTGCTAAAGTGGAGAATTCGCGGTTTATATTGCAGTAAATATTTAGATAATTCTTCTACCCGAGCCGCTGTTTCGACTTTAACTATATAATTTTTTCCTACTTCTCCTTCTTGTAATCGCAGTCGAATTTGATCGGCTTCTTGCTGCAATTGAAGTAAGTTAGTACTGATTGCATTAGCAGCTAAGACTAGAATATCGCAGGTTTTATCTTCTGAAATATCATCGCTGGGGGATGATTTAGTTTCTGGTTTTTCAGAATTATCCAACTGCGAAACATAATCTTGATAAGCTTTGCCATTGCATTCTCTAATAGCTGCTAATAATTGGGGAAATTCTTCTTGATGTTTTTCAAAATAGTTAAGAATTATCTCATTTTTGTCAGCTGTGGACATTCCCCGAGTGAACTGTTCGCGCACGTCAGGAAAATCGTCAAGTGATTCATCAAACTCTGCAACTGTTAAATCTCTGATTAATTTCCTAAATTCCTTACGTTTATATTTCATTAACTAATTACCTATTGTGGCGGTTAATTTAATTTTTGAATTGGATGTAATATAAATTTTACCTCACCCTTTTCCCTGTTCTTACTAAGAAGAAAGGACTGCTAATTTTCTTTCTTTTAGTACAAAAAAACTATATGAATTATAATCTTCGGACTAATGCACCTGCACTAGTACAAGTCGGCGTAAATAAAGCAACCATTAAAAATGGCTGAAAACACTAGAAAATCAAACTTCTTACTTCTTACTTCTTACTTCTTACTTCTTACTTCTTACTTCTTACTTCCGCGAAGCGGTACTAGTCCGAACACGATCAAAATTGGCGATCGCCATTTTCTATTTTTCTACAAAATTCATACCCACCGCGAATATAACTGAAACAGATCTATTGCGTCATTTCAGTTATCAGTTATCAGTTATCAGTTATCAGTTATCACTCATATAGCTCAAGGAAAAATTACGCTAGGAAATCCCGATCTCAAGGACTTTTTCAATTAAACAACAACGATTTTTCAGTACTTTGACTTATTGTGAAGCGCCCCTTGAGTAATGGCGATCGCATCAAAAGATTATTTTCTATTCCCCATTCCCCATTACCCATTCCCGAAACTTATTAAAGTGGTACCAGCGCGGTGAAGAATTACTTTTTCGGTTTTCTTCACGTCGATTTGTCGGTTTTTTGTTGATATACGAGTCTATGAGAATCAACGCGGTTATGTGACTTGGCTGTCGAATCCTATAGAAACATTAAAAGTCAAATATATAAATCCGAAGACATTTAAAAGCCTGTACTGATTTAATTATTTAGATTTTGTTTAACAATAGAATATATACATTTTTTCGTAAAATGGAGAGTGCAAGATGAGTTTAACAGAAGGTCTTTTTCTAACTATTGTCAGTACTGTTATCTGCATTGTGTTTCCCAAAATTATATATAGCGTTTTTGCAGCTAAAAGCAAATCAAATAATCTTTCTGAAGCTACTATTCCTTTAAAACAGGCAGACTAAAATTACTTAATTTAGCTCTAAAAATTCATTCTCTGAGGCATACTTTTATATTCACCTCAGCTATGGAGGTTTTAAAGTACCCTAAAATCATGAATGAGAATTAGTAAACCCGGTTTTTTCAAAAAGTCGGGTTTTTCAATACCACAAATTATTACTCATGATTCATCCCTTGGGTAAATCCAAAATGTAAAATATTACTTTACAATTTAAAACTTAAAATAGATTGACCTTTGACCTTTAACCTTTAACCTTTAACCTTAAATAATGGTAACAGCAGCAGTAAATCCCTTTCTCGACGGTAATTATGCCCCAGTGCGTGAAGAAATCGCCACTGATGAATTAAAAATAATTGGAGAATTACCCCCCGATTTATCAGGGATGTTCGTGCGAAATGGCCCCAATCCTCAATGGCAACCCAAAGGGCAGTATCATTGGTTTGATGGCGATGGAATGCTACACGGGGTGCGAATTTCTAACGGTAAAGCCAGCTATCGCAACCGTTACGTGCGGACAAAAGGGTGGCAAATCGAACACAAACAAGGGGAAGCCGTATGGAGTGGTTTATTAGAGCCACCGCAAATGGATAATCCCCACGGTGCATATAAAAACGTTGCAAATACCGCTCTTGTATGGCACGCAGGTAAATTTTTAGCGCTTTGGGAAGGAGGTGCGCCTCATGCTATTAAGCTTCCAGAATTAGATACTAACGGTGAATATACTTACAACGGCAAGTTACAATCTGTCTTTACCGCGCATCCGAAAGTTGACCAGATGACGGGTGAAATGATGTTTTTCGGCTATTCATTCGCTCCACCATACTTGCATTACAGTACAGTTTCAGCAGAAGGCGAGCTTTTGAAAACCGTACCCATTGAATTGCCGATGGGAGTGATGATGCATGATTTTGCCATCACCGCCAACTATACAATATTTATGGATTTGCCCATGACATTCAATCCGATGCGGATGCAAAAAGGCGAACCTGCTATGATGTTTGAAAAAGACAGAGCCAGTCGTTTTGGTATTGTGCCACGTCACGGCGATAATAATGATATTCGCTGGTTTGAAACTCCTGCTTGTTTTGTATGGCATACCTTCAACGCTTACGAAGAAGGAGATGAAGTAATCCTTGTTGCTTGTCGGATGAATTCTACCAGCGTGTTTGGCAGTGGGGATAATCAAGGCGATGCAGAAGCCGATATTCCATTCCTATATCGTTGGCGATTTAACATGAAAGATGGTAGCGTGCGCGAAGAAAAGCTTGATGATGTACCTTCAGAATTCCCCCGCGTCAACGATAACTTTTTAGGACAACCAACCCGTTACGGTTACGCAGGCAAAATGGGACAAGGTTCGATGCCTTCATTTGAAGGTGTAATTAAATATGACTTGAATAGCAGTAAATCCCAAAGTCATGAATTTGGTAGAGGGCGTTATGGTGGTGAAGCAGTATTTGTACCTCGCGGGAAAGGTGAAGACGAAGGTTGGATAATGACTTTCGTATATGACTCGAATGAAGATAAATCTGAATTAGTAATTGTAGACGCTCAAAATATGACATCAGAGCCAGTTGCGCGGGTATTAATTCCGCAACGAGTACCTTATGGTTTTCATGGCGATTGGGTGAGTGAGGAGAAATTGCAGAAGTCGCAGTAAGATATCGACAATAAAATACACGCCCGCACCCTCCTTATAGTGGGGCTACAATTACGAAGCCCACGCAGGTGGGCTTTATTTTTTTGTAGATAAATTCACTGGCAGGTTTAGGCGTAGGGTGTGTTACGGCTTTGCGAAAATAAGATAGTACCAGTAAGTGAGAAATTGCCGTAACGCACCGACGAGTAGGTAAAACGACGCTCCCGGATGCTCATCCCACAAGAATTTATCTAAAATCTTCATCCGCTTGGGATTGTAAACCCAAATTATTAAACTTCGTTCCAATCTACCTGGGAATCAATTCCCAGGCTAATAGCAGAAGTCCATTGAAATGGACTGGAAAATTTTAGAATTAGGCTCGTAGTAGCACTGTACTCGCCTCCGACAAGATACGAGTACAGCGCTACTACGAACATTTAATCCCAATATTAGCCACAAAAGAATAAAACACTTAAAAAAATTAAATAATTTGCGTAAAAAAGCACTCCTCAGTCAGTAATGCTACCAGAAGGTAATTTCGAGCGGTGCAAGTTGAGTTTATACAAAAAGATTTCAGTTAAGTGTATTGACTGATATTAATCCAAGTTATATCGTCAATTAAATTACCTTACATATTTCCGCTTTTAATTTTGTATTGACCGCCGAGAAAGAGTCTATGAAGTAAATGTAAAGTTATTATGAACGGAAAATTATCTAGATTAAGTGGTCTGACACTGTGTGTTTTATTTAACTTATTAGCCTTGACAGCCGTCGAACAATTGTTGTCCGATAAAGGATATAAATCAGGGTACTCAAATCGTGCTGTAGCGCAAACCGCTGAAGAACAGATTGGACGAAATGTCTATCAAAAAGCGAGTCCTGCGGTTGTAACGGTTAAAGATGGTAAAGGACACGGAAGCGGTTTCATTGTTAGTCAAGATGGATTGATTGTTACCAACGCTCATGTTGTAGAAGGAAGTCCGAGTGTAGTTACCGTTGAATTTGCAGATGGAAAGAAACTTCCTGCTGACGTGCTTGGTTTTGCTAAAGGTGGATTAGATTTAGCAGTGCTGAAAATCCACAACCAGAAGAACTTGCAGACACTTACATTAGCTTCTAATGGTAGCGCTAGAGTTGCTGACCGAGTTTTTGCACTTGGTTCACCTCTCGATCCCGAATTTAAGGACACGTTTACCCAGGGAAATATCACTCGCATCAACAAAGAAGTAATTCAACATAATGCACCCGTTTACGGTGGTAATTCTGGGGGGCCATTACTTAATTCTAAAGCCAAAGTAATAGGTGTAAATACATCAATTATTGGCGCATCTGGAAAGTTAAATACAGGAATGAATTTTTCTATTCCGGTATCGGATGTAAGGTCATTTATTGCGGCTGCGAGAAAAGGTGATTTATCTCAAGTTTCGACATTAAAAAGACCAAAGCAGCGAGAATTTATTGCGATCTCTAACAATAAAGTTATTAATGACAAATTAAGTAGAGAAAATGGCTTTTTGAACCTGTATGTTTTTCAAGGTAAAGCAGGACAAAAAGTCGCGATTGAAATGACAAGTAAAAACATGAATCCGGCTTTGGGTTTATATCAAGCAATCGAAACTTCTAAAGGTAAAGATTATCAACGAATAGCTCAAAACGACGACAGAGGAGCAGGTGATTTTAACTCTCGAATTTCAACAACTTTACCAGCAGATGGAGTTTATGTAATAGAAGCAAAATCTTCTGCACGTGGACAA
>JBARZF010000561.1:0-4400 GCA_049649675.1 Rivularia sp. (in: cyanobacteria) | reverse complement strand
ATTGGCAGCTAGCGAGCAAGATGCTCGCACTACAAAATTAAAAATTTGGGATGCTCCCGCTAGAGCCACTTACTACGAACCTATTAAAATGATTACTTAAAGTATTCTCTTTCGGGGGAATTTCAGTTTTTTTTGTAATTATTAAATAAACCACAACCCTACATCCGGAATTACCTTGAGCAATAGTTTCTTGAAGTTCAACTTTTGCATAAACTAAAAAACCCGGTTTTTTCAAAAAACCAGGTTTATCAACGGAGATTTTTTTTCATTATCTTTGACAAATGGGAATTTCAATAATAAATTCTGTCCCATTTCCTGGTGATGATAGATAAGATAATTTACCGTGATGTTTATCTACTATAATTTGATAGCTAATAGATAAACCCAATCCCGTACCTTTTCCAACTTCTTTGGTTGTAAAGAAAGGATCGAATAATTTAGACTGAATTTTTGGGGGAATTCCCGAACCGTTGTCAGCAATCCGAATTACAATATGATTTTGATCCGCTAATTCTGTAGAAACTCGAATTTGAGGGATAAAACTTTGATCTTTATTGACTTCATCTTCTAATGCATCAATTGCATTAGCCAGAATATTCATAAATACTTGATTCAATTGTCCAGCATAACAATCTATTTTAGGTAAAGAAGAATATTCTTTTATCACCTCAATTTCGCAATAATTAATCTTCAAGTTTAAGCGGTTATGTAAAATTAGTAGCGTACTATCAATACCTTGATGGATATCTACTTTCTTGAATTCTGCTTCATCAAGTCGGGAAAAATTTCGCAGCGATAAAACTATTTCTTTAATTCTTTGGGTTCCATTTTGCATTGAGCTAAGCAGTTGAACAAAGTCTTTTTTGAGGAAATCTAATTCAACCGCTTCGATTTCTGTTTCTATTTCTTCTATTGGATTAGGATAATTTTTTTGATAAAGTTCTATGATTTTAATTAAGTCTTGAGCGTATAGATTAGCAGGAATTATATTGCCATAAATAAAGCTGACGGGATTATTGATTTCATGGGCAATGCCTGCAACCATTTTACCAAGAGCAGACATTTTTTCACTATGAATTAGTTTTGACTGCGTGCGTTTAAGTTCGCCAAGAGTTTCTTCTAAATCTTTTGCTTTTTGTCGCAACAAAGCTTCTGATTGTCGCAGGGCAATTTCTGCCATCGACTCGTCAATTTTCTTATTGAGTAAAAGGAAATTGTTGCTTGCTAAAGAGCGATTTTTTAAACGCAAAAGAATTATAGCATTTGAATCTGGAGAAGACGGTTGAACTAGTGCGCCTTCACAACGGCAACAAATCGAATGTCCATCATCTTGGTAAAAAGACAAACAACCAAGAACCATTTGCCGACTTCTCGAACAAGCTTTTAAATACTGAATAACTTTATCTGATGGCTCTATAACTATATCAAAAAGCTTTTGATTCTGTAGATTTTTACTAGCTAAACCTAACATCTTAGTTATAGCCTTATTAGTAGCTAAAATTTCTCCTTCACCGTTGAGAAGTAACATCGGTTCTGGCAAAACGCGAGCAAGTTCAACAAACTGTTTGGGAGTTATTGAGGTTTTCTCTATTAACATTTGGATGTATTATTAAGTAGTTTTGTTTCAATCGAAGTAGTCATCTTATTAAAAGTTAATTCAGTAAAAGCAAGCATAACGACTTGTACCAACATTTTTATAACGCTAAATAGCCTAGCTTATAAAAAAGCTGGCTCCTGTTAGTACGCTTTAGTAATATTCCTTATTCCCGATTCCCGATTCCCTTATAAAGGTATCTTTTATCCTTTAAAATATTCTCTGCCAACGGCTTCTTCGCTATATTCTAAGTAAACTACAACTCTGCATCCAGAATCACCGTTAGCAATAGTTTCTTGCAATTCAACTTTGGCATAACCGAGATTATCCGCCGCTATCGATCCAAAAACGTTAGAAGTCATCATACACATTGAAGGACGATCGATAACTTTTTCTCCAAAGGGACAAATATGGTTGCCGAAAATAATCTTTTCATCGCTTTGCTCGATGATATAAAAGTCACCCTTGATGCGTTTTTTCAAGTCAACTAATACCTCAGCAACTTGCTCGCGAGAAAGATTAGATAATTGTAAGGCTGATTTATATTCTTTATCAATCTGTCTACCCATCGTTTGCCCTACCACGCTGATAAACCCGGAAGCTTCTTCTAAGCCCACCAAATCTTGTAATGTACCAGATAGTTCTCGAATTAAAGTGCCGAAAAACCCTTCACGTTCTAATGGAACGTCTAAGTTATTTATTTTAATGTCTGTAGTCCGGGAATTGGTCATTTTTTTATACTTTTTTTAGCAACTATAAGATTTACGTCTTTTGTGCGTAATTGGCATTACTTCATTAAATAGAGTTGTTTTTTTGTCCTCACCGACACGCTAACGCTGTAGGAAGAAATCCGCTTTCAATCACAAATTCTTGCGTAAGCCCTCAACTATGTATGGTGATTTAGTTTTATATTTCCCAAAAATGTTCTGGAAATAACATTTACGACTTAATTTTTATAAATTTATTAAATATGGTCTAACTAAGCACTTAGCCAAAGCCTTTATTTTCTTCCCCCTTAGAAAATTACGGATTTTATAAATTAGAAAAAGATTAAATTAGATGGGTAATATAGCGTGTTGGAAATAGTAAAATTCAATTATTTCCACTTTGCCTCTCTCATCTGAAACTCTGGGAGAGCAGAGGCATAAAGCGTCTTCAAAAATAATTTTAGCTTCAAGTCTGGTTCTTTAAGTACATAGGTCTAAAATAGACATTTACCAAAATTACATCCTTCCTAAGCAGGATTTTGTTATATATCTATTTTAGTATTTGTCTAATGATTTATTTAATACTTTGTGTAGATGTTTTAAGCCGCGCCTGCTATTTACCAGGTATCTTAACGCTTTTAGCTTGTTTTGTCTTTTTATTTAACGGCTAAAAATTAATTAATGCGATGCTAAAAAAGTTAGGATATGAACATAATTGCATATATATACTTATTTGTTACATTTTAATAATCGCTTTAATTTCAACCGTAAATATTTTTAGAATATGAATGTACGCTACCGTAAGTATGTATAAATACTTTTAGGGGTAAATCCTATATATAAACTTAAATCACCCTAAATTAATCAAAATAGGTTATTTTTATTCAACTTTTTAATCCGCTAATTTATTTAATTATAAAAAATAATTTCAGAGAACTTAATTTATTTATTGTATAGTAAAACGCTACGGGCGTTCTTGGTCTGGTAGAGGAAAAATTGCGTGGAAGTTAGTTTAAATGGCGGTCAAACTTGGCAGATGGCACGATTGCGGGAACCTAATTTTCCCTTTGCATGGGTGCGGTGGGACGTTGATTGGAATCCAACTCCGGGGGAATATTCTTTACAAGCTCGCGCTACAGACAATTTGGGAAACACTCAACCTCTAACCGTTCCTTGGAATGATAAAGGATTGCTTTATGCAGTTCTAGCAGGTTTGTTTGGTTTGGGTGGCGGTACTATTATGGTGCCGATGCAAATGTTGCTTTTGAAAGAAGAAATTAAAGCCGCTATTCAGACAAGTCTTGTTGTTATAGTCATTACAGCTTTAGTTGCCTGTATTGGACATACTTTAAAAGGAAATATTTTGTTTATTCCAGGTATAGTTTTGGGATGTGGCGGACTTTTAGGAGCGCAGATAAGTACTCGTACATTATCAAAACCAGATTCTACTGTAAGTCTTGTCCTGCGTATTTTAGAGAGGAATGCTATCAATATATATTTTTTGGGAAACTTGGATCAACTATAAAATTATTAGTATATGAAGGCAACGCCAAAAATCAACTCTGACGAATCGGAATTTTAATAATAAATTCTGTACCTGTTTCGGGTGAGGAATCACAAGATAACTTACCGTGATGTTTATCTACAATAATTTGATAGCTGATAGATAAACCCAATCCCGTACCTTTGCCAACTTGTTTAGTTGTAAAGAAAGGATCGAATAATTTCGACTGAATTGATGCTGGAATTCCCGAACCGTTGTCAGCAATATGAATCGCAATATTGTTATTTCCAGATAATTCGGTAGAAACTCGAATTTGAGGGGTAAAAGTTGGATTTTTCTTTACTTCATCTTCTAATGCATCAATTGCATTAGCTAGAATATTCATAAATACTTGATTCAATTGTCCCGCGTAACAATCAACTTTGGGTAATGAAGAATATTCTTTAATTACCTCGATTTCGGGATGATTAGATTGTGATTTCAAGCGGTTATGTAAAATTAGTAGCGTACTATCAATACCTTCGTGGATATCTACTAGTTTAAATTCTGATTCATCAAGTCGGGAGAAATTCCGCAGCGATAGAACTATATTTGT
>JBARZF010000560.1:0-1530 GCA_049649675.1 Rivularia sp. (in: cyanobacteria) | reverse complement strand
GCTTTGATTCGGGGAATAATTCTAAAATATTTTTTACCCAGACAGTTTCTCTATGTTTTCTTCGCCATTCTCTGATTTTTTGTTTTGTTCTGACGCTATCAATATGTAAAGCGAGAAAAACAGTCATTGCGGTAAAAGTAATTGCTACCAAATTGGTGAAAAACAATAATCCACCACCTCTAGCAACCCGCAATCCATTAACCATATTTACGCTGAGTGCGATACCAAAGCCGTAACCCACAACACATAAAGGCGGCATCAAAGCAACTGCGATCGCAACCCCAGGTATAGAAGTAGCAACCCCTTTCGGCTTCTTACAAACTGCCAGGGAACCCACAGCGCCAGAAAATAAAGCTACTACCAAATCCAGAATATTCGGTTGGGTACGAGCCAAAATTTCCGGAGTCATTTCCTTGAAAGGTAGTACGGAAACCAGAAGCACCGCAAATAAAATAGCAACCAAACACGAAAGCGCGAGTTTGATAATTGCCCGCAGAGCTAAAATTACATCACCAGCAGCCAAAGCCAAACCGTTACCCAAGATACTCCCCATCAAAGGAGAAATTAACATCGCTCCAATAATTACCGCAGGGCTATTAAGCACCAACCCCACAGTGGCAATACCAGCAGCAAAAAGCACCTCAATCCAATAGCTAACATCCCTAAGACTTACAGAATCGCATATACCCAGATAAACCTCTTCCTTACGAGCAGCATCGATATCTAAATTATCCGAAAGCCAATCTCGAAGCTTACCAACCGTTTGATGTTCTTTATCTTGCTGATTCATATCTTAATCGGGAATTGGGAATTGGGAGATGGGGGGATGGGGAGACAAGGAGACAAGGAGACAAGGAGAAATTAACTTATAACTTTTAAATCTTAACTGATAACTGTTAACTGTTAACTGGTAACTGATTACTGTTTATACTAAGCGCCAAAGTATCGTAAATATATAGTGGTGCGATACTAAGTTGCACCGTTGGCAATAAAATTTTTAATGTATTTTTCTATGAGTGAAGATTTAACTAAGCAATGGTTGACGGAAATTCAATCGATGAAACAGCAGATAGCCCAGCTTAAAGCCGAACAGGTTGCTAATTGGGAAAGTGCAGAGAAATGGCGTAAACTTTACAACACTGAAGCCGAACAACGCCGTACCGATTCTCAACTTTTTCGCCAGACTGTTGCTTCATTAAAAGCAGAAATTCAACAACTAAAAGGTATAGAAGATGCCACACTCCCCGATAGCGATACAGTTACAGCCATTCAGCAAGAAGTAGCTCAACTATCTTCTTTAGAAGAATTGAAAACCAAATTAACCGCTTCTATGAAAGAGCGCGATCGCCTTTTACAAGCTTTGAAAACCGAGCAAGATAAACATTCTCAAACCCGTCAAAGTTTAACCACCGCATTAGGTGACGCTATCGATGGTTTTAAAAAGCAGAAATCAGCGAGCAGCGAGCAGTGAACAGTTAACAGTGAACAGTTAGGAGTTAGAAGTCAACAGTTAGGAGTTAGGAGTTATTT
>JBARZF010000559.1:0-3090 GCA_049649675.1 Rivularia sp. (in: cyanobacteria) | reverse complement strand
TTTTTTAACCATCAACTAATTAGCGAAGAAAATCCGCAAAGTCAGGGTGTAGAGTACTTAGGAACTCATAAATGTACTTTAGATGCATTTCTTGAAACAGTCGAGCCAGTACCCGAAAAGTGGGGTTGGAATATGGATGAAGTCGTAGATACAGTAGTTAAGTTTTGGATGAACAATTCCGAGAGCATTGGTTATTGGAAATCCCGTTTAACTGACGCGGGTGAAGATAATTTGCTGGTTGCGAGAGTAGCGGATATTAAAGCTTTGAAATCGGAATTTAATTCTTTATTGGGTGATACTTAGAATTATCAATAATTGTAGGGTGTGTTACGGCACGAGATAATTTGCTTAATAAATTATATGTTTGAAAATGCCGTAACGCACCATTATTTATTAAGGAAATTATAAATTAAATATTATTTAGATATTAGTTGTAGGTGGGTTAGACGCACGAAAATTTTTGATATGAAACGAATAATTAATTATGCGTCGTAACCCAACATTGAATATTGTCCAAATACGTCGGTATTCATTCTTTTTCCAATTCTGCTAACGCTTCATCTAAACTAAGTGGCTTTTCACCTTGAACTTCCTTCATCAGTTTTACTAAAGCGTAATCTTCAAGAATTTCTTCGATTTTTCAAATTCAGCAATAGGAATTTGTACGGCGATAGGTTTTTGATTTTCGTTGAAGATGTAGTTTTTGTGTATTTCTAGCATTTTTACAATTGCTCAACGATTAATTCAACAAACTTTCTATTTCCTCATCGCTAAATCCAAACTGTCTAAAAATTCTCAAAACATAGCCAGGAGACATTTCCTTTACACCCATATCAATGGGAACCACTCTACGTACACCTTCAATTTCACGAGTATATAAACTATGGTCACCTTTTCCCTCTCTATAAAATGTACAACCACCCTGCAATAATAACTTTATTAACTCCTTTGGTTTGAGAGAGGGAATATTTTTAGGCATAAACTTTTCTCAATTCGTAAATATCTGATTTTTGTTCTTCTACAGTTAAAAATTCATGTAGTTCTGAAATCGGAATAGGTGCTTGATAAATATTGTCTTCAGCGTTATAAACTTCTTCAAAAGATTCTATTGCTTCTTTTAATTTACTTATCGCATTTTCTTGAGTATTACCTTGTCCTACAATGCCATTTTCTAAGCATAAAGCTACCCAATAGGCAGCACTTCGTCTTAGTATTACTGTGTAAAAGTCCATTTTTATCTATATGCTGGGGTTATGATTTTAGTTTAGCTGAGGAATTGCTGCTCAAGATTAGATTCCTCTTGTATCATCTGAAAAACATTGATGAGTTCGGCACTTGCTTCATCTGATGTCTTTCCCCAAGCATGACAACTAGGAATTGCGGGAATATAAGCAACAAAGGTGTTATTGTCGTCATTCTGGATCGCAATTGTGTAGTCTTGTAGAGACTTCATGGGTTATTTTTACAGGTTTTATTAATAATGTAGCGCGATTTTAGTTGAGGAAGTGGGAGTGCGATAGCGAAGCGTTGCTGCAAACAGTGCGATTGCAATTCTCTAATTGTAGGTTGGGTTAGGCACACGAAAATACTTGATATGTAACGAATAATTAATCACGTGCCGTAACCCAACATCGAATATTGTTATTAATCCAACTATTTGATGTTGGGTTTCGCTTCGCTTCGCTCTACCCAACCTACTTGCTAATGTTGGGTTTCGCTTCGCTATACCCAACCTACTTGCTATTTAAGTGTGTTTAAGTATTTATACGGAAGTGTCATTTAGTTATCTAAAATTATAATCAATTGATGTAATAAGAAAAATTAAAGCATATTAGAATGGATAATAAAAAATCAAAGTTTTCTGAGTTAGAAACAGGAAACTTTCTAAGTGAGACGCAATACTACAAAATTATATCCAAGAATGGCTCAGATACTCAAGTAGAAAATGAAAGAGGTTTTCAATTTAGTATTGAAAGAGATATTCTTGAAGAGGGTGTTTACTCTGCTCACCAGTATAATCAGGAATTAAAAGTAACAAGAACTGAATTGATAGAACAATTATCTAAAGTAGGTGATAGCGTATTCACAGTCTGTTTTAATAAACAACCTAGTGTCAATTCTATTAATGAAGCTATTGAATCAGCTAATGAAGATAAAAATATTTCTATCAAAGAACTAAAAAAGATTATAAAAAATGCTTACAAAGGAAAAGAAAGAGTTTTAACAGGTTATCTTAAAAAAACTGAAACTGGTTTTGGTAGAAGCACAGTTATTGACCTTGAAGCTGATAGAGGTAATAAATCTGATTGGGATGCCAGAATTAAACAAGTTGACCATAGAACCTTAAATTGGTTAATTTTCAAGAATATTAAATACATTATCAAATAATAAAATTATTTTTGGAGTCAGGATTTATCTTAAGTACTCATAGACGGGACATAAAATTATTAAAATCCTATTCCAAAAGTAATCAAAAGTTTCTATACCAGTACTTATAGGAACTTTGTTAAGCTTTGATGCACAATTAAGTTTAGATATTATATACTCTGCGTCCCTCTGCGTAAACCTCCGCGCTCCTCTGCGTTTCAAAATAAATTTTAAGGTGGGCGATCGCCCACCCCAAATCAATTACTTAGCCCCACTAGGCATCCCCAAAATATCCTCAATCCTGGGCATATCTTCCAACGCAATCACTCTACCTTCATCCTCAAAACCAGCAATTTGGTCAAAGTTTAAATACTTATACAAATCATCAGCAAAGGGATGAATTTTCTTCGCCACAATATCCATATATTCCTCTACCGAAGGCAGTTTTCCTAACAACCCACAAACTGCTGCCAACTCCGCCGAACCTAGATAAACTTGTGCGCCTTTACCCATACGATTGTTGAAGTTTCTTGTAGATGTGGAAAACACGGTAGCGTTATCTTCTACTCTTGCTTGGTTGCCCATACATAAACTACAACCGGGCATTTCTGTTCGTGCATTTGCTTCTTCAAATACTTCGTAAATACCTTCTTCTTTCAATTGCTTTTCATCCATTCTAGTAGGAGGACAAATCCACAATTGAGTAGTAACTTTTCCGGCATT
>JBARZF010000558.1:0-8063 GCA_049649675.1 Rivularia sp. (in: cyanobacteria) | reverse complement strand
AGCTACGACGAGCGAGCAAGATGCTCGCACTACTTCTACCCCCTCATAACTTATGTGGTGGAATAGTACATACACAAAATTAGAGACGTAAAATTTTACGTCTCTACATCACGATTGAATTTACATCAAAATTTGCTATTTCACTAAATTATGTTCCATTGCAAAACGTACTAATTCTGCTCGGTTACTGGTGCTGGTTTTTCTTAGCAAGCTACTGACGTACTTTTCTACAGTTCGCGGACTCAAATAAAGGCGATCGCCAATTTCAGCATTAGAAAGTCCATGAGTCAAAATTTCTAAAACTTCTTGTTCTCTAGCTGTTAGAGATTCATGTAATTTAGTTTTTCGATCGTCGTTCCAATCTGTTTGACTAATAGAATCCGCATTCTTGAGATTTTCTTGTAAAGATAATTTATATTCAGTTTGAATAATTTGACTTCTTTCTAAAAGATTGTTGATAGCAGCTGCTAATTCTTCAAGTTCAAAAGGCTTGGGTAAATACAAATCGCACCCAGATTGATAACCTAAAATTCTTTCTTGTGTCTGGGTTCTCGCTGTTAATAAAATGACGGGTAACAAGCGAAAATGCACTTGTTGACGTACCTGACGCACCAATTCGTACCCATTCATTTGTGGCATAATTATATCGGTAACAATTAGATCGGGATGGTGCTTGTTCACCATAACCAAACCTTCTTGACCATCGTTGGCTGCAATCACTTCGTAGCCAGATAGTTCTAAATAGTCGCCGATCGATAGACGAGTACCTAAATCATCATCTACTACTAGGATTTTGGAGGGCATAAGCCTTACACCCCTAAAATTTTTTAATTTCAGTTCTTGGCTTGACTGAGTACTATCGATATAAAATTACCTCCCATCCAGTACTCTTATATTTCATACTATGACAGCAATTCCTGAAGGTCACTTCCCTCAAGACTGAATTTATCAAAAAAATATTAAATCATCAGTATGAAATGTATGTTAATAAATATTACGTAAATATAGTATTAACTAATAAAATTACGTTAAAAGATAAACATAGCAACAACTATATTGATTTTTTACACTATACATATATAGTTCAACCTTTAGTTAAATATGTCAGGATTTTAAGATATATTTTATTCCTATTTGTTTATATAACCATAATTGCTCTGATAATAAAAGTGCAAAAATTTATGCTAACTATAAGATAATTTTTATAAGTATTTATGCTCAGTGCAATACCGCACATAAGCTTATTCAGTCTCAGCAAGCATCTAATAATTAAGTTTTTTGCTCGTTTTATATAGTTATCTCCATAATTATATCTCAGATTTTTAAGTCTACTAAAGAGCAGAGTTTTGTTATTTTATAACTGATTTGTAGGCAATAAAACGGTCTATATCATAAATAAGTGATGTTAGTTGAAAGAATTGTTGGAATTTAATCTTTCTCAGAATGCAGGTAATCCTGAAAATAAAATTGAGGGATTAGCCAGAATTTAAGCCCAGCAAAAGCTGCTAAACTTAATAATCCTGTCAGCATCAAAGGTAAACCAATTTTGATTCTAAATGCATCGGGAAGAGTGGCAACAACTGAAATAATAATCGCAAAATATCCTACACAAAATACTTGTAAGCTCTGGAAATTTTTCAAAGCTTTTCTACAGCTACTGCAATTTTGAGTATGTTGGGTATAACGGTCGAGTAGTTCTTGACGGTTATCATTTATTGTTAATGTAGAATTTTGTGGAACTTCGATTCCAGCTTTATCCCAAGGTAGTTTCCCTTGAGAATACTTATCAAACCAGTTACGGAATTCAATTATTAAGCGATCGGCATTTGTAGCTAGTTGGTAAGCTGTTTTCCAAGTTTCTACCGATTGTCTTTCTTGGAGAAAATGCTCTTGCTGATGCAAAAGAATCATATCACCGTCGATAAGTGAATTTCTGATTTTTATATGATCCCACCAAAGGGGTATAAAGCGATCGAGGTTAGTAGCGAAGTTACGGGTATTTTGAACAACAATTCTTGATTTACCTGGGTAAGTTGGTATACAGTAGGTGACAAGTCCAAATTGCTTACCTTCGTTACCAATATGGGTAGTATATTCTAAGCGGCAGGGTGGTTCAAAAGTAATAGTACTTTGGAATCTTCCCGAATAATTCACTTCTATTAAATCAGGTGTTGATTTGATAATTTCCAGGAGTATAGATGAAGCTTGTTGCCGATTACCTATTACTCCGTGATGAGTAAAAGGAACATGACTAGGATCTGCAACATTTTCTACAAGGGTTTGCCAATCATATTCTAAATCGCGGACGTAAGAAGACCAAACAAAACCTTTACTCGCATCGACTTGAGGTGAAAGAGGTAGTGGGGTATCGGTAGCTAGTTGTGGTGAATTTGCATCGAGCCAAACCCACAATAAATCATTTTGTTGTCGTACTGGTAACGTAACAGCACAAAGATTTTTTTGATTTTTGCTAAGTAGTTGTGGATTCTCAGCTTGAGGAATGCGGGTACAAATTCCTTCAGCATCAAATTCCCAACCGTGATAGCTGCACATCAAATTACCCGTTTTTTCATCAACCCTTCCCTCGCTCAAAGGTGCGAGACGATGGGGACATTTATCTAAAAACACTCGGTAATCAGATGATTTTGGTTTCCAGATAACTAAGCGAATCCCTAAAACCGTTACTGGAGTTGGTTTTTGGGGGTCGATATCTTCTACGGGAGAAACCGGATACCAATGCTGAAAGAAGTTGAATTCAGATTGCATTTTAGAAAAAGCCAGCAGGTTGCGAGCGGTACAATAGATATCTACACAAAAAAACACATTATCCCAAAGTTAATCCTGATAACGTTAAAGTTCGTATTTCTTCACTTAATAAACCTGTGTGAGCAGTTGTCTGAGGGCTTTTTATCGTAACCTGATATTTATATCGCCCCTTTTAAAGAAGTTTATAAAGGCTACGATTTATGGCTTATTCCTGGTTTAAAGCATTTCACATTGTCGGTATTGTAGTTTGGTTTGCTGGGTTGTTTTACCTAGTACGTTTGTTTATCTATCATGTAGAAGCCGAGCAAGAAACCGAACCCGCACGCACGATATTGAAGAATCAATATCAAATTATGGAGAAACGTCTCTACAGCATTATTACAACGCCAGGAATGTTGGTAACGGTAGCGATGGCGATTGGTTTGCTTTGGACGGAACCAGAAGTTCTCAAACAACCTTGGTTACACGTTAAACTGGCTTTCGTGGTGTTATTGATTGGCTATCATCATTACTGCAAGCGTTTAATGAAGCAGTTAGCAGCAGGTGAATGCAAATGGGGTAGTCAGCAATTACGCGCTTTGAATGAAGCACCTACGGTAATGTTGGTAGTAATAGTGTTGTTGGCAGTGTTCAAAAATAGTCTTCCCACCGATATTACAGCTTGGGGTATTTTTGGGTTAGTTATTGCGATGGCTGCAACTATTCAGCTTTACGCTAAAAAACGTCGTCAAGATAAAGAGAAGTTGGAAACACAGGTTTCTCAAGGTTAAAGGTTAAAGGTGGTTATTACTCGTTACCATGCTCTGCATGGTAATGCAGTTTAGAAGGCTCTGCCTTCGATGTGAATAGATGAGGTAAAGCTGAAACCGCTTTGGGAGACGTAGCATTGCTACGTCTCTACATTTTTCGCTTTGAATTTAAAAATGGCGGTATGGGACAATCTAATGTCATGGCGATCGCTCTTAATAAATCTTTTTCTTGGTTGGTAATTTTATTATCTACTAATACAGTATGAGCGCAGGCATCAACAATTGCTTGCTTGAGTTTTGGTGTAGCTTGACGGAGATTTTCAATACTTTTCTTTAGCTGTGAAAAATTGCACTTGAGTGGTGCTTTTGGTTTTTCTTGTTGTGTTGCACCTGGAAGTCGGAAAATACCGGAACTAAATGCGTAAGCTGCAGAATCTGAATTATTTTCGCCAATTTGCGCTAGTGCTGATAGTACTAACAAACAATCAGACCAAATTTCTTCAATAGAGTTGAATTTTACCGTGATGTTACAATCTGGTTGAAATACTGGTTGTAAGCGATGCCAAAGAATTAAGCGTAATACAAAATCTCGGACTGATGCTTCTCCTTTGGCTGCGATTAAACCTTGAACGCATTTACAAACTCTTTGGCATTCTTTGGCGGAGAGTTGGCGTAATGCGGGTATTGTTAAGTCTACAAGCGGTAAATAAATATTGGTATCTAACTGAGCGATTTCTTCGTTTAATTTTATAGATGAATTGACTAATTCCTCTGGTTGAACTTGACGCAGCCAGGTAAGTTGTTTTTCTTGTATTGGGGAATTTTGATTTTTTAAAGTTAAAGCAAATAAAATCGCTTGTGCTGTTTGTGTTTCTCGGATTCCTAACTGTAAAGATTCGGGTAATTCTGCTAATAATCCTTGGGTAAGCTCAAACTGATTGGGTGTTACGGTACCGATTTGAGCAACTACTTGTTCTGAGGTTGCGGCTTGGGAATTACTGCCAGCAAAGCCCATTGCTAATGAGTTGCTTGATGAGGAATGTACTGAAGTACGAGACGAATTTGAAATATTTTTGACTTTTACTCCACTTACACGACGAATGCGAACAGCAAGTGGTGGGTGAGTAGCAAACTTGTCTTCCCAAAAGTGGATTTTTACGGCATTACCAAAGAACATATGACTGGCAGCCTCAGCATTTGGTGTCACTAAGCGCGAATCCATCTGTTGCAGTTTTTGCAATGCCCCAGAAATGCCATCGGGGTTGCGAGTGAATTGCACCGCAGAAGCATCGGCGAGGAATTCCCGTTGACGGGAAACAGCAGCTTTGATTAAACGTCCGCAGAGTAATCCGATACCTCCAATTGCCATCAATATCAAACCAAATCCCCACAGTGGTAAACCATCGCTTTTATCGCGGGTGCGTAACAGTATTCGTCCGGCAATATAAATAAATAAAATCCCGTGTAGTAAGCCCATTAAGAGCATATTCAATTGGGTATCGCCATTAAGAATATGACTGAATTCATGGGCAATTACACCTTGTAATTCATCGCGATTGAGTTGTTCGATAGAACCACGGCTGACACCAATTACAGCATTATTATGTGAAAAACCTGCCGCAAACGCATTTATACTAGATTCGTTATAGAGCACATAGATTTTGGGGACGGGAATACCCGAGGCGATCGCCATTTCGTCAACGATATTTAATAGCTGCTGTTCTTGTTCGCTGGCAGTTTCCGTAAGCAATAATCTTCCCCCTAAATCTTCGGCGAGAATGGAAACACCTTTGCGAAGAGTGGCGATTTTGTACAAACTTGCCAAGGAAATGACTAGGATTGTCAACACCGAAACCCAGAAGAATAATGTAGGATGCCACCAAACAAACGGTGCCATACGAAGTAAGAACAGCGAAGCAATATAAATTGCGACAATCATTGTGAATATCGATAGTGCAAATAATCCAAATAATTTCTGCGTATTTTTACGTGCTTGATCCTGATTTTCAAAGAAATTCATAGATGCTTTTTTATAATTTTTTTAATAAATGCTTTTTTATAATTTTTCACAGTAGAAAAATAAATATGTAATAAATATCTTTCTTTGAATTAGGAAGTGAAAAATCTATTAATAATAGAAAAAATGTTTGGGTTTAAAAGTTGTATCCGCTGGTATTTATGATTTAAATCCGTAAGTGTAGGGGCAAGGATGCTCCTAATTTTGACGGGAAGAACATCTCCCCGTCAAATTATCTCCATACCACAATAATTATGTTCCCTATTCCCTCTTGCCGAATTAATTAACTTTTAAAAAGAAACGCGAGGGGTATTTCTGACTTCAGGTGCGACTTGTTCTAACAAATTGGCAGAAGTGAAATTAAAGCTGTCAGCTACTAAGTTACTAGGGAAAACTTCGCGTTTGGTGTTGTAAAGCGTTACCGCATCATTAAATGCTTGACGTGCAAAAGCAATCCGATTTTCAGTTGAAGATAACTCTTCCATCACCTGACTCATAGATTGATCTGCTTTTAATTCGGGGTATGATTCGGAAATTACCATCAAGCGACTCAAAGCACCATCTAAAGCTGCTTCTGCATTGCCTAATTGTCCCATAGCTTGCGGCTCGCCAGGATTTTTCGCTGCACGAGTGCTAGCAGTAATTGCAGAATTTCTTGCCGCGATTACTGCTTCTAAAGTTTCCTTTTCGTGTTTCATATACCCTTTGGCGGTTTCTACCAAATTGGGAATTAAATCGTAACGTCGCTGCAATTGAACATCAATTTGAGCATAAGCATTTTTGTAGCGGTTACGAAACTTAACTAAATCGTTGTAGCTATTAATGATAATTACAAGAACAGTGGCAATTACAGCACCCACAAAAATAAAAAATCCCATAAATCCAAAATCCTATATTTTTAGTTGTCAGTTTTTGATATCTCTGACATTATTATCAAGGCAAAAGTTTTTGATCTAATTTGAGTCTAATTTCAGAGAGTCACTTTTGTCTTCTGTGAAAACAGGTAAGAGATTCTACTGAACAAATTTGAAAATTAGGTTAAATTATGATTTACGCAAAACCCTACTTTTTTATTGACGAGAAACCGGAAATATGCAAATGGCTAAACCAAAAAATCGTGTTCTCAGGAGAAGAAACCGGGTTTGTTTTCACTGGTTGAGAATGGTGCAAGATGTATGTTAATGATTTTTTGGTTAAAAGCATTCCTTTTCTCTCAGTAAATGCATAATTAAAGTAAGGTGCGTCGCTATCTATAAACGCACCAGATTGATTTGTTATTTATTAAATAAACTGTGTCTATGGATAGTCAGACATTATTTAAAAACCAAGTTGCCGTACTCGCTACCATGCATAAAAAGGAGAGGGTAATTGCTCCCCTTTTTGATAAAAAATTAGGTATCAAAGTAACGGTACCGCAAAGCTTTAATACCGATCGATTTGGTTCTTTTACCAGAGATATAGAGCGCTCTGGTAGTCAAATAGAAGCTGCAAGATTGAAAGCACAACAAGCACTTTTATTAACTGGTGAAAGTTTGGGAATAGCCAGTGAAGGAAGTTTTGCTCCTCACCCTTCTTTACCTTATGCTTCGTGCAATCTAGAAATTGTGATTTTTATAGATAGAGAAAATGATTTGGAAATTATTGGGGAGGAGTTATCCTTCGATACAAATCACAGTCATTTAAAAGTCAGCAATATACAACAAGCTATCGATTTTGCTGAAAAAGTCGGTTTTCCAGAACATGGTTTAGTTGTGATGCTAAATGATTATCCTGAAAATAGCAACGAGATAATCAAAGGAATTAATACAGAAGAAGCATTGATTGAAGCGATAAATAATAGTTTGACAAAATCAGCAAATGGTACAGTACATCTCGAAACTGATATGCGAGCGATGTACAATCCAACACGAATGAAAAATATAGAAAAAGCAACTTACAACCTGATAGAAAAAATTAACTGTCTTTGCCCGAAATGTTCAACACCCGGTTTTGATATTATTCAACGAATTCCGGGATTAGCTTGTGAATGGTGTCATTCTCCAACTACCTTAACAAAGTGTGTAATTTATAAATGTCAAAAATGTGGTTTCAGGAAAGAACAATTATTCCCCGACGGTAAACAATTTGCTAACCCCGCTCAATGTATGTATTGCAATCCTTGAGGCACAGAATTTAAAAGTTTTACTTCAGGCGATCGATCGTATATACGCAGTAAACATGGTCATTTATTTAGCTCCACATAACAAAAAACTCTCTAACCTTTTTCAGGAAAGAGAGCTTACAGTGTGGTATGAGGAATGTTGTTGTATGCTGTCTATAACCAATTATACTTACCAAGTGTGAAGTATATATTACCAAAATATAAAATTTCTATGTTGATTAACTCTGACGAGAGAAAAACAAATTCAAAGCATTTTTTCTAAAAATTGTTTAGCGCGATCGCATTTTGGACTCTCGAAGAAATCCTGTGGTGAAGCGTCTTCTGCCAAACATCCGTTATCGAGGAACATGATTCGACTGGCGACTTCTCT
>JBARZF010000557.1:0-3917 GCA_049649675.1 Rivularia sp. (in: cyanobacteria) | reverse complement strand
AAAAGTGTGTATGCATTATCAATTAGAGATTGGTTATCGATATGGGAGCATTTTGCAAATAGAGGTAATAGATTAGCTACTGCAATTTTAAAAGCTTGTGCAACAGAAGCTATTGATGTGCTGATTGAAAGAGCTATTGCTCGGAAGAATGAGTAAAAAAGAGGTAAGAATCTTATGAAGAAACTTCTCCCCAGAAGCTAGTAATAGCAGGAGCAAAAACTGACGTGTCAGGACTAGATGCTGGTTGAGTTATATATTTTGCACGATTGGCGATCGCCAATATCCTATCCGTATCTCTAACGTATAAAGGAACCATCATTTCTCGTTGGGAGAGCAGTTCATGTAAACCAATCTCCATCTTTTGACCTTGGTGAAACTTGCTACGCGCAGCCTTCTGAATGATTTGTGCTAACTCCGCACCAGTACAATTAACAGTTTTATTAAGAACAATTCGCCATTCTTTCTCTGTAAGCACATCGCCATTTTTATAACGGTTATCAAACCTCGCAAGATGCATGATCAAAATCTCTTTCCGCTCAATCGCTTGAGGAAATCCTACGTAAAATATTTCATCAAATCTTCCTACCCTGGTTAACTCCGGTGGTAATGCATCGAGACGGTTAAGAGTTGCAACGACAAACACTGCACTTGTTTTATCCTGTAACCAAGTTAATAAAGTACCTAAAATTTGGCGAGAACTGATATCTTCCCCCGTAGATTTAGATGCAGCAAAAAGTTTATCGAATTCATCAAAATACATCACAACAGGAGCGCAAGCCTCTACCCTTTCTAGCAAACGTTTAAGATAAATAGCACCATCGTTAATTATCAAAGCAGTATCTACACTTATTAAGGGAAACCCCAGTATTTTGGCTATGACATTAGCTGATAAAGTTTTCCCTGTTCCTGGTGGTCCCACTAAAAAACAACCTTTAGGAAGAGGAATATTAGCTGCTCGTGCTTGAGGTAAAAAATCGTATTTGACATTTTTTATGTACTTCTTTAGTAAATCTAAACCTCCAAAATCAGGAACGCTTGGTTTTGCAATAAAATTTAAATTAAAAGAGCGAAAGCGATTTATTTTGTATTCTAGTAAATTTTCGGTGAAAACATCGTAACTTAAGACAGAGCAGGAATTGAGTGCAATATTTAGTCCTAAGCGAATTTCTTCTAAGGTCAAGCCAGCACAAGTACTTAATAATACTTCTTTATGTAATTTTTTTGGTAATTCACATAAGAATTGTTCTATCAATTGAATAATTTCTTCGTCACCAGGTAATGGATAAAAAATAGTAGGAATTAAACTGTTTAAAGCTTCTGTTAATTCTGCATCATCAGTTGATAAAATTACTAAATACTTTAATTTATTACTATTTTTAAACTCAAAGTAAATATTGGTTAAATATGAAACCATTTGTGGAGAATCTATGCTGATTAACGATGATAGATTTTCAAATATAAAAATACCTGCGTTCTCATTATTTAATAAAGAATCAAAACTAGTAAAAATACTACTATATTTAGGTTGTGGATTAATAAAACTTCTAATTGAATGCGAATTATATTTTACTTTCTTGAAGCATCCCCAGCCAGCATTCCATACATAAAGGGGAATATTTCGTATTTGAGCGCATTCAATATAAATTTCCTCTAATACATTCATTCGTTCTGGTAAAGGAGCATTAACACAAACAATTGGAATACCAGAATTTAGATATAAATTCAAATTATCGAACTTCATATAATTAAATTATCTTTCTAAGCTGTTATCGGTAGCTTGATTAGCTTGAGATGCAATCACTTGTCTTTGACTTCTTGGCTGTAACTTGGGTAATATTTGCTCAAAATAAATTAAATCGCGTTCATTCATATTACTTGTTAACTGTCCACCAGTTTTTTCAAGTAAACTACCGCGTCCATCTTTCGCTTCAATTTGTACATTACCATCAGGACTAGCTTTCCATTTATAAGAAAATCGTCCATCAATTTCTACATCTCTTTGTTGTGCAGTAGCGTATTCAATAAGCACATTCGTAACTTTCTCAACACGAGCAAAATATTCGGCTTCTTGTTTCCCGACTGGAGCAAAAGATGTTGGAATTGGCTCATTTTTACGTAATGATTTTTGCAAAGAATTAATATCTTGAATATCAAGGTTTACTAAATCGCTTTTTTCTACTTTGACTCCTAAATTAGTGTCCCGAGACTGCATTAAAAGTTTATCTGTACCTGAATCTTTTACGTCGTAGTACGAACCATTGCGAGATATTTGATAATCACCCGCTTGATACTGATTTTCTCCCGGTTGAGTTTGTAATTGAAATAAGTTTTTGATTGATGCTGCAAATTGATGTTGTTTTGAATTTTCTTTAAATTCATTTATTCCTATCTTTACAGCAGAAGTGACACTCGAAATAACCGTTGATGCATTATTAACTATTTGCTGCCACCAAGAAGTATTTTGAGGTTGCTTCAATCTTTGTTCTATTAATTCCTGATATAAATTACGTTCTTGTTGTAGTGCTTTTACTTCTGCTTTCAATTGCTCAACTTCTGAACTTAGTAGTGTCTTCAAAGGGCTATCTTCTAATACCTGTAATGATTCAGTTACTCGTGTGGAACCCGAAACGGGGGGTGAGTTTGTATAATCCGCTTCAACGGGTGATAATTCTGGTTGATTAATTTGATTAATATTACCTAGATTTTCCCAATATTCTAAACTTTGTGGAATTTTATCTTTAACAGCTTCTTGCTCCAAAAAATTGTTAACGATTACCTTACCTTCCGAATCAGATTGTAAGAGAACTTTGCCATCTAATTCAATTCTCTTATTAGCAGCCCCATCTACAACTTCCCCAACAGAAGTTGAACGTAATTCTTGAAGTTGTTCTATTAATTGAGGATTTAATAGTTCTCCCGAAAAACCAGATACTTCATCACGAAATTGATTTTCATCACGTCCATAAACTAATTTATCCCCATCAAATATTTTCAATCCTTGTTTATCCGAATTTTGTTCTACATCCAATACTGCTTTTAACAAGACTTCAATTAATTGTTCGTAACGCTGCTGCATTGCTGTTGCATCGCTTTCGTTGACAGTAAATATATTTGGCATTTCATTTACTCTCCTTTGTTAACTACAGCTACTGCTTCCAAACGATTAATGATTAATTTTGAGCCTACATAAAATACGGCTAATTCTCCATCAAGTAGCCAAGCATTAAAATCGCTGTAAAGTTGAATGTCTCTAGTACATTCATAAGCGGATAATCCGTTAACTTTCCCAGCCAACAGACCATGCTGGTCAAATATTTCAATTACATGGGGACAATAATTTTTATTTAAAACTGGTTTATCTTGTGCTTCAATGACCATTTCTAACCATTTAGGATATTGCGATAAAACAGCCCGGACTTCTGAACTAAAATGAATTGCTGTCTGTATCATGTTACTTAACTCTAAAAAATGTTGTTTAATTCTTCTGGAGAAGCTAACTCTTCCCCTTGTTCAGGTAATGGAAATAACTGTTCTGCTAATGCTTTACGCTCTAAAAACTGTGCAGAACGTTCTTCATCGCTAACAGTAACTTTATTATTTCTAATCAATCGTTCCCGTACAAAATCCCATTTACTTTCCGACCAATTCATTTCTTCAATATCGTATAGGGGAACCTTTATTTTGTGGAGCAAGGGAACGTATGCTTCTGTACCGCGACGATAAGCTGGATTGATAATTACTGCTCTACCCGTACCCATTTTTGCGAACTGCGCGGGTTCTAATAAATGTCGCTTTTGATGATGCTCGTTTCTACTACGAGAACCACCACCTTTACCAGTACTTTGAGATTTGGAATTGAATCTAATTTCCATCTCCCCTAAGTAGTCGCTAAATATCTTCGCAGATTCAGGGTCTTG
>JBARZF010000556.1:0-7518 GCA_049649675.1 Rivularia sp. (in: cyanobacteria) | reverse complement strand
TTCCCGCTTGGGTACGTAAATTTGTTTCTGATAGTAGAATAAATGATTTAGCCCGTAATAAAAAACCAGAATTGCAGCAGAAAATCTACGAAACATTAACAAAAGATCCGACAATTGCAATTAAATTGGGTAAATCGATTAGTGAATGGTTGAAAGAAACCGTACAGGAGCAAGCCGATAGAGCGCGATTGTTGATTGCTTAGTTGGGAGGTAATATTCTAATTTTTAACAAACATTTTACCCGACACCCTATAAGGGTGCAGCTATAGCAACAAAGCCCACCTGCGTGGGCTAATAATTTTCCTAGCCCACGCAGGTGGGCTTTGTAGTTGTAGCCCCAGGCTTACAGCCTGCGGGCTTTTAAATTAAGGATAACTTTTATAATAGAGATCATAAATATTTTTTTAGGTAGGATAAAAATGAAAATCAATACTCTGCACTTTGCGTCTTTCTTTTGTATTTATGGAACCTTCGCATCAGTAATTGTTGGTGCTATGGGTACAGCTTTAGCAGAAAGTACTGTACCGTTACCCAGTCAATCTGTATTAAATGGTTTATATTCACCAACAGCATCTGAGAGATTTTTTGAAGAAGGAAAACGCAAGATAGAAAAACAAACACAAATTTTAATTAATCCAGAACTTTATCAGCGTGAAGGTATTCTTAAGAACAACATAATTAACAATAGAATCGAACAACTAGAGGAAACAAATCCAATTCTTAATTTTCCTGAAGATATGCAGTAAGAATTAAATTTTAATCTATTATTCCGCCATATTAAATTTTAGGGGGTACTAATTTAGTTCTATTTATCTGACATCTTGCACTATTCTTAGTTAGCTTTCACAATAGCCTTGGAATAAATTCCCAGGCTAATATACAAAGTACGTTAAAACGCACTAAAAGTTTCGGAGAGTCCTATTTATTTGTTATCTTGCACCAATTTCGTTAAGCCCAAATTCCCGCCTCGAAATCAATTGATGCGGCTAATCAACCAAGTACGTTAAAACGTACTAAAATCCATGCTCAGTCTTATGAAGGAAGACTTCGTATATGAGCCTGGGAATTTATTCCAAGGCGGTTGTTGAGAATGGTGCAAGATGTAAGTTCATTCAACTTTCAACAAACTTCAACGCCACTCCATTCATACAGTAGCGTTTGCCAGTAGGTTTGGGGCCATCATTAAATACATGACCTAAATGTCCGCCGCAACGATCGCAATGAACTTCAGTACGTCTCATTAAAAACGAATTATCCGCCGATGTACCAATTGCTTGCGGAATGGCAGCATAAAAAGACGGCCAACCCGTACCGCTGTCGAATTTAGTTTCAGATTTAAACAGCGGTAAGTCACAGCCAGCACATATATAAGTACCCTTCGCATATTGTTTATCGAGGGAACTGCTGCGAGCGCGTTCGGTTCCATGTTCGCGCAACACGTAATACTGGGCAGGTGTCAAAATTTCACGCCATTGTTCTTCAGTTTTAGTAATATCAAACTCACTCGAAGCAGTTGCTACAACTTGTGACTTACCAATTAAATATTGCGATAACCATGCCGTACCTAATATTACTCCTCCAGCTTCTAAAAAATATCTTCTTTTCATAACGTCGGATTGCTTTTGTTTTCAGAGTTAACCTAATACTAGTGTAAGCACTATCGCGCTCGTCTTACCCAAGTAAATAATTAAAATCAGATAAGAATTATGCAAAGCACCTTTTTTTGAAAGTTGGGTTGGGGGAGAAAATTAAATGTTTGGAAAACTACGTTTTTTGTTGCCGAAAGTAGAACTATACAGACAAGGTTTTGATGTCGAAATATTAGATAATCCTGCTTCTTTATCGGGTGAGGATGTATTGCCGGGATTTGTTTTAGATTTAGCGGAAGTTTGGTAGTTTTTTAACGCAAAGTAACGCAGAGGTTTACGCAGAGGAACGCTGAGTTCCGTGTTTCCGTATGGTTTTTCATCTAACCAGCTAGTGAAATTTGATACATACAAAATATTACCCTAATGGGTACTGCATAATGAAGTTTTTTGTAACACACTTAATATATAAGCTATCAAAGCTTGATTTGAATAGCTGTTAAAAACTATCAATTAAACTCGATAAAAGGTAATTTATTATGTCTAGACTTCATGGATTCAGTTCTCGTAATGGTGAGAGTCAACCTTTAGGTGAATTTGCACAAACTGGTAAATTCGGGAGGATGTTTCCTCGATTGCGTCCTTTTACACCCTCGGCGGAAAGTTTGACTGAGTTGGGTAATGCAATGAATGATATAGATTCCAACTCTACTGAGGGTGATAATAAAAATGTACCCGCAGGTTATACCTATTTAGGTCAGTTTATCGACCACGATATTACTTTTGATACTACTGCTTTACAGGAAGTTTTAGTCGATCCATTAGCATTGAGAAATTTTCGCACTCCACGATTAGATTTAGATAGCGTCTATGGTGGTGGCCCGAAAACTCAAAGATATTTATATCAAGTGGGTGACAACGATTTATTCTTGATTGGGAAAACAAATAGGGAACCCGGAGGTGGAGATAGTTCTATTCCTACAGAATTACCCAACGATCTTCCTCGTGCTTCTAGTAAACTTGCGATTGTTGGAGATCCTCGCAACGATGAAAATTTGATTGTTGCTCAAACACATTTAGCTTTTCTCAAGTTTCACAACAAGATAGTTAAGGGTATTAAAGATGGTACTATCCAGCCAATAAGTTCTACCGATAAGTCTGTTTTTGAGCAGGCTAGAGAGTTAGTTCTTTGGCACTATCAGTGGATTGTATTAAACGACTTTTTAACTCGAATTATCGATGTAGCACAGCTAGAAGTTGCATTACATAAGGGTAGACGCTTCTTTAGATTTAGAGAAGAACCATTTATTCCTGTAGAATTTTCTGTTGCTGCTTACCGTCTCGGTCACAGTATGGTGCGTGCTGATTACGACTTTAATCGGGTTTTCACTCCTCGTGATGGTGGAGTTGGTTCTGCAAGTTTACAACTACTGTTTCAATTCACAGCTGAATCAGGAAACTTAGTTCCTATCCCCAGTGACTGGATTATCGATTGGAGAAGGTTCTATGAAATAGATGCAAATGTACCAGTTAACTTTAGTCGCAAACTAGATCCATTCTTGGTTGAGCCTCTGACTCGGATACCCAATATTCCCGAACCTCGTTCCCTGGCTGTAAGAAACTTGCTCAGAAGTCGTAGTCTTGGTTTACCATCCGGTCAAAGTGTAGCTCGTTTGATGAGATTTAAGCCTTTGACTAAAGCAGAAATCTGTACCGGAGCAGATGGAGCAGTTGCTGAAAAACACAATTTTCACATAGAATCTCCACTGTGGTACTACATCCTCAAAGAAGCTCAAATTCAACAGCAGGGAAATCGTTTGGGACAGGTAGGAAGCCGTATTTTAGCCGAAGTATTTGTCGGACTTCTTAAAGCTGATAGCAGTTCTTTCTTAGCTTGTCATCCTGATTGGCAACCAACATTACCCGCTCAAATTCCTGGAACCTTCACCATGAGCGACTTATTAAACTTTGTCGGAGACATTAATCCAATTGGCGAACGCACTGCTAATATTTCTTCACCTGTAGCTGTTGGTTAGGAAAATAAAGCAACTATTGATTGTGACAAATTATTTTGTAGAGACGTGAAATTTCACGTCTCTATATTTAACGGGATAACACAAAATTCGAAGAACGAAAGTGAACCCCAATTACCGCATAATTAATTAGGAATCAACCTTCTTCCGGCTTAAACTCTAACGAAACACCATTCATACAGTAGCGCTGACCAGTCGGTTTCGGGCCATCACCAAATACATGACCCAAATGTCCACCGCAGTTACTACAATGAACTTCAGTTCTAGTCATAAACAACTTTTTATCAACAGATGTCTCAACTGCATCATCCATAGGTGCGTAGAAACTAGGCCAGCCAGTACCGCTATTAAACTTAGTTTCCGAAGTAAAAAGAGGCTGACCGCAAGCAGCACATACATAAGTCCCCTCGTCATAAGTTTTATCCAAAGGACTCGTACCAGCCGCTTCCGTACCGTGCTTCCGCAACACCTTAAACTGTTCTGGTGTCAACTCTTGCTTCCACTCTTCCTCAGATTTACTAACTTTGAATTCACTATTTGAAGTTGTCATAATTACCGAAATTCCGAAATAAATAACCTAATAATTATATTTAACCGCAATAATTTGTAACAAAACACTATCTCAGGTAAGGGAGATGGGAAGATGGGGAGATAGGGAGATGGGGAGACAAGGTGACAAGGTGAAGAATAATTCTTTACTTACTACTCACTCTTAACTCCTAACTCCTAACTCCTAACTGTATGACGCTACCGCGTCACGCTGCGCTAACACTGTTCACTGTTCACTGTTCACTGTTCACTGTTCACTACTCCCCGCTCATAATTTTCGGTACTTTGAAATATTCCCCTTCTTGTTCTGGGGCACTTTGGAGGATTTCTTCTCTATTAGGGTAAGGCTGTAAATTGTCTTCGCGTGTCACATTGCTGACATCGATCGCTCGGGTTGTGGGTTCTACGTCGGTAACGTCTAATTCGCTCAATTGCTCGAAATAATCTAAAATATCGCCTAATTGAGTGGTGAATTGATCTTCTTCTTCCGCTGTTAATTCTAAACGGGCAAGATGAGCTACTTTACGTACTTGTTCGCGGTCAATCATGGTTTTTGAGTTATGAATGAAGAATTGAATATTCGGTAGTTAATCATAAATCAATATAAGACAAACGGGTAAAATGTCCATACCACAAAAATCCTATAGACTCTTGCGGTACAAGCATCCTGCCCGTTTTTAATATCTTACACTTAATAATTTTCGCAGCTACAAGCTATTAGAGTTAATTAATAACAACTAACCACTAACTACTAACAACTAACCACGCTCCAGCTAAAAATACACATCAATTTGCGATCGCCCTGTAGTCTTGAGCCAGTTTTGCGCTTCGATGTAGTTGTTTGGAGCCATGCGAATAGCTCGAATCCAGTAATCAGCGGCTCGATCGAATAATGCTTCTCCCCCATCGCGATCGCCACCTTCTATAGCTTTTTCACCTTTGTAGTGAAAAATAACGGCAATATTATTCAAAGCTTGAGGTAAACGGGGATTATATTCTACTGCTTGATGATAAAGTTCGAGTGCTTTCTCATGATCGCCGTTACTAGCGTAGATCAACCCCATGTTATAGAGGATATAGCTCTTATCGTTAGTATCTTCTTCTAGTTCTAAAGCTTCCTCATAGTTTTCCAAAGCTTCAGCATATTCACCGTCTGCTTGGGCTGACATTCCATCTCGATAATAAACAAAAGCTTCTTTGGCTCTTTTGTTCGCTGGCAGAAGCTTTAATATAAGGTCTGCCATTACTGTAAAGGATTTATCGATAAAATTATCGTTCTTCTGAGTTCTTGGCATATCTGACAATAATTATGGCGGTTACTGATAACTGTTAATTTAACCGATAGATTTCCTATTTACTGTTAATTTTTCTCTCTTTCGGGCGTAATGCATTCGGCACTGGTATGATGCGGACTATTAACTTTGGTGCTGACTGCGCTCCGAGTCATTTTCTCGGCTTCATAGGGGTGCAGTAGTTCCTGTAATAATTCGGTATTCTGTTGCTGCGGATCTAACCATGTTTCGTAATCCGACTGTTGGAGAATCACCGGCATTCGATGATGAATTGGCTGTAACAATTCGTTAGCATCAGTTGTCACAATTGTACAACTCGTTATCTTTTCGTCATCGGGAGATTGCCATTCTTCCCACAAGCCCGCAAAGGCAAAAGGCTGTTTATCTTTTAATTGAAAGTAATATGGCTGTTTTTTAGTTTCGACTTTCTTCCATTCGTAAAAACCATCCGCAATTATTAAACAGCGTCTGCGTTTAAAAGCAGAACGGAAAGAAGGTTTTTCTGCCAATGTTTCCGCTCTGGCATTGATCGTTCTTGCTGCCATCTTAGAATCTTTCGACCACGAAGGAATCAATCCCCAACGCAGCGATCGACATTCGCGTTTTTTGCTTTCGGAATTATATAAAACAGTTGCGATGTTTTGCGTTGGTGCAATATTATATCGCGCTTCCCACTGACAGTTACTTATATCCGAAATCTGAAAAACTTCTTTTACCCTAGAGGGTTCTGCTATCAAAGTAAATCTTCCGCACATATGATTGTCAACTATTGAAAATATATGTCTATTTTAATACCTATTATCAATTATTTTTTTCCAAAATCGGAGAATAACTATATCGATAAAAAGAGGGAAAAAGGAATAAGGAAGAGGCAACATAAAATTTACTATGCCGTTGTAAGAAAGGCTAAGAATAACAAAAATATATTTAGAGTTGTATATAGCTTACAAAATGATGCGTATTCTTCAAATTATTAAGTCAAAAATATGTCATCATCATTGGTATTTAAAAATTAAATAATGTCCGTATCTCCGTCAAACAATCATCAGGGCATGATTTTTCTATATCTAAAAAAAAATTTATATGATTTTATCAGTTATTGTATATATTATAAAATTTTTACAAATTATGTTCTGTTTGTGAGACGATTTATTATAATTAAAATCTTGACTGAATAATCATTTCACTTTTATATTTTTGAGCATGGAAACGCTGCGTTTGTATGATTTTTTACCGTCGGGGAATGGCTATAAAATACGTTTGTTGTTAACGCAAATTGGTATGCCGTTTGAAAGAACAGAGATAAATATATTAGAGGGAGAAAGCAGAACATCGGAATTTCTAAACATAAATCCTAATGGGAAAATACCAGTCTTAGAAATTGAAGACGGTAAATACTTAGCGGAGTCAAATGCAATATTAATGTATGTCAGCGAAGGCACAGAATTTCTTCCTTACGACCGTTTTTTGAAAGCAGAAGTATTGCAATGGTTATTTTTTGAACAATACAGCCACGAGCCATTTATAGCTACATCTAGATATTGGATTTCTATTTTAGGTAAAGCGGATGAATATAAAGAAGCATTACAAGAAAAACACGAAGGCGGTTACGCAGCACTTGAAGTAATGGAAACTCATTTAACCGGGAAAACTTTCTTTGTTGGAGAGCGTTATACAATTGCCGACATTGCTTTGTTTGCTTATACGCACGTTGCGGGTGAAGGAGGATTTGATTTAAGTAAATTCAAAGCAATTCAAGCTTGGATAGAAAGAGTCAAAGCGCAACCCAGGTTTTTGGGTATTGGGGAAAAGTGAGAGGAAGGGCATAAATTTTGAAGGGTAATAAAGGTTAGTAGTAAGCGATTTATCGCTTGGATTTGGGACGGGCATTGCTTACTACTAACCTTTTATATTTAAAAGCAGTTCAATTTCAAATTTTTGATTTTGAACTATTCCTATCCACTAACACTATTAGCCATTCGAGAGGGAAGAAAACCTGGATAGCATACTTTGCGACGTTTATTTCGTTGTTCAATCCGTCTTTCTACTACTTCTAAG
>JBARZF010000555.1:0-3520 GCA_049649675.1 Rivularia sp. (in: cyanobacteria) | reverse complement strand
ACAATTTACGAACACTGATATTACGTACCCGCAATAACTGCAAACTTATTCACATATTGAGCCTTGAAAAGCTGTTTACGCAATCATTTTGAAAAGTTTGCTGTCGCTGGGCTGTTAACCGATCGCTACTCTCAAATGGCGCTGTTGTGGCGCGTAAATGGCATTTTATGCAACGTTTCGAGGCGATTCAGCAATTTGCTAGACAGCGTGCTATCCCGATATAACAATTTAATTTGTTGCTTTGCGGTTCGATAGCTACCTAAATAAGCTTTCACTCGTTGCTCAACTTTCCCATGTTCTCGCTTTGATTCACAGACATAGTAATATCGATTGCCTTTAATTTTTTTACTACGGACAAACATGAGTACTACCGCTTCAGAACCCCTTCATAGTAGTGCCTAACCTTGAACGTCGCACCAAGCAAGCTAAAATAGTTAGGCACTACGGAACGCTTTCCTTACTCAGTGCTAATCAAAAGTAAGTTAAAAGTAAGAATAAATTCTTTACCCAACAATTAAAACCTTATATAGCTATACTTTCATGAACTGATGCTGAGCAGGTATCTTGCTCGGTAATGGTTTTAACTTACTTTATGCTCAACAAGCATCTGATAATTGATAGTTTCACTGCTTTCTACAAGGTAGCCGGGTTCCCACATTTCACGAGCTTTTTCTGGAGTTTGCTGGTAAGCAGGGGGATAAGAATCATTTGGTCGGTAATGCTTTATAAGTTGTTTAGCTGCTTGGATTGCTCCTTCTCTTGTGTACGCGGGAAATGATGCTTCCACCCGACCATCTGAAAACTTAATAACCGCTTCAAAATTAACTATTCCAAGTTTTTCTGAATCAAATAAATCTGGAAATTTATCAATACGAACAGCAGATACCATAGAATAATCAAAATGCTTAACCATAAAAACACCCCATCGGCTAAAAGTAATGAGGTTATTTTATAGTTTTTCGTTGATTTGCTTGCTTCACATTACCGATCGCCCTTTTTGATATTTCCCGAAAGTTGGTGTTGTCGCTGTACTGGGCTTTGACATACTCACTCCCCATGTAGACGCGAGCGAATAGGACGTTATCATCCTCCCCCGGTGCGACAGCGATAGTAACTGGTTGCTTCAACCGTTCAAGATCTAAAGAAGCAATCGCACTCAAGACGCATTTTGAAAAGTGAGAATCATAACCACTTTCCAGTAAATACACCCCGTCCGCTTCAATTGTGATGAGTAGCTTGCAAACTTCTTTACCGCGTCGTTGCACTCGTTCAAACTTCAATTCTCGTAAGTAACCACTCAAAGCTGTTTGTTGAATTGCTATAGGTGTGCTTCCGTTTGCGAGCGTATACCACAAGCAACCGTTTGAGCGATTGCAGTAAATTCTGGTAACTCCAACGTCGTTATGAAAACCAAGACGCGGCTTGTTAATTACTGAGATAAGTTGCTGTAAAAGTTGCTCTTGACGGGTAAGACTTGCGATTAATTGTGCTGTTTCTTGTTGAGTCATGGGTATTGGGCATTGGTGATTGGTAATGGGGTAGCCCCGGTTTTGTTCCGAGGCGATTGTTTTATTTGGCTTGCTTTCCAGAAGGACAAGCGCGATCGCAACCCCTAACTTTGGCATTGTGATAACTACAATTGCCGATATTTTTGATTTGTGTAGAAGGTTTGTAAAAAGGGCATTCAGAGCATTTTGTAATCATGGCTTTTAAAAGGTTTTTATGTAACTTGTCTATGTAACTATGATAGCTATAAGTCTATGTAACTGCCATCGGTTACAGATAAAGTTTTGATAAATTGTCTGTAACTATTTTCAGGTTACATAATATAGTAGTTACATAGAGATATAGGTAACGCTATGAGTAAAAAGCAGGTTCCCGTAGTTGAGTCAGGAAAGCTAGAAAGCAGTATTAGAGTAGGTTCTAAGAATTGGGAGAAGCAATTACAAACCCTCGATTCGTTCCGATATGTTCCCGAAAGCGATAACGCACCGTTTACCGTCCGTAGGGAGAAGGGGGGAGGACAAGCCGATTATTGGTACGGCTACAGAAAGGTATCTGGTAAGTTACATAAACGGTATATTGGCAAGGCATCCGACTTAAAAACCGATCGCTTGGAAGAAATAGCAGCACAGTTAAACGTTCCCCCAGAACCGCGTAAAAAGAAAGAAGTTACAGATAGTGAGTCTGTAACCAGTAACGAGGTAACGCAATTACAGCAACGGGTTGAGCAGTTAGAAGCGGAGTTAGCAGCAGCATCAAAAAAGTAGAATCCCTAACAGTGGAACTATCTACCGTTAGGGAGGAGAGCGATAAGTTACATAGGAAGTTACATAATAAATCAGATGTACCCGATTATCAGGAATTACGGGAAAAATATTTAAAATCCCTGCCATTGGGTAAGCAGGCACCTGAGTATAAAAAAGCTCATAAGCACATACAGCAATTTATCAATTCGTTTAAATTTCAAGATTGATTGCATCCTCAAAGATACGAGTATATATGTAGTCTGAATTAGTAAATTGATTTAATAAATTATTTGACGTTTTGCAGTTGTAGACGCTGAAAATTGCTTTTGTGAGGGGATTCTAGGCATTTTTTAGGATATCTGAATTTTGCCTACAATCGCCTGAAAAGATTATACAGCAAGCTTTTTAGGCATCTACACCAAATTTAAGGAGATGAAAAAAAGTAGACAGCGTAGACGCGGGATAAAGAAAATGCGATCGCCCAACTCGTATCCAATAATCAAACAAAAGAAAACCAGCATTTTGGGTGCTGGTGTGGTGTAATGAGTTTGTGTAAAAGCGTAGACGCGCTGTTAATCGGGTGTAGGCGTAGTGTCTACGGGTTGGTTGTATTTCCATCCGAGGTAATTACCAGTTCCTACGACTTCCCCTACTCCCCTATCAGCAAGACTTTGAAACAATAATCGAATATCTTCCGGCGACATATCGGCAAATAACCGAGAGTTTTGTTTGAGTGTGCGGGCTTTAAGGACATCTCCCTGCAACCTTTCACCAGCGTCGATAATCGCTGTTTCGTATTCGTTGAGTTGATGCTTGTCAGCTTCTCCCGCTGGTAAATTACTCGTTGGTGTGGAGTTACCGATTTTATCAACCACAACACCGTTACCTATCATTATCTGAGTAGCGCGGTCTGGGAGTTGACAAGGACGATTATCGACCATACAGCGAGAAGTTAAGTCAGCTTCTACCCATTTAACTAATTGGTCATCACCTACTTTTTTGGCATGGGTAACAGCGAACTCCCCCAACCGTATCGCATGAAAGCAGTTAACTAAATTGCCTTTACCCTCAAATCCCCAAGACGTTACGCCATCGTATTGACTGATTAGCAGCAGCAAAACACCGGGCTTGCGTCCCCTACGAGCTAATTTCTGACACCATTCGTCAGCTAGTCCCTTATAATCCGACTTCTCAGTTAATGGTTTTTCTAGTGAGTTGATTTCATCTTTAGCGTCTGGGTACTCCTCTACAACCCGAATAACTGTTTGTCC
>JBARZF010000554.1:0-3028 GCA_049649675.1 Rivularia sp. (in: cyanobacteria) | reverse complement strand
CAGTTATCAGTTATCAGTTATCAGTTAGCAGTTATCAGTTAGCAGTTGAGTCTCCCCATCTCCCCATCTCCCCATCTCCCCATCCCCCATCTCCTTGCAATACTTTGCACAAAAGTGAAGTACAAAGCCATAGCAATAGTGTTACATTTGCGTAAAAATTCCTGAGTAAGAACGTATAAATAATATGCGTTTATGCTTGTTAAGTTATGGAAAAACTCAGTAGTAGGTAAGGTAGTATTAATAGTTGTATTTATTACCTTTAAAATTCCTATCCCTAAAAAGAACTGGAATTAGATTTTACATCTTGCACTATTATCAACACCGCCTAGGAATGAATTCCCAGACTCAAAAGCAAAGTCGTCTTTAGACGACTAAATAAGGCTTTTAGTGCGTTTTAACGTACTTTGTATATTAGCTTTGAAATTGATTTCCGTGGAATGTAGGCTTAACGAGAATGATGCAAGATATCAGATTAGATTAGGCTTCTCTAATTTTTAGGCAGTGTAGCGTTCACGTTCATCGAAGATGTGTCGAAGACATAGTGCGGGGAGCGGCGCTACGTTCTTTAACCCAACCTACGAATTTAATTTTTAATTTAAAAAGTACTTTATTCATGCTTCTAGTAGAAATTCTATTCTTAACAATAACAACCTACATCTTCACCACATTCATCGGCTAAATAAGAAAGCGCTCGGAAACGTAAGACAGTCAATTCCTCATACAGTGGATTAAGTTTGCACAAGGGTGGAATATGTAGAATAGTACGTCCAAATAAACAAATATCTCGCTCAAAGGGACATTGCGTAGGAATCATCCGGCAAATAAAATGGGCTAGCGCAACGTTTTCAATCTTAAGATTATTCAGCCACTGACGTATAGGATATAACCCATCGAACCAAGGCATTTGAGGTTTGATTGAATTAAAAGTAGTTTGAGGAGTGCGTCTGATTAGATTTAACATTGCTCTATCCAAATTTATTTAACTTTTAAGCTATATCTGTAGTTTATCCATAAGCTATATAAATGTAAATACTGCATAGATATAAAAAACGTTTATCTGCTATAAGATTAGCTTAACTATAATTTTGTAGGCATAAACAGAAGCTATATATTACTGGAGGTTGCTTCAAATTCATATAAGTAATGTTTATTATTGTTGAAAATTATAAATGGGCGATCGACGATCGCTACATTTGTATTATTTATCGTTGATTCAAATTTAGGGTTTTGGTTGAGTGGTGATTCCAACATCGGCAAAAAATTGCTTTTTCCCGATGATTTGCTGGTTTTCAGTAATTTCATTAGCCGTGTGGAATGTGAATCGACGCTCGTCTCCTTTTCTATTCCAAGCTGCTTGGAGTTGGGTATGAGGAAAATTTCCGTTAATAAATAGCAATTTCTTGCATTTTTGTTTTTTGAATTCCGTATTTACGAAGACGCTGTTTGGCTGCATTTAAAATTGCTTCTCTCTTTTCTGGATCGAGTCTTTGCATTTTAGACTAATTTCGTTTCCATACTTTAACTTTAATCCCATTTTTTGGCCGCAATGTAAAAGTTGGATCAATTTCTATGTTTTGATTTGGCAATAATTCAAATTTAAATCGCCGACTGATTAAAGCAATAATAATTGTCGCTTCCATCAGCGCAAAGTTTTGACCGATACAAATCCTTTTTCCTCCACCGAAGGGGAAATAAGCAAATTTTGGTATTTGATTTACTTTCTCTGGTAAAAAGTTATCTGGGTTAAATTCATCCGGATTCTCCCAAAATTCTGGATGACGATGAATCATAAATGCTCCTACTGTGATAATCGAATTTTTAGGAATAAGATAACCATTTATTTCATCATCTTGTTTGGGAGTTCTTGGTATTCCCCAAAGTAACCCGGCTTTAAACAAACTTAGGAATCTGAAGGCTTAAAACTTCATTTATGATTTAAGAAGTGCATAAAAATGGCGTAATAGAACAATATTAAATTAGATTTTATATAAAACTATTCAAGTTACTTCCCTTTAGAATGAGACTTTATAAAATCAAAATATCTCAATAGTTAGATGTAAAAGCAGCGCTCTAATGAAAAAATGTAATAACAAAAAATCAACGTAAAATTATTAATTATGAATAGGTTGAGCTTTAATTTTTGTAAAATAATTAAACAGACTATTTCTTATTTATCAATAGGAATATTTAGCAGCGTAATTTCCTTAAAAATGAGTCCTGCTAGCGCCCAAAATTATTCTGATATCAACGGTCACTGGGCAGAAGAATGCATTCAAAATCTCAGCGGACAAGGAATTTTATCTGGATATTCAAACAACACTTTTCGACCAAATAAAGTAATTACCCGTGCTGAATATGCGGCGATGATAACAAAAGCCTTCCCCGATATTCCAATGACACGTCAAGCGATCAATTTTAATGACGTTTCTTCTATTCATTGGGCTAAAGAAGCCATCCGTAATGCCTACACAAAAAGATTTATTTCTGGCTATCCCAATCAAGTTTTTAATCCCACTCAAAAAGTTTCTCGTGTAGAAGCTTTTGTAGCTTTATCAACTGGCTTAAATTATTCTGTTCCCTCTTTCCCAAACCAAATTCTTAATGCTATTTATGATGATGCGAATCGGATTCCGGAGTATGCAAGAGGATTAATTGCCGCAGCTACACAACAAGGAATTCTTATTACTTCCCCCAAACCTCGGTTTCAAAAACGATTAATTAGTCCATCCGAACCTATTACACGGGGACAAATAGCAGCTGCTTTATGTCAAATTAAACAATTGTCTGGTGTTGCGAACGAATATGTAGTCAAACCCAACAATAACCCATCACAAAATCAACCCGATGATATTCCTATTAATTTAGGACAAACCTGCACAAACGAAGCGGTAGGTTACACAGTTAGTTATCCTCTGGGATGGCAAACTAATTCTGGGGATGTTGTAAAGCAGTGTCAAGTATTTGATTTTCGCTCGATTCAACTGCGGGAAAGAAGCGAAGATTTTGATGAAGCGGTGTACTTCGATCT
>JBARZF010000553.1:0-1874 GCA_049649675.1 Rivularia sp. (in: cyanobacteria) | reverse complement strand
AGTACTTCATCTACAGTGACGTTAACGTTTACTTGTTGCTTAACTGCGCGAGCGGGTGAAGCAAAAATAACGCTACTAGCTACTGCTGCGCTTGCAGCCAAAAGACCCAAAACTTTCTTATTCATGTAAATTCTCTCTGTGGTTTTAGTAAGGTAAATGTTGTTTGTTTGATAAACTCTCTGTTTCTGACTTATCCAAATTAGTTTGATAAAGGGATTTAAGATAAAACCTGGCGAATCAAGTTATGAGAATAAAAATACGTACACCTGGATTTATGGAGCCAATATTCCGGTACAGTATATTTTATACAAGGTCAAAAAAACATAACTTTGACTTCATGCTTTGATCAAGCGGTTTGATAGAGATTCCCTGGTAAGCCGGAGAGTAACGAAAAAATGAAATTCGTTTATGAAGACAATCAGATTAATTACAATATTGAATTTCTGGTCAGCATCACCCCCTTTAGGATTAAAATGAAAATCTGTCATCATCCAGTCTCGTTAATGTAATGAATTAACAATTGCAGCGACAATCTATCAACGAGATGAAATAAAATATTTTTACTCTTCAGTTTGTTGTAATCAACTGTCTATTAATTGTTTTATGTCGCTTAACTGCTGTTGTTTAGATTCTGAATCGGTTACTGATAGGAGTTAATTACGTTGTTTATGACTAAGCGAGTCTGTAAAAGATAGACTTACTATAGTGGCAATAAAATTAAGCATATTAGCTAATATATAGAATATATGGAATATACTTTTATCTAAATACGAAGATGACACAAATATTGCCATTTATAAGTTTGCAATCGCCTATCTTAAAAGGCACTTTTTTAACTCCCATATTTTTTTGTTTTGCTTCCAATCAACAAGATAGTTGAAATTTGAGATCAAATAACTAACTGTTGTTGTGAAAACCTTTAACAAATTTTGTTCATTGCTTCGTATCAGGTTTACATCAAGAATGTAACCTCTACTCCGGAAAGACAACTTCAGTGATAATATGGAATTTAACGATTTTTATGTAATATTTTTGTCCGAAATAACACTGAAGGGTAGAGGAGGAAGAGAAGGAACAGGGGGAAGAGGGGGTAGAATTATTCACTAGTAACTGGTAACTGGTAACTGCTAACTGACTATGTTCCAAGCTACTCGTCGTCGTCTTGCTATTTGGTATACTACCGTAACGGCCGTGTTATTGCTGGTGTTTGCTAGTGGAGTTTATCTGTATGTACGCAATACTTTGATTGAGCGGATTGACGATACGTTGAATCATGTGGTGGAAGTTGTAGAGCGATCGCTAGTAATTGAAGCAGTAAACTCAAATAATGGTCTATTCAAAGTTAATTTAGAAGCGAGTTTCCGTGATAATGCGAATACAACTGAAGATGACCGTATAGATTTGGAATGGTTTAGCCCTACTGGTAAGTTAATTTGGTCAACTTTATCCGAACCGTTAGATATTCCTATTCATTCCAATCGTATGGGTGAAACTGTTCGGGTGGGGAGATGGGGTTCGGGGGAGATAGGGTTCGGGGGTGACAAGGGGACAAGGGGACAAGGAGATAAGGTAAATGGGCTTTCTGAAGCGATATTGTTGCGACAAGTTACTGAAAGAGTAGAAGTTGGACGACAAGTTTTGGGATATCTGCGGGTAAGCCATCCTTGGTTTGAAGTGACAAAACCAAGTCGTCAGTTAATTTTGGATTTGGGTTTGGGTATTGGCTTAATGTTAGTTTCTGTTGCAGCTAGCGGGTGGTTTCTTGCTGGGTTAGCAATGCAACCTGTACGCGATTCTTATCAACGTCTCAAGCAGTTTACCGCAGATGCTTCTCACGAACTTAGAAGTCCGATCGCATTAATCCAAACTAACGT
>JBARZF010000552.1:0-1870 GCA_049649675.1 Rivularia sp. (in: cyanobacteria) | reverse complement strand
GATAAAAACACCGTTAAACAAGCTTTAGCAGCAGGATACAATATATTCCACTTTTCCGGACATGGCAGCTATGATAATAAACGTCCTCAAAACTCAGCTATTTACCTCAGCTACGATTCAACAGATTCACAAACGAATCCCAATTTAACATTACCAGAAATCCGCAATTTTGACCTGAAAGGCTATCAGCTAGTTTCCCTTTCAGCCTGCGAAACCGCAATTACTGGAAATGAAACTGTAGAAGCAGAATATGTAGGATTAGTTAGTGCTTTTCTTTATCAAGGTGTATCTCATGTAGTCAGTTCCCTATGGACGGTAAATGACATTTCTACCAGCTTACTGATGAGTTACTTTTATAGGCAGATTAAAAAGGGTAAAACACCAAATATTGCTTTAACAAGAGCAATAAAATGGTTGATAAGTCTTGATTATAGAAACCTGGAAAGATTTTATAGATTTAGTTTTAGTCAATTGAGTCAGGGGGATAGTTCGCGTATTATATTAGAAGCATATTTAAAATCAATTGAGAATAAGAAAGATAAACTTTTTAATCATCCTTATTACTGGGCTGGTTTTATAATTACTGGTGTTTAGAAAATGTTTAATAAATATTATGTTTATTTCAAATCTTGAAAACCTAACCCCCTACCCCCTTCCCTATAAGGGAATGGGGAATTTAAACCCTCTCTCCGCATCCGGAGAGAGGTCAAACATCAAGTATAAATTGCTTGTTTACAATCAAAAATTACCATGAAATCAACAGACATAATTATTTTACAAGCCTTCCTCAACGCACTTCCTCAACTGGATAAACCCTTACCAATGGAAATCCAAAATCAATTAAATCAATTTGGCTCGTTGCTGACAGTTAACTCGACAAATATTGGCGAACTTGATACGATTGCCAAATCTTACGAACCCTTAAATGTAGTTTACCAAACGCAATTAACGTCCCTAGTAACAACTGGAGCAGAAAAAAACAAAGGAATTGAGAATTTACCCCTAGAAGAAAGAACTAATCAAAAAACTCCAGAAATTATCAATACAGCAAGAGATGTATTCAATGATAAAGACTCTGTAGGAGCAGCAACAAAATCGAAACAACCTCAGAATATATTCAAACGAATCGGTAATTTCTTTACTGGCAATAAATGAAATGTCAAATTCAACTAATATTATTTTCCCGACACTTGATTTATTCCTCTATGACTTAAAGGATGGCTTGGGTGAAGATGAAACAATTATTGATAGCAGATGCAAAGCTTTTTGTGAAAAAGTATTCGGCGATTTAGACGAAACAACTTTTAATGAAAAATATACTCAAATCAAAAAACACCGTTATAGTGAAGCTGACGGTGTTGATTTATTAGCAACCAGATTTAGACAATTTGATTCACCGGATGATGGTTACTACTATCCCCGACAATTTAGCGATACCTATGCTCTTTTAGTTGACTATTCGGGTAAATTAGACGCTAATGGAAAGTCTAACGATAACCCTCAAGATATTAATGATAGCTTTTTTCAAGATTACAAAAAGGAAATTCAATATCGAACTTCTCAAAAACAAGATAATACTAATCAACTAAATTCTTATGAATCGGGAACAATTAGTCAAACTTGGTTAGCTTGGGGAAAGTTAGAAGAATATAAATCTGATAAGGAAGTTGAGGATATTGCCAAAGAAATATATACCCAAATCGCTAGCAATTATAAATGGGATAATGACTTAATTGGTAAAGGTGAATTATTCGGAGGTAAAATTTTTGAGTTGTGGTATCACCCAGAAATATTGAATTTAACAGGTAAAGATTTTTGGGATAAATTTAGAACAGAAAGCCATCATGTTTTAATTTGGCTATTTCCGGAA
>JBARZF010000551.1:0-4508 GCA_049649675.1 Rivularia sp. (in: cyanobacteria) | reverse complement strand
CAGTTTTGACCTCTCTCCAAACCTCTCTCCTACAAGGAGAGAGGCTTCAAGCCTTGCTCCCCTTCCCTTGCAGGGAAGGGGTTGGGGGTTAGGTCTGTATTGGACTCAACCGAAAACCGCTATATCTTTCTCAATCTGAGAATCTCGAAACTGCTTTAGCGAAATACGATCAAAGTCGAATTGAAAGAACCCAAGTTATTCAAGCTCGTAGCGCCACTCAAGGAAGTCGTTCTTATGAAGCTGACAGCGATAAATTTCTGAGTAAAGCAATGCAGCAAACACAGGTAAGTCAACCTAAATTTGAAGATTGGCTTTATCAATATAATCCTTTAATTGATAATTGATAATTGTTCACTGATATTTGACAGTCCATTAATATTATGTCGTAGTCGCTTTCGGCTAGTTTCTCAAGTGCTTGTTGTCCATCGCTGACTGCTTCTGCTTGATAACCTAATTTTTCTAGCATGAATACCACAATTTCGCGGTTGTCCGCGTAATCTTCTACTATTAATATTTTCAGATTTTTGGCTGAGCAAGTATCTATTTTTGGAGTACTTGATTCTAAGTCAGGTTTTGGGTTTGTTTGGGCTAAGTCAAAGTTTACTGCAAACCAAAATGTATAACCAGAACCGGGTTCAGGGTATCAATTTCCATAAGGTAATAAGATATAAATCTTACCCAATGGGGATGAAGTATGAGAAAGTTAAAATCATTGAGGGGAAAGCAAAAATAGGGAGCGTGCTACGACTTTCTACTCACCTCTTAACTATTTCCAATGCCCAATCTCCAACGTCCAAAGCCCTAAGATGTTATGTCCCAACCAATCGAAATTCGCAATCCCCGCACGGGAAAATATGATTACGTAATTGTACCTCCACCAGAGAAGCTTTTAGTACAGCAATGCAATCGTCTGCGGAGGGCGCAACAAAATTGGTTTGATTTGGGTTTAAGTGAAAGAATTAATGCTTTATTAGAATTGAAGGATATTATATACTCGACGCAGGATGCATTAATAGAAGCTTTGACAATTGATACGGGTAGACTTCGAGAATCTAAGTTAGAAGTTGATTCATTTTTATCGAGTATTGAAAGATGGTGTCGGCTAAGTTCAAAATTATTGCAAGATACCGAAAAAGGAACCTCAATTCCGTTCGTGAATTTGCAACAAACAGCAGTACCTTATTCTTTAATTGGCATTATTAGCCCTTGGAATTTTCCTTTATTATTATCAACAATTGATATGATTCCCGCATTATTAGCAGGTTGTGCGGTAATCGTTAAACCCAGCGAACTTACGCCTAGATTTATGGCTCCCTTGATGAATGCCATTAGTAATGTTCCCAATTTACGGGATATATTAACTTTTATTGAAGGGGATGGTAAAACCGGAGCGACTTTGATTGACAATGTAGACCTAGTATGCTTTACAGGTAGCGTCGAGACCGGACAACAAGTTGCGATCGCAGCAGCCCAACGTTTTATTCCTGCTTTCTTAGAATTAGGAGGAAAAGATCCAGCAATTGTATTAGAATCGGCAGATATAGAGTTAGCCACTTCTGCTATATTATGGGGTTCTGTAGTTAACAGCGGGCAATCATGTCTTTCAATTGAGAGAATTTATGTTGATAAAAATATTTATGAAGATTTTTATCATAAAATAGTAGCCAAAGCACATAAAATAAACCTTGCTTATCCGACATTAGAAAGTGGAGAAATAGGACCAATTATTTCAGAAAAACAAGCAGCAATTATCAACAAACATTTACAAGATGCTGTAGAAAAAGGTGCAGTAATTCACTGCGGTGGTGAAGTTGAAAAAATAGGTGGTGGCTGGTGGTGTCATCCCACAGTAATTACCGAAGTAAATCATGATATGAAGCTAATGAACGAAGAAACATTTGGTCCGATAATGGCAATTATGTCTTTTTCTACAGTACAAGAAGCCATAGAATTAGCAAACGACACCTATTATGGATTAAGTGCCGCCGTATTTGCAGAATCGCGAGAGGAAGCATTAGAAATAGCCCGTCAAATAGACGCAGGTGCCATAAGCATTAACGATGCAGGTTTAACAAGCATGATGCACGAAGCCGAGAAAAACGCCTTTAAATTTTCCGGTTTAGGAGCCTCCCGCATGGGTGCATCAGCATTAACAAGATTTATCCGCAAAAAAGCATTTTTGATTAAGACTGACGATGATTACGATCCTTGGTGGTTTAATCAGTGAACAGTTATCAGTGAACAGTTATCAGTGAACAGTTAGCAGTTATCAGTTATCAATGGTAAGCAATATTATAATCAAAGTTCTACGTGGCGGCTTTAGCCCTCTTATCCAGTTACTATTAACAATTATAAGCATATTTACACCTTCATATAGTATGCTTTCCCAATGCCCTAGGTTGCTATTGTCATAACTGATAACTGATAACTGTTCACTGCTCACTGTTAACTAATATGTCAAAATCTGAAAAAATAAATTACTCAAATCCCAGCGGTTTTCCTGAATTTTTACCCGGTGAAAAGCGCTTAGAATCTTATTTGATGGATACTATCCGTAAAGTATATGAAAGTTACGGATTTACACCGATTGAAACTCCTGCTGTGGAACGTTTGGAGGTTCTGCAAGCCAAGGGAAACCAAGGTGATAATATTGTCTACGGTATTAGTCCGATTTTACCGCCGAATAAACAAGCTGAAAAAGAAGAATCCGGTAAAACTAAATCCGATGATAATAATTCCGAAGCTAGAGCGTTAAAGTTCGATCAAACTGTTCCTTTAGCGGCTTATATTGCGCGAAATTTAAACAATTTAACTTTTCCCTTTGCTCGCTATCAAATGGATGTTGTATTTCGCGGGGAAAGAGCAAAAGATGGACGTTTTCGCCAGTTTCGCCAGTGCGATATTGATGTTATTGCTCGTCGGGAATTGAGTTTGCTTTATGATGCTCAAATGCCTGCAATTATCTCGGAAATATTTGAAGCTGTAAATATTGGCGATTTTCTGATTCGCATCAATAACCGTAAGGTTTTAACAGGTTTCTTTCAATCGGTTGGTGTTACCGAAGAAAAAATTAAAACCTGTGTCGGGATAATTGATAATTTAGAGAAAATTGGCGAAGCGAAGGTAAAAAAAGAGTTAGAAAAAGAAGGCATTTCGGCGGAACAAACCGATAAAATTATTGAATTTGTTAATATTAAGGGTTCTGTAGATGAGGTTTTGAGTAAACTTAAGCATCTTGCTGAAAGTATGCCAGAAGCCGAACAATTTAAACTAGGCTTAAACGAATTAGAAACCGTTATTTCCGGAGTTCGCGATTTAGGAGTTGCCGACAATCGTTACTGTATCGATTTGGCGATCGCACGCGGTTTAGATTATTATACCGGCACCGTTTACGAAACAACTTTACTAGGACATGAAGCGTTAGGAAGTATATGTTCTGGTGGTAGATATGAAGAGTTAGTGGGGACATTTTTAGGCGAAAAAATGCCGGGTGTTGGTATTTCTATCGGTTTAACTCGGTTAATGAGTAGATTGTTAAAAGCCGATATATTAAACACTTTACCTGCAACACCAGCACAAGTAATGGTAGTTAATTTACAAGCCGAATTGATGCCACTTTATTTAAAGGTATCTCAACAATTGCGGCGATCGGGAATTAACGTAATTACCAGCTTTGATAAACGCGGTTTGGGTAAACAATTTCAAGCCGCCGATAAACAAGGAATTCAATTTTGTGTAATTATTGGTGCTGATGAAGCCACAGCAGAAAAGTCTAATTTGAAAGATTTAAAATCTGGTGAACAAATTGAAGTTTCGCTGGATAAATTAGCGGAAGAAATTAAGCAAAGATTGGAATAATCAAGATTCTTAGTAAAGAGAAGGGTAGCGGAGATGAAGTCAACTTTAATGTATCACGGTTTTCACGCTTGAGGAATACTTCCTCACCCCTTCTCCTCTCCTTATTAAGGATACTGCTGGCGAATTAGGGGTTACACCCATTACACAACTATTTTTCGTTATTCCGGAAGATGTAGAGACGCGATATATCGCGTCTCTACAAGCCAATTCGTGGGTAAACGATGGGTCAGACCTACCATTCGCCAGCAGTATCTTATTAAGGAAAAGGGTGCCCTTTAGGGTAGGGTGAGGTTACAAATTTATCCCCAAATTGAAGCCTGAGAAGGATAAAAATAAAGCTAAAAAATAGCAGGTGTATCTCATGAGTAAAAAAATAAAAAGAGCATTTTTAGACACCGAAGATGGACAGATGCATTATCGAATTGGTGGTGAAGGAAAAGCACTTTTATTACTGCATATGAATCCCCGCAGTAGCGATGAGTATCGGGAATTAATGCCACTTTTGATTGATAAATATCGAGTAGTTGCAATGGATTTTATGGGACTTGGTGATTCCGATAAACCACCAAGAATGTATTCCATTTTAGACTATGCCAAAACTGTTATTGCTTTATTAGATGAGTTGAATATTGAAAAAGTAAATTTATTAG
>JBARZF010000550.1:0-3037 GCA_049649675.1 Rivularia sp. (in: cyanobacteria) | reverse complement strand
AGTTAAAAAATCGGACAAAATAGCTTTTTCAGAGATTTTTAAACGCAAAGCCGGAGGATAATAAAATTTATTAAGTTTGAATTATTTTTAAGATAATAGATATTTTAATGCCCGTTATATGCATATTATTAATTTATTTATAAACCCTTTTATATTTAATGAGTTTTTACAGCCTTAAAAGAATATTTTATTCAAAATCAAGCAGTCGAAAATTAAAGTTCTACAAGAAAAAAGAATGTAGTTGACATATGGCAATTTTACACGGTAGTTGGTTACTACAAGGTCAAAACAGCTGTTTTTTTATATGGGGAGAAACTTGGCGCTCTATAAGTCGCGATTCCGCTCAAGATGAATTAATCAAATTACAGCCTCATCCTTTCGGTATAACACCGTTAGAATTATTGGAATTATTGCAAAAACGCAATCTTAAAATTCCTGAATCATGGGGAAAAGGCCAAACCGATAATTCCAGCACTAAATCTAAAAGAAAATCCAAAGCTACAGCTACTTCATATGATATAAATTTACCTTCTTCATCTGTCGTAATTGCCTTACCTACCCATATTCCTCAAGAAAATAAGAAGAAAAAGAAAAATGTTATTGACTTGATACAACCCTTGCATTCGGGGATTGTTAACGAAGCCGTAAACGAGCAATATCTATACTCTTGGCAAGTTGAAGGTTTTTGTTTGAACTCTACAGAAGCAATAAAATTTTTAACTTCCTTACCGATGAATGTTGCCAATGAAGAGCAAGATTTTATCGGAGGAGATTTACGGTTTTGGTCGCAAATCGGTCGTTGGGGTTTAGATTTGATTGCAAGGTGTAAGTTATTGCCCGCAATTAACAATGCATCGGATGATTCTAAAATAGCTAGTTGGGAAGCACTTTTAGATAGTGCTGTTGATGGCAGTCGTTTGGATAAGTATTCGCGATTAATGCCTTTATCTTGTCGGGTATATCAAGAACAAACTCAAACGCAAATTGAGTCAGATAATTATCAATCAATTAATTTACCCCCCGAATCCGAACAATTACTGCTAGATTTTCTGAATAAAACTGTAGATGCTCAAGTGCGAGCAATGGTAAATTCTTTGGATGCAGCAGAAACTCGATTGCTGTCATCTTTACCATCTGTAGTTAGACAATGGTTGCACTCTTTAACAAGCAAGAAAAATGTACTTAGTGCAGATACCCAGGAAATTGAAAGGTTAGAAGCAGCTTTAAATTCTTGGACTTTACCTTTACAAAACCAACTGGGAACCAGAAGTCTTTTTCGCACCTGTTTTGCATTGCGTACTCCCTCTGAAGGTGAGACACAATGGTTGTTGGAATATTATCTGCAAGCGATTGATGATGAAGAATTTTTGTTAGATGCACAAACGATTTGGAAACATCCCGTTGAAAAATTTGTTTACCAAAATCGCACAATTGACAAGCCACAAGAAACTTTTTTACGAGGTTTGGGTTTGGCTTCGCGGCTTTATCCAATCATGGCACCAAGTTTAGACGCGGCTTTACCTCAATTTTGTCGGCTCGAACCTATGCAAGCTTATGATTTTATCAAGTCGGTAACTTGGCGATTTGAAGATAATGGTTTGGGTGTAATCTTACCTGATACCTTAGCAAATCGCGATGGTTGGGCTAATCGTTTGGGTTTGAAAGTCAGCGCTCAAACACCAAATAAAAAAACCGAGCGTTTGGGTTTGCAAAGTTTGCTCAATTTCAAATGGGAATTAGCCATTGGGGGACAAACTCTTTCCAAGCAGCAGTTTGACAAACTTGTGGCTTTAAAAAGTCCCTTGGTACAAATTAATGATGAGTGGGTAGAATTGCGTCCCCAAGATATCAAGACAGCTCAAACATTTTTTGCTGGTAGAAAAGAAAAAATGTCGCTGTCATTAGAAGATGCATTGCGATTAGGTTCTGGAGATACTCAAACAATTGAAAAATTGCCTGTAGTCAGCTTTGAAGCTTCCGGAGCTTTGCAGGAGTTGATTACAAATCTGACAGATAATCAAGATATAGAAACTTTATCCACACCCGAAAGTTTTCACGGAGAATTGCGCCCATATCAAAGACGAGGAATGTCTTGGCTGTCATTTTTAGAACGTTGGGGTTTAGGTGCTTGTTTGGCAGATGATATGGGTTTGGGGAAATGCGTTGCACCAGATACTCAAATTTACATTAATGGTTGTTTAAATACTGCTGAAAATATTTGGGAAAGCTATGCAGGAGAAACACAGTTTGATGGTGAAGGATTCTGGGCTGAACCTAGCAATAAATTGATAGTTAATTCAATAAACGAGTCAACGGGTAAAATTATCCAAGCTCCCATTCGACGGCTTTACCGACAACAAGTCAAAGAAAAGTTAAGAAAAATAAAATTACAAGATGGTAGTAGCATTACCATTACTCGTCGTCACAAACTGTTGACAAATAAAGGTTGGAAAAATAACTTTAAAGTAGGAGATTTCGTTGGAATCCCAGCAAATAATTCCTCAGCGAACCTCCGCGAAAACCTCCGCGAACCTTTGCGTTTAAAAAATATAACTCCTCTTCCTCAAAACGGCAATATTGCTGTAAAAGAAAAATTCAAAATCAACCAAGAAGTCTTCTACTGCAAAATAGAAAGCATTGAAGATGTAGATTACGAAGGATGCGTTTACGATTTCGAGGTTGAAAAACATCATAACTTTGTTGCAAACAATATAATTTGTCACAATACAATCCAGTTCATAGCCTTTCTACTTCACCTAAAAGAAGAAGAAGCCTTAGAAAAACCCACATTATTAGTTTGTCCGACTTCAGTATTAGGTAACTGGGAACGAGAAGTTAAAAAATTTGCTCCTAATCTCAAAGTTTTGCAGTATCACGGTGATAAACGTCCCAAAGGAAAGGCTTTTCAAACTGCCGTCAAAGACAAAAATATTATAATTACAAGTTACTCCTTAGTTCATCGCGATTTAAAATCATTACAAGATGTTTCTTGGCAGATAATCGCTTTAGATGAAGCTCAAAATATTAAGAATGCAGA
>JBARZF010000549.1:0-29839 GCA_049649675.1 Rivularia sp. (in: cyanobacteria) | reverse complement strand
CTAGCGAGCAAGATGCTCGCACTACGGACACACTACGTTAACGCACTACAATTTTAGGTTTCAAATATGATAAATAAAAAATGGCGATCGCAATTTTTACCATCACTAATAAAATGAACCCGAAAATCGGTAAAAAATACTACTTCGTGCGCGTACAGAATAAAAAAATTGAAAATGCTTCTTTCATTCGCTACAAAGACGATAGTGCATTAGTTATAAAAAATAACATTGCAAGCATTTTTGAAAATGAACCTTTAGCTTGGCAAGATGCCCTCTGGGAACTTGCAGAAATAGGATTTGTTGAGATAAGTAAAGCTAAACAACAGGGAATTATCCCGCAAGATTGGCAACTATCAACAAAAATATAAATTTAGTTTACGCAAAATTACCTTAACAATCTGGTGGATTCGTTAAGCACTCTTAACAATCGCGATAGTAAGCATTCAACTTATGGGAACATAAATACAATCAACGTTGATATTTAGAATTTATAGAGATTTAAGAATATGGCACAAAATAGCAAATCAACAGTTGTCATTACGGGTGCTTCTTCCGGTGTCGGCTTGTATGGTGCGAAAGCCTTGGCTAAAAAAGGATGGCACGTTGTAATGGCTTGTCGTAATTTGGAGAAAACTCAAAGAGTCGCCAACGAAGTCGGGATGTCACCTGAGAGCTATACCATCATGCATCTCGATTTGGCTTCTTTGAATAGCGTGCGTCAGTTTGTCAATACTTTTCGGGAAAGCGGTAAATCCCTGGATGCTTTGGTGTGTAACGCTGCGGTGTATTTACCTTTAGCGAAGGAGCCACAAAGAAGTGAAGATGGTTATGAGTTGAGCGTTGCCACGAATCATCTGGGACATTTTCTGTTGTGCAACTTGATGTTGGAAGACTTGCAAAAATCGTCAGCGGATGAAGCTCGATTGATAATTTTGGGAACTGTAACTGCGAATCCTAAAGAATTGGGAGGAAAGATTCCCATTCCAGCACCTCCAGATTTAGGAGATTTAAAAGGTTTTGAAGAAGGTTTCAAAGCACCGATTTCGATGATTAACGGTAAGAAATTTAAAGCTGGTAAAGCTTATAAAGATAGTAAGCTTTGCAACGTTTTAACCATGCGAGAATTACACAGACGCTATCACGATTCCACGGGGATTGTATTTAGTTCGCTATACCCTGGATGCGTTGCTGAAACTGCTTTATTCCGCAATCACTATTCGCTATTCCAAAAAATATTCCCTCTATTCCAGAAGAATATTACCGGAGGTTATGTATCCGAAGAATTGGCTGGTGAAAGAGTTGCAGATGTAGTTGCAGAGCCAGAATATAACAAATCCGGTTCTTACTATAGTTGGGGAAATCGTCAGAAAGAAGGTAGAAAATCTTTCGAGCAGGAAGTTTCTAATGAGGCGTTGGATGATGATAAAGCACAACGTTTGTGGGAATTAAGCGCGAAGTTGGTAGGAATTGCTCCGGAGCAAGCTGTTGGTGCTGCCGCTGGTACCGTGTGAAGTTTGATTGATATTATTATTCCCAGGCTTCGGCTTGGGAATGTATTTTATATGTATTTGATAAAAACATACGTTTTCATCTTTATTAATAAAAACTGGTTTCAAAATAATTAACAATAAATTTGGGGACATAATTGTCCCCAGTTACTAGATATTAAGGAGGTGATATATTGAGCAAAAACGGTAACGGTCATAGAAAGGTCTTTAATCCCGTGCGAATTTTTCTCCGCTTGTTGTTAGGACAGTGGGAAAAACGCGACATGGTGAACGACGAAACGTATCTTGTAAACTCCGAAGTCGTCAAAGACGATTTGGATGATATGAGTGACGAAGAACCAGAAGTTCCTGGAAGTGACCGTAACTAATTAACATATTAGCCCCCAGCTTGCCTCTGGGGGCTATCCTTTAAACTGAATGTTATAGATAATTTTAAGATAAAACATTATGTCCGTTAATGCTACTATTGTTTATCCTGTTTACTATCGATTAATTGTCAGACGTAATAACAATTGGCATTTTACAAAGGGTGAACCTTTTGTAAATTTATTTAACGTACCTTGGCTTGAACAAAAAGATTTATTCTCAGTATTTGACATTTCAATGAAGCAAGTAGCGAACGAACTGCGAAGCATCAACGGTGGTAAGCAAGGTTATTACATCGCCAATATTTTGGACAAAAAATATTACTATTGCGGTACTGAGTGGAAAGATGTGAAAACTAAGTTTCGAGAGTTAGGAATAGGTAGAGATAATCCTATTGATAACTGATAACTGATAACTGATAACTGTTAAATCTTCTCCTTCGCTGAAGGAATCCCCAATTTATCCAAAGTATAATCAATCTGTTCTAAAACTTGAAAATCTTCTTGAGGTAAAGCGTTATTGCTATGCTTTTCTAAAAAGGAAAACGCTTGTCTAAATTGATTTGGTGTTGCTTCTATTGGTGCGTCCAAATGACAGGGAATAATCCGTTTAAAATCCCACTTAGCAATTTTTTCAGCCCATGCAATAGTTTCTTCGGGTGCGCGATTCAGAATTAAAGTCTGTAAAATTGGTGCTACGAATAACCTACCGTCACCTCGTAGGGTTTCAAAACAACGCCGCCAATTTTGCTTCCATTTGAAGGGATACAAACCAAAATAAGCTTTTTTAGAATGTTCTGGAGCTTTAGCAGCATTGCGAAATACTTCACTCCATTTTGGTACATCCAAAACGCTGGGACGAAAATATAAACCAAATAACGCGATACGCTGCCACCCTTTACGACGATTTTCAGGTGTATCTGCAATGATGTCAGTTGCTTTATCTCTAGCGTGGAAAAGTAAGGGGTATGAGTCTAATAAAGTAATTGCCGGGGGTTGTTCGGGTACGGAAACTATTGAGTCAGTAACTAAGAGAGTATTTGATGATTTATGCAACAATGCGACTTCCGCAAATCTACCCGCACCCAGTTCGATGGGGCCGAGAATTTCATAGTCAAATTGATTGCCGAAAGGTGTTTTGCTGCTGTCTTCTGGAAGTACTTGAGTGCGTTTTGCGGGTATACCCAACCAGCTAAGAGGAAGATTCACGGGAAAACTCCACTGTTTGGGTGCGACGAATATCTGCGAATCGGGAAAACGTCTGGCAAAGGGACCAACAAATACTTTATGTTCTAAACCGGAAATCGTAGGCAATATTATATACTTTACTCTACCGTGTTCTGCCACTAATTCCTCAACAAGACGAACGCATTCCGCTGTTGGTGCAATTGGTGCATAAACCAGCAAACCACCTTCGTTGAGTTTAATTACCGTCATGCGAATCGGGACAACAACGTAGAAAATGCCTTGAAGTTGGTCAAAAGTCCAAACTGTATCCTTAACTACTTCCTTACGGATTGTTTGCCGCTTACCAAATGGGTAAATTGGCAAAGTAAACCAGAAGTTCCATGAATAATCTTTGGAATTATTTTGTCTCACTAAAGTTTCAAGCATTTTCAGGGGTAGGGAGTAAGGAGTTAGGAGTTAAATAATCTAGATATTGGTAACTGGTAACTGGTAACTGGTAACTGGTAACTGGTAACTGGTAACTGGTAACTGATAAACTTTATTATCTCATAAAGATTTATTGACTTAAATGTATAATTTTGTAATCAGAGTACAAGTAGGGCAGTCAACTAGTACTATGGTTTACGGCAAGATGAATTAAGGGTTGTAAATGCTTGCTTAGCAAGGGTAAGCAATCGATTTTACATCAAGCTTCAATAGGCGATCGCCATTTTAGATAATCAGGAATACTATAAATAGTTCAAATAATTGATTATATTTTATACATATTTGTTTCTATTAATGGTATTTTCTTCGATACAATGTATAGAGAAATTAAGTGTTCAAAGTGAAAGCATATGATTCTAGGACAATCCATTCGTCAGAAATTATTTGACACTAACATTGAAAATTATCATGTTTTATTGACACCACACGAAGTTAAATCAAAATTACCTTTAACACCGTCAGCGGAAGCAAATGTTTTAAAATACAGACAAGAGTTAAAGGATATATTAGATTTTCAAGATAGAAGAAAATTTATCGTAATTGGTCCTTGTTCGATTCATAATACAGAATTAGCTTTAGAATATTCTCGAAGATTAAAGAAACTTCAAGAAAAAGTTGGAGATAAATTACTGTTAATTATGAGGGTTTATTTTGAAAAACCTAGAACAACAGTAGGCTGGAAAGGTTTAATTAATGACCCGGATATGGATGATTCTTTCGATATCGAGAAAGGCATCTTAACTGCACGGGAACTGCTTTTAAAAATTAATGAATTAGGATTGCCCGCAGGTACGGAAGCTCTAGATCCGATTATACCTCAGTACATCAGCGAATTAATTTCTTGGTCTGCAATTGGGGCACGAACTGCTGAATCACAAACTCACCGGGAAATGTCGAGCGGGCTTTCTATGCCAGTGGGTTTTAAAAATGGTACGGATGGTAGTGTTCAAGTTGCTTTGAATGCCCTACATTCAGCTAAAAGTAGCCATCATTTTCTGGGTTTAAATCGACAAGGACAAGTCAGTATTGTTCAAACCAAAGGTAATGATTACGGTCATATAATTTTACGTGGTGGTGGTGGGAAACCAAACTGCGATCGCGAAAATGTAAAAGCCACGGAAGATCAGCTCAAAAAAGCAGATTTGACACCAAGAATTGTGATTGATTGCAGTCACGGTAATTCTAATAAAGACTATAAAAAGCAAGCTGGTGTTTTAGCAGATGTGGTAAATCAAATAGCGGACGGTAACACATCTATCGTGGGGATGATGTTGGAATCAAATTTACATGAAGGCAATCAAAAGATTCCTGCCAATTTACAAGAGTTAAAGCATGGAGTTTCCGTGACAGATGCTTGTATTGGTTGGGAAGAAACGGAAAAAATTATTTTGGCTGCTCACGAAAAGTTGTAATTAGTAAGCGGTGAATTCAATTAATTTGTAACCTCTTTCCTTTAATTGGGAGAGAGGTTTTTAATGCAATATCTTTTCGAGTTGTATTATAATTATTCAGTATATATCTCAAAAAACTCTGCATCACGAAAGCGTTTAACTTTGCGCTCCGAGGCTGAAAAAACATATAATACCGATGCCAACGGATTTACAGCTTTAATTTTTCCAAGGAAATAAACCTCCAACTTCGTCACGATAGCGTTGATATTGTTCGCCATAATTACGAATTAAATCTCGTTCTTCGAGGGTTATTCCAATTAAGATATAAAATGTAAATGTTGTTGATAAAACGAGATGATCTAGTTGCATATATGGAGTTGCCCATATACCTATAAGTATTCCTGTTTGGATTGGATGACGGTTGAAGTTGTACATCCAGCGTTTCATGAATGGAAATTCTTGATAAGTTTCCCTTTTCCAGTAAAGATACACCTGACGTAAACCAAATAAATCAAAATGGTTGATGGCAAAACTTGCGAGAACAAAATAAATCCAACCGCAGCTAAATATACCCCAAATTAAATATTTTAATCCTATATTATTAACCGACCAAATTGTTATTTGCATCGGCTGCCAGAAATATAATAATGTAGCTAAAGCAATAGCAGAACATAACACATAGGTACTTCGTTCCGCTGCAACAGGTATTTTTTGCGTCCACCACTTTTTAAAAACTGGACGTGCCATGATGCTATGTTGTAGCCCAAATAAAAACACTAAAACTAGATTAATGCATAGTGCTAAAAAAATAGAGCCTTGATTTAAAGGTATTGAAGCTAACGGGTGTTTACCTGCACTGTAAAAGATTAAATATAGTATAGTCAACATTGCGATCGCATAACTAACAACACCGTAAATAAGTACGAGAAATCGTTTACCCAGAGAGACTTTGGTTAGCTGTTGGTTGTTTGAAAATGTCATTATATCGGCTCTGCTTTACCCAATTTTTTAACTTACCATGCAAGGCTTAGATTGTGAGGTTTATAGCGAGCGATTTTTTTAAATGAAGTTCTTAAAAGTTTGTAGCAGGGTTTAATCCCTTACTACTAACCAAAATTATTTTGCTTCTATCATGTCTTGAATAAACCCAGGTAAAGCAAAAGCAGCTTTATGAATATCTGCATTGTAATAGCGTAAATTATGTTCTTTGACAAATTGCGTGGCTTTTTTAGTATCCAAATTATCAACGGGATGCTTGCCTTGCTTGGAACAATAAGTCAAACTCCACATTCCGGTAGGATACATGGGAATAAATACTAAATAACAATGCACCGAATCATTGCCAAAAACTTGTTTGAGACATTGATTTAAATCGGTAAAAGCCTTTTGATGAAAGATTGGTGATTCGCTTTGTACCGTCACCACTCCACCAACGCGGAGACAGCGATATACATCTTGATAAAACGATTTAGTAAATAATCCTTCTGATGGCCCTACGGGATCGGAAGAATCAATTATTACTAAGTCATAGGAATTTTCTACGGCATTTTGAACGAATTTAATCCCGTCATCTATGAGTAAATTTAACTTTGGATGCTCTAAAGCAGAAGAAATAGTTGGTAAAAATTGCTTGGAAGCACGCACGACTGCTTCATCAATTTCTACCATTGTGATTCGCTCAATTCCTTGGTGGCGAACTAATTCGCGAATCGTACCTCCATCACCAGCGCCAATTACCAGCACATCTTTGACATCGGGATGAGTCAACATTGGCACGTGAGCAATCATCTCGTGATAAGCCGCTTCATCCGCTTCCGTACACATCACCATGCGATCGATAGTCAGCATTTTCCCTCTATCGTGAGTATCAAATACTTCTACAGTTTGAAAAGGGGAGACTTCATGAAAAAGCCTTTCTCCTTTTAAACGAATGGATATAGCAAAATTTCCATTGCTATCTGTTACCCATTCGGTTGAATTGATTTTACCTGGTTGTTGGGAAATGGTCATTTCAATTTTGGATGCAGGGATTTTGGATTGTTCTCTGTTCCCATACTTATAAGAAAACAGATGAGAACAACTGTAAATAATTGGTAGATTACTAATGTACCAGGTATTGAGTATATTATTTTAGGGTGCTTAATTCAAGATTTTAAATTTAGGGCAACGGGGAATAGGTTACAGAGAAAAAGATGATATAAATGAATAATTTTCATTTTAGTTGTGGAGGTTCGTAATTATAATATCGTAGGATTGCAGAGCTTTTTACTAAAATTTCAGCATCCCAACGACTGAATAACCAATAAAATTTGATTATATTTTTAAATAAAACATTTTATTGACTTTTGGATTTTTTGATAAAAAACTCTTAGTGGATTTAATGTATCCTGTTCCCTGTTTTCTCCTAATCCAAGAATATTTAAAAAGGAATCTGAATTAAAAACTCCGTTCCTTCTCCTGGGGAAGAAATACACTGTAAATTTCCTCCATGATTCTCAGTAATAATTTGGTAGCTGATTGAAAGTCCTAAGCCAGTACCTTTGCCTTCTGGTTTGGTAGTAAAAAAAGGTTGAAAAATATCGTTTTTTACTGATTCCGACATTCCTTTACCATTATCAGCAATTTTAACAGTAACTTGGTATTTATCTATAGTAGTTGCAATCCGAATTTTGGGGTTTATATAAGTACATTGTTTGCAGTTTAAATCTCGATCCTCAATCATTGATTCTTCTAATACATCGATAGCATTAGCTAACAAATTCATAAAAACTTGGTTGAGTTGCCCTGGATAACATTGTACTTTAGGTAAAATACTATAATCTTTAACTACTTGAATAGCAGGGCGTTTGGGATAAGCTTTGAGGCGATGCTGTAAAATCATTAATGTTGCTTCTATCCCTTCATGAATATCAACTAATTTCTTATTTTCTCCATCGCTACGAGAAAAGTTTCGTAAAGACTGCATGATTCCTTTAATAGTATCGGTACCCAATTTCATAGATGACATTAACTTGGGTAAATCTTTGTCAATATGTTCTAAATCCATAGCTTCTATTTGTTCTTTAACTTCGCTACCGGGATTAGAGCAATTTTTTTGAAAAAGTCTAACTAATACAAGTAAATCTTCAATATATTGATTAGCATAATGCAAGTTAGTAGAAATAAAACCTATCGGATTGTTAATTTCATGGGCAACACCAGCAACTAATTGTCCTAAAGAAGATATTTTTTCTGTTTGAACTAATTGTAGCTGAGTTTGTTTTAATTCATCTACAGCTTGAGATAGTTCGGAGGTTCGCTCTTTAACTCGTATTTCTAATTCTTGTTTTTGCTTATCTAACTCAATATTTAATTTGCGTAGCTTTAAATGTAAACTAATTCTCGCTAAAACTTCTTCTTGCTCAAATGGTTTGGTAATGTAATCTACCGCTCCTAAAGTTAAGCCTTTAACTTTTTCTTCTGAATCTGTAAGTGCGGTGATAAAAATTATCGGAATATGCTTTGTAGATGGATTTGCTTGTAGTCTACGGCAGGTTTCAAATCCGTCTATTTTCGGCATCATTACATCTAATAATATCAAGTCGGGAGGATTGCTTTCAACTTGCTCAATTCCACTCGCACCATCCATTTCAACTAACACTTCATAGCCAGCGTTTCCTAAGACATCATGGAGAATCTCTAGGTTCGTTGGGCTGTCATCGATAACTAAAATTGTTTCTAGTTTTTTATTAGAGTCAAACTCTCGATCGTTAGTTAAGTTCATATTATTTTCTTTAGCTCTAAATAAAATTATAGTATTATGATTTTATATTTTCTTGGAGGAATTGACGGATTTTATTTATATTAAAAGATTTTGCGAATGAATCAAGTTCCTCAACAAACTGTTGATATTTTTTGTCTATTTGCTCTATTCTATCTAACTCTTCTTGGATACCTTTTATCTTACCCTGTTTAGCAAATTCTAATAGCATAGTTAGTTCTGAAGTAGGAGGAATAATTATTTGATTTTTAGGAGGTGCTTTTGATGGCATTTGTTTAATATTTTCTTCAAGGCTATAACGCCAAGTAATATTTAATTGTTTTGCTAATACACGATATAATTCTTTTGATTTAACTGGCTTATTTAAATAGTAATTTGCTCCTGCTTGGATAGCTTTGTGATTATCCTTTTCAGATGTAATTACAGAGCAAAAGAAAAACAGCGTATTATTTAATTCATCTAATTTACGAATTTCTTGAAGCATTTTCCATCCATGCATAATTGGCATTTTGATATCAGCAATAATTAAATCTGGTTTATATTTTATTGCTTTTTCTAATCCATCCTGTCCGTTTTCTGCTTCTATTAAGTCAAACCCAAGACTCGATAATAAATTAATAAATAAAGAACGATTTTCCCATCTATCATCTACAATTAAAATTTGCTTTTTATCCCCCATATAACCCAGAATTCTGCCGGTACGAGTAATGCTGCTTGTTTCCGTCCAATCGTCAGCAATTGGACATTCTATTTCAAATTGAAATACACTTCCCATCTCTAATTCACTTTTAACTTGAATTGTACTATTCATCATTTCAATGATTTTTTGACTCAAAGCCAATCCAAGCCCAGTACCTTCCGATTTATTTTTAGTTGTACCTAATTGTTCAAAAGGTGAAAATATTTTATCTATTACTTCGGGTTTCATTCCTACCCCAGTATCTTCAATATGAAAAAGCAATCTTACTATTTCAGAAAAACGCTCTTTTTTTATTTCTAATACCTCTACTTGTAAAGTGACGCAGCCTTTTTCGGTAAACTTAATAGCATTACTAAGCAAATTTATTAATACTTGTCGCAATCTTCTTTTATCGATGTTAATGCCAGATGGTAAATTTTCTGGAGTTAAGTAGATAAAATTCAAGCCCTTTTGTTCGGTTTTTACACGGCATATTTCTACAATCCCTTGTAAAAATGAAGGAAGATGAAAATCACTAGGGTAAAGCTTGATTTGATGTGCTTCTATTTTTGTAAAATCGAGGATATCGTTGATTAAAGTTAATAAGTGCTTGCCACAACGATGAATAATTTCTATACCCCGCTGTTCCTTTTTTGAAAGATTCGGAGAATTTTGAATGATTTGGGTATAGCCCAAAATACCGTTTAAAGGGGTGCGAAGTTCGTGACTCATATTTGCCATAAATTCGCTTTTCGCATAACTTGCTGCATCGGCAGAGATTTTGGCTTCTTCTTGTTTTTGAATATTAATTTTTATCAATGAGAAAAGCTGGTTTACAGAAGTTGCAAGTTTTTTTGCTTCTATATTTTCGCTGACGGATAGTTGTAAATCATAGTTTGCTTCTTCTAAAGCTTTTTGTGTGATATCAGTAACAGTTGAAATCGGTTTAGCAATCATTCGACTGCTGTAAATAGCGATAACAGAAGCGAGACTTAAAGACAAAATAAAACTTATAATTACAATTATTAATCGCAGTTTTTGCGTTTGACTCAAGTTAGCTTCAGCTTTTTCTGACTGCTCTTCTAAAGATTCGACAAAAACCTGCAACTCCGAAACAAACTTCAGCGTTTTAACCCGAGAATCGCTTGCTACTAAATTAGCAGCTAGCCGTTTTACCTCAACTTCTTGCGACTCCAACTGATTTGATTCAATCTGTTTTAAAGTCTTTTTAGAATCTTGAGCAAATTTTTCTAAACTATCGCTATACTTATTATATTGTTGCTTAAATTGTTGCTGAAAATTTTCTGGCGCATTCGTATTAACTTCAGTCAGTAATTTGTTAAAATAATTTACTCTGCTAATCGCCTGTTGAAACTCTTGGGGTTTTTGTAGATAAGGATAAACATCGCTAATGAGTTGTAAACTCAAAGTTGTATTTAGCAAGCTATTTAACAGTCTTAATTCTTGACGAATATCTTTCCTTTCCTGATTTGCTTGATTAACCCAAGAATTTCCTATACTCAAACCAAAGCCAGTACCCCCCACAGTAATACCCAGCGCAACAGCATATCCCAGAAAAATCTTTTTTTGTAAAGTGAGACGATTAGTTATCCAGGTAACAGGCTTAAAACGGCATCCCGATGAAATCCGAGAAGCTGTTTTGGGCTTCTGGGTATCTGGTTGAGAAATTTGATGCTCTGAGGAAGGATAAGTCATTCGTCTGACAGCGTTTGCACCGATATAGAGAATTTGCGGTTAATTACATGATTCCCAAAATGCAACTCAGAATTGTCATTATTTTTAACGAATTATCTCTTGAAGACTGCTTTTTCGACTATTTACTTGTCGTATCGCTCCCCGTTGTTGATTCTGCCATCGATAAAGTATCATGCAACAAATAACTATTACGGCTCACTCACCTCTAACTTTATGGATAACAGTATAAGAATTTGGTTCATTTGCTTTGTAGTGCTGTTTGCTTTATCACAGCTATTCGATTGGGTACAGCAGCTTTCTTTACCTTTACCAATCTATATTTTAGGTGGAGCATTTTTGGCGGTTGCTTCAAATTATGAAAAGCTATTTGGTAGTTATTTGGGCGAATATTCAGGTGAAAATTCAAGTAAAAATAATAATCAACAGCAATTAGATGCTGCTTCTCAACCGGAAGTATCAATTTATGAAGATGAATATGATTATGTTGAAGAAATTGAAGAATTGGAAATTAGGGATTTAGGGAGTAGGGAGTAGGGAAGTTATTTAAAAGCGCGTCAAAAATTGCTCAATCGCCCAGGAATCAAAAGCCGAAACTTAATCTAACACTATAATTTCCATAAAAAAATGGGGCAGGAAGCTCACCCCTTTTTTCAATATTTAATTTCGTGCTTTTTTAACAGATTAACTATTTACCTTTCCAATGGAAATCAATTCATCTTCATCCATAATTATAAATTCAGAATTATTAATCTTATAAATTTGATAGTTTTCTATAAAGAATAAAGAATTGAAGCTAGCTACCATATCTGCAACAGTAAACTTCAGTAATTCCGATAAATGTAAATTGAAAATTGAATTTGGAATACTTTTAAGGATTAGAGACAGTTTTTTGTCATTGACGTGCCACACGCCAGTAAATTTATTGCCGGTGATGTATTCTTTCGGTTTCGATAAAAAGTATGTTTGAATTCTAGTTTGCTCATAAGTCATATCTTGATAAAATTCTAGACAAACTTTCTCTTTATCTGTGTTATAACGCCATTTTCCAATCAGCAACTTTTCTATATCTCTATCAGATAAATTACGTACCTTCATATTTAACTCTTCGCCTAAAAATATTTCAATGACACTTTACGATTACTTTTACTAACTTACCTGACTTTTCACAGTATCTGGAAAACCTCTCTCCAAACCTCTCTCCTGTGAGGAGAGAGGCTTTGATTTCTCTCTCTTTCTTCTTAGGCAAGGGTTTGGGGCATAGGTTTTTCCTTAACTTTTCCACATAACGATTAATTCATTTTTGTGCCAACAAATGATTTATCTTTATCCGTAATCAAAAATTTAGAGCTATTAATTTTAACTACTTTATACTTTTCTGTGATAAATATAGAACCAAGATTAACTACTGTGTCAGCAATATTAAACTTAGTTAACCACGGTAAGCGTAAATTAAAAGAAGATTTTGGAACTTTGTCAACATTGAAAAATAATCGTCTTTCATTTACATACCAAGTACCTTTAAATTTATTACCCGTGAGCAGCTCCATCGGTTTCGATAATATAAATGTTTGAATCCTGGTTTGTTCATAAGTCATATCTTTTTTGAATTCAACATAAATTATTTCCCAATCTTTATTAAAACGCCATTTTCCAAAAAGTAACATTTCTATTTCAGCATCAGAAATATTCATTGTGTTCATTAGTTCCAAACCTGCTATAAATAAATCTGTAATAAATTAATTAGAAACTTCCGCTGTCAATTTTTCCACTAGAAAAGAATAAGTGCATCTGCCATATTAGCCAAGATTGAACCCGCCAAGCTCCCATTGAAAAAGGCTCTGCAAATGAATTTGAGGATAGCTCACACATTTTTTGGTCATAGTGTAACCATTTTACTGGTAAGTGTCCTATCGGTGTGGTGGGGGATAATTTAAAATTTAGTCGATCGTATTCTAACCATTTTCCCTCTTCGCGCCAACCAAGCCTCTCGCCAAATATTTTTTCTTTTCCATAATCGACTTCACCACCTATTTCGTTCCAGATATTTTGCTGAATACTAAAGCCGAAATAAGCATTACTGTATTGTTTCCAAAGTTTATCGATGCGATTGAGAGCTTTACAAGAAAAGTTTTGCATATCTTCTTTATAAACTTCATTCCAATAATTTTTACCTAATACTTTTAACATTAATTTAGCTGTTTCAATATCGGCTTCTTCCCATTTTCCTTGGGCTAAGAGGTTTTGCAGTTGGCTATAATCAATGTTTCTATTAGTTTTATTGCTTTTATTGCTTTTATTGCTTTTAATATTATTTGTGGATGTAACATCATTATTACTTAATCCCACGATTTGTGTTGTTTTAATAGAAACGCGAGGCTTATGAGATACAATATTTGCCTCTGGTATTCCTAGAACTTTTCTTTGAGCAACCAGTTGGTTAGATAGATAGTTAAATGTTAAGTAGATTGCCCTATCTAAATTAATTTTATCATCGCTTAACTCAAAATTATTATTTCCCCAATCTAATGATTGACACTGAATAAAAGCGTTATTTAATCTATCTTTTTTCTCATAACTCGCTACTAATAAATTTAGAATCTCTTCTGAGCTTGTATTCGTCTCTTCGATTGTCAATAAATCCGATCCTTCGTTTAAAGTATTACTTGCTAGATTTCTAATTTCTTCTACAGTTGTATAAAAATCTGCATCTATTTTTACTACTTCATCAATTAAAGATTGAAATGGACTAAAGTATTGTTGTAAATTGTTTTCAAGATTGATTACTGTCTCTGCTATTTTAGCTATTTCTTGACGAACTTTTGTTGCTCTTATTTGATATTCATAAATTTCTTGATATAGTTCTAAATCTTTAACTATTTGCTGAATAGTTTGCTTTTGATTTTTGGTATCTTCTGATAATTTTTTTATTCCCTCACTAAGAAATTGAATTTTTTTTAACATCAACAAATTACTGTTGCTCAGTAATAACATTGATTTGATGTTTTCTTGTTTTTCTTGCTTTAATTTATCAATTAACTGGGGATTTTTCTGATATTTTATTTCTAACTTGTTTCTTTCCTCACTCAAATTTTTGATTTCCAGATATTTTTGAGTAAACAAGTTTTCCCAGTCATCTGTAAATTTTAACAAAAATGTTTTATAACTATCTTTATAATTTTCTAGATAATCAATAAGCTGGGTATAGTCTCTGATTAATAATTTAATTTCACCAAAAACTTCTCGTTGACTAATATTTTTCTTCCGTTTAATTGTTCCGAAAAAATAAGAATCATACTTAATACCTTCTTTAATTAAGACTTGAGAATTTCTGATTCTTTTTTGAACTCTTTTTAATTTTAAATTTTTGATAATAGGCAATTGATAATTTTTTTCATAAATTGTAATCGGTTCATAACTTATTAATTGTTTTTGCCTTTTAGTTAGCATCACACTGATTCTAAAAACTATCAGTCACCGCTAAATTTTAACCTATTTCAGCAGCTTGAGATTTTTTATCGCAACTTCTGTATTGCTATTCTTAGTAGTTATTAACTCAATTTTTACTGCCAAAAGTACATTTAATAAAGAGAGAAATGGTGCAAAATTACTGCACAGTAGCTGTTTTAGATAATTTCCAAATTAACATCTTCTCTCGTGATTGGAACAACTGCATTCCGACTTTTTCTAACACTCTTTTTGAAGCTATATTATCCGAGTTGCATCCAGCAGTTATAGTTTGGATATCTGGTTGAGAAAATCCCCAATCGATAAGTGCTTTTGCAGCTTCAGATGCATATCCTTGCCGTTGATATGATGGAACTATACTATAGCCTAGTTCTGTTGAGCCTGTGGGTGAACCGGTTTCATCTGGAATAACTTTAATACCAGCTTTGCCAATGAGCGTGTTTTCTGATTTATGAATTATCAAGCTTCCCCATTGTTTTGGTTTGGCCCATTTTTGATATAAAGGATTTTTGCTGTCCAAGATATCGGCAATAAATGGCAAGTCTTGACTCAATTCTTCGTCGGGCCATTCTGGCGATATTTGAACCGATAGCAGTGTTGCTAATTCATCATTGCCAATGATTGCTGCTTTTACAAGTTCTAGTGTAAAGGGTACTAAATATAATCTTTTAGTAACAATATTTTCCATGTTATATACCGTATCTTTTTTTTATTTTCTTCACACCAGGGCTAATCTCTAACCCATTTTAAAACCTCTGGGTTTTTATCGTAGCGATAAGTAACACCATCTTTAGTCTTAATAGGCTTTCCTTGTCTTGCTCTGTTTCTCACAGTAGTAATAGAATAGCTTGTTAACTCTTTCATTTCCTTATGAGAAAATCTTGGAATTACTTCTGTTACTGTTGATATTTCTGGTTTTATTGGGGCTTTTTCATCTTCATTTTTTGGTAAAGTATCGACTGTGGTTGTAATCGTTTGAGGTGGATTAATTAAGATTGCTTTTTCTTGCTGATAATCCTTTACCGGCATCAGTTTCCAACTAGAATCTTCTCCCAGTTCTAACACCCATTGATGATAATTAAATAAGCTTTCCCGATGTCCAACACTGATAAAAGTTGTTTCTGTTTCTTGTAACTGTTTATATAAATTTTCTTCGTTACTTAAATCTAAAGCACTTGTTGCTTCATCTAATATTGTGAAACTAGGACAAGTAATTAAGATTCGTGCGAAAGCAAGCCGTTGTTGTTCTCCTACAGATAATATATTTTCCCAACGAACTTCTGTGTCAAAGCCATTTACCCGGTTAAGCAAGTTTTCCAGGTTCACTTGTTGTAAAATTTCTTCTAGTTCTCGATCGCTCATCTCCTCATTTGTATTCGGATAGAGCAACTGTTCGCGCAGAGTTCCCAAAATTATATAAGGACGTTGGGGTAAAAATAAAACATCTTCTAGGGGAGGGCGCAACAACTTACCACTTCCTGAATTCCACAAACCGGCGATCGCCCTTAACAAAGAACTTTTACCCCGCCCACTAGGCCCCACAATTAATAACCCTTCTCCTGGTAGAGCAGACAGTGACAAGTCTTCGACGATTACCTTCTCATAGTCTGGTGTTTGTAAAGTGATATTTTCAAAAGCCAGACGGTTTTCTTCAACTACTTTAATAGTGCTAAGATCCTCTGCCTGTTTGCTAGCGGCTTCTAAGGCATCGGAAAACTCAGCTAAACGCTGTACGTAACTAGAAAATTGTCCTGAAGTTCCAAATTCAGCAATTAGTTGCCCAAGAGCATTAGAAAACATGAAGCAAGCTAAACTGGCTTGGCTAATTTCTCCATAATCAATTTGATCCGTAATAAACATCGGTGTCAGTATGAACATGGAAAATACCGAGATAGCAGACTGATATGCTCTGTTAAAAATATCTTGTCCTCTCTCCCAATTTATCCTGCGTTCGGCATTTTTTAAAACATTATTAAATCTTCGCTCAATGATTTTTAATTCTTGCTCTTCTCCCTGGAAAAAAGCGATTGATTCAGCATGATTCCGGACATGAGTCAGGCAATAGTTAAAATCAGCTTTAAATTCGAGTTGTTCTTGATTAATTTTATTTAATTCTTGATTCAAATAAACAGCAACGAAGTTACCTATAATTGTATAAATAACTAAATAAATCGCGATTTGCTGAGAAATTGTCCACAGAATGATGATAAAACTAATCATCTCCAGGGTTTTTTCCAGAAATGTAGCTGAAAATCTCAGAGCGTTATTGGTAATAGGTTCGATTTCTTGCGCTAACCGTTGATCCGGGTTTTCTATACCAGATTTAAAGTTGATTTTATAATAAGTTTGATTGCGAAAATATTTTTCTAAAATGTGATTATTTAGCCATTTATACCAACTTAAAGCAATTTTCTTTCTGATAAATCCAGAAAATCCTACTAACAGGGTAATCAAGACAATAAAAAGGCTGGAAACCCATAATGTGCTTATGTATTTAGAAATATCTCTGTCTTCAATAACGATATCAAGCACATAGCGATTCCAGAAGCTACCTCCAGCATTTATACCCACAAGAGAAACGATTAACAATATCATTAGAGCAAGCATTCCCCATGAGTTAATCACCTCTGAGAATGGTCTTCCTTCTAGCTCTGTTGGATACCAGTAAGGTTGAGCAACCACTTTAATATCATTCACAAATCGAGTGATATTTGTAAGAGGATTCTTTGTGGTTTTATCGTCAATCACTTGAGTTTGCATATTCTAAAAATACAGTTCCTTTGGGCATTTTGAGGTTTAAAAAAACAGCTTCAATTCAGCTTTGCTATAAATAATTTAACTACTTAATTCCAATCCAATTTTGATTTTGAAACACACGTAGGGTGTGTTGCTTGCTGCGCGCAACGCACCATCATATCAGGGTTTTGGTGCGTTAGACTAACGTCGTAACACACCCTACGAATACCTAATTTCATAGGTCATTAAGTCCCTTCGGGACGACCTTCGGTACGGACACGCGACCCTAACAGAAATCAATTAGAATTCCTATATTAATTATTAGCCAATTTGGTGCATTATTGAAGCTGTTCGCTCAATTTCGATTAAGACAAGCAACCTACCACCTGAGAATATCACCCAGTGCATTCATTGAAATTACTCCTCGTCGATGATATCAATTGTTCTTGGAGGTTCAACCTCTTCCACACCGGGAACAGTTACTGCACGAAGTTCATTTTTGAGCTTAGCTTTTAAGTCATCTGAAATAGGTAAATCTTTGATTTCTTTGAGTAGAAATCTCACGGATTCGGTTTTGCTACGTTCTTTATAAATGTTCGTTAGCACCACTTCAATTCCATATCCAGCTATCACATCTCCCACAGAGGCTGCCAGCCCAAGCACACCCAAACCTCCGATCAGTCCAAGGGGTCCTCCTAAAGCCATGATTGCAGATACAACAGCAGCGGTATTACCAACTCCTCCTGCTGCTGCGGTTGCAAGCACTAGAAATATCCCAGGAAGACCCAATCCAGCAATTTTTTTTACAATTTCGTCCATTATATTTACCTAATATCCTTAATAAGACTGCGAAAATTGATCGCACATTACTGACAGCTTCAGACTTGATTGCACAAATATCAAAATACAGTATTTGAGCAAACCTTGATTTAGAAATATGTTTTAGAGAATATAATTTATCCTCATAAAATACTACACAATAGGTCTATTTCTTCAGTTTTTTCAGAAATAAGTAATTTAGCGATTGATTGTAACTCACGAATATTTTCGGGACTGGGATTATCTATAGCTTCAAGTTCACTTCTTAGGAATGTTTGAAAACGATAATAAGAACTTTGTTCTTGTTCATTATTAGATTCAAACAACCGTTCCAATTCTCCTGCTACCACTTCACTTCCACCATCAAATACCATGTTTAAAAGAGGTCTACTCCATTGCAAAAGTCCCCAATTTTTAACATCATTATAACGATAAACACTCGTCAGGGAACCCGTACCTAAAGAAACTAGCAATACATCATCCATATTCAGGACTTGTTGTTGTTTCTTTTTACTAATTTGCGCTTCCAAAACAGCTAGATGGGATGGATTATTAGCATACAAACCTCCATCAACCAAGGTATAGTAGCCGTTGGGATTATCGCAAGTAGGAACATGGTGGGGAGCAAAATAAGTCGGAGTGGCACTAGTTGCTAATGCCGCATCTGTGAGCGTTAAACCTTTACATAACTTGCGAAATTTTCTAGATTCTGTCTGTTGTTTTTCAGACTTGTTTGTAAAGAATATCGGAATTCGCTGCTCGATATCGTAGCTAGTTACGAAAACTTCTTTAAGATTATTTTCAAGAGGAGTGTTCCCAAAATATTGCTTTAAAATTTCCTCTCTTCCTTGAGAAGAATATTTCGGCTGCACAAATATATCCTCTATCTGCCCGAGTATTTTTTCAAAGAATGGCTCGTAAAATATCTCAGCCCCATACTCAACAAATATTTCTAAAAGATCGTTAGCAGTGTATTGTGCAACTGATAACTTATCAGATAGATCCGAAGCTAATCTGGGTTTAGTTAATCCGAGTGCCAGAATTCCCCCACTTGAAGTGCCAGCAATTACATCAAACAACTCAAAAATTGGTTTTTGAGTCCGTTTTTCAATTTCTGCTAGCACCATTGCTGGGATAATTCCCCGGATACCTCCTCCATCGATGGCAAGTATTTTATATTTGGAATTAGCTGTGGTACTCATATTTTCTTGTGGTTTTTTCTGTTGTTGAATATTGTCTATAACTTCGCTTTGACTAGTTTGTTCTGGTTTGGGTTTTTCCTCATGAGGCTGTGGGTTTGAAGAGGTTGCGCCGGAACTTTTTCTAGGCTTTCTTCCCTTTATAGTAGGCTTAGGATTCAATAATTCGGTTGTGCTTTGGTTAGATAAATCTTGTTGAGAGCTACTTGCTGTCTCATTTTCTGCAAATGGAATTTGTGCTACATCCCAACTAGGATTACCTTGCAAGTTTCCATCATGGGCATTTCCAGTTAAGTCACGAATAGTTGTTCCTTCTCCTTCGTTTAATGCCCAGTAAGCTACTAATCCTTCTTCATTACCAACTATAATTCCACCACGATGCTTCTCAATTTCAGCCAGAGTACAGGGATAATTCCAAACACTAATGTTAGCCAATTGTCCGGTAAAATATATCCCATCGTGCAAAGTTGCACCAAGAGTTACAGCACTAGTTGCTTTATTTAATGAAGTGCCTGCACAAACACCAGTATATTCATTGTCATCAAGATATATAGTCAGTTGCCCGCCATTAAAAATAATGGCAAAAAAGTGCCATTCTCTAACAGTTAATTCTCCATTACCAAAGGTTTTGATAACCCGATTAACATTTTCATCAATGTAAATATCTAAATTCCCTTCTTCACTAATCCCGAACTCAAAATTATCACTATATCGATCGGAAGAGCGAGCGAAAAATACATTGCGCGTGCCATAACTTGTAGCTTTATTTGTTAATTGATGAGGATTAATCCATCCTGAGATTGTAAAAGCTGTAGTTCCTTGAGCGAATACTTCACCAATACTATCTCCGCCAAAATCTATATAATCGTCTTGGCCATCAAATGTTAAAACTGGTTGATTATACACCATTATTGCCACAACATTTTAATTTCGACATCCTAATTTTTCCCAGTCAGCAATAATTGTGCAATTGCTTGAGAAATCGGGAAGTGCGGTGAATATACCTCCAGCCAGAAAAATTCCCCAACTGGGTTAACTTCCAGAAATACGTGTCTGCCATCGGGTGTAACGATAATATCGATTGCCCCATAATTTAAACCAAGCTCTAGCAATAGTTTGAGAAGTTTTTTCTCAACATCTTCGGGCAATTCGTAGGGTTTCCAAGATTTAACTAAAGCTTTCCCTTCTTTGCGCCAGTCGTAAGTAGATCCATCTAAACTCTGAGAATCTACTGCCGCTGTAAATACATTTTGTCCGACAATAATTGTGCGTAATTCTACTGCTTTTGGCACTTTTTCCTGAAAAGTCATCGGACAAAAACACAATCCATCAAGATTCTCCAAATCCTGTTCTGAAACTGGATTGGTGAAAACAACTTGCTCTTCTCCCTGCTCGCCATAAATCGCAAAGGAAGAAAGCATTTTGGTAATAATTCCCTCCTCCTGACACTCACTCGCGAATTGCTTTACAGCCTCGGGGTTATTGGAAGTTAGAGTACGCGGAGTCAAAAGTCCGACTTGCCGTGCGACTTGTAATTGTAATTGCTTATTATTAGCCCGATCCACATTAAACATTTTATCGAAGTGGAATCCTTGGAGGCTGGCAATCATACCCCTAACAGTAGAGCGACATTCATTAATTGAAGCAGTTCTAAATTGACTATCCATTGACTCGGGAATTTTATGCCCGTAGCGCATCCTTCTATACCAAACTGAGGATACCTCACTCAAATCTAGCTTCTGTTCCCCATCAGTAATAATTATCCGCTCGGAATCACCAGAGTAGATATCTAGCTTTACTTCAGTGGGATATCTATCTGTATCAAAACGAAATGCCTTTTCTCCTTGAGCTTCAATTGCTTCTATTACCAGAGGTATGCTCTCGTTATCTTTACTGAAAGTAACTATTAAAACTGTCATAACTAATTTCTCGTTAATTAAGTATCTGTGAGGGGGTTTAGCAACGGATGGGTTTTAGCAGCGGATGTTTTGGATTTTAGATTCTCTAGCACCTTTCAATTTGGTAACTAGCGGATTAATAGATAAATTACAACCAACTACCAACTACCAACTAACAACTAACAACTAACTACCAACAACTAACAACTAACAACTAACCACCAACAACTAACTACCAACAAGAGCATCTGCGATCGCACTAGAAATAGGCAAATCCAAATCGCGCTCTAGCATTCCCCATTCCCCTACTGGATTAACTTCCAAAAACACATATTCTCCCGATGGTGTGACAATAAAATCTAAGGCTCCAAACAATAGCCCAAATTTATCCATAAATACTCTGAGACGATTAAGTACTTCCGAGGGCAGCTCATGTTTTTGCCAAGCACCAACCTCAACACCAGGTTTACGCCAATCTACTTTGGATGCATTATAAACAGATGAATCTAAGGCACCAACAAATGCATTACCATTCACATACACCACCCGCAATTCCTGCTGTTTGGGGATTTGCTCTTGAAAAACCATTGGGCAATAACGCAGCGACTCAGCATCTTGCAAATCTTCCTCTTTGACTTTACTGGTGTAAACAAAGAAAGAAGTAGATTCCATAGTGCGGGAAAGAGCAGTTAATAACTTACTCACCATTTTGCCGTTGACTTGTTGGAAAAACTCCCTTGCTGATTCAGCTTTGTTGGTGACGAGAGTCTGGGGAATGGTAAAACCAACTTCAGAAGCAACCCGCAATTGTCGCATTTTATTCTGTGCAGCATTTATCCGCTGCAAATCATCCACCCAACGAGCTTCTCTTAAACTATCCCAAAAACCATCTAAAGTTGCCTTTGATTCTCGAATGCAGGCTTCTCGGAACTGTGGAGCTAATTCTTCACTTAATTTTGGCTCCCAAATACGTCGCATCCAAACAGCTTGCACCTGCTCCGTGGTGATAGAGTGAGTGCCATCATCTAGGCTGTGGTAGGTTTTGGATTGATCGAAATGTGCTGTTAATTGAACCGTTTGAGGGAATTTATCGGTATCGAAGCGGAATGGTTTTAGCCCTTTCTTTGACAAAGCTTCTGCCACTCTATCTATTGTGAAGAAATCACCACTGTGATCGATCAATAAAACAACGTCACGGGAGTGGTACATAACAAATTTTGTGTGAAAGCTTTCTTAGGTTAGAGGATATAAGGATGCCTTTAAAAGTTTTCTAATAACCTTTCTCTACATCTCTCTTCTAACAGCAGAGAGACTTTGAAACCCTTGTTTTCCTGTTCCCCTTTTCTAGTAGGGAAGGGGTTAGGGGTTAGGTTTTTAGGGTTTTGAAATAAAACATCCCGACTTTCTGCCGCATCCTCTTAGATGTTGGGAAGTATCGAAAAATAGGCGTTACTGGCATATTTTCCGCATCAGGGGCAATCCAATCTCAGAAATTATTAAGAAATGTGGTTAATTGCAGATTATCGGTGCTATAATCAATACTTCAGATTTATACTATTAGCAGTGATTTCGGTCACAAAATAACTGCTAATTCAGCTTTTTTCAGTGAAAGCTGACTCTAATTACCACTGTTCCCAACCAGAAGGATACTTTTTAGTATCGAAGGGAGCATTATCTGAGTTTTGATCGGATTGCTCTTCTAAGAAGCGAGCAAAAAATGGTACTGCTTTCACTTCTTGGGTTTCGATTATGTTTTCAGACATGGTATTTGTCTCGAAAATAGTTGGTTTAAGGAGTAGCCTCCAGTTGTGCGATAACTGAAGACTACTCCAGCTTTTTCAGATTAAGCTGACTCTAATTAAATCTCTTCCCAATCAGAAGGAAACTTTCTACTGTCCCAGGGAGCCTTATCTGAGTTTGGAGCAGATTGCTCTTCCAAGAAGCGAGCAAAGAATGGTACTGCTTTGACTTCTTCGGTTTTGATTGTATTTTTAGACATGGTATTTATTTCTCGATTATGTTGGTTGGCTTAAGGAGTAGCTCCAGTTGTGCGATAACTGAAGACTACTCCAGCTTTTTTCAGCTCGACGAGCTGACTCTAATTAAAAATCTTCCCAATCAGAAGGAAACTTCATAGTATTGGGATAAGGAGCATTATCAGAGTTTGGAGCAGATTGCTCTTCTAAGAAGCGAGCAAAGAAAGGTACTGCTTTGACTTCTTCGATTTTGATTGTGTTTTTAGACATGGTATTTCCATCAATTTTAGTTGGTTTGACGAGTAGCTTTCAGTTGTGCGATAACTCAACACTACTCGGGTTTTTTTCAGATTAAGCTGACTCTAATTAACGCTCTTCCCAATCAGAAGGAAACTTTCTAGTTTCGTAAGGAGCATTATCTGAGTTTGGAGCAGATTGCTCTTCTAAGAAGCGAGCAAAGAATGGTACTGCTTTCACTTCTTCGGTTTTGATTGTGTTTTTAGACATGGTATTGTGCCTACTCTAAATGCTTAATTTTCTTGATACGTGGCAGGTTGTGTTGTTAACAGCACTGTAACACTTTATACATATACCAGCAATTTAATTGAAATACAAGTAGGCAAAGTAAACTTATATAAACTTTATTTTAAGCAACAAAAAAAATAAAATATTAACATCCCTAAACATAATAATTCTTTATTGAGTCTTGCGATTCACATTTCCACAAATTTTCAATCGCTGTAAAAGCAAGAGTATTTAATGTCTGAAACCCTTGTGATGTAAATGATATAGCTATTTACATATTTCAAAGTAACCTAGGATCGGTGGAGTGCTTTTAGGCTTCTCGTGCAAAATCTTATTCAATAGCGAAACTCGGCAAAGAACAACTGATAAAATTCTTGTAGTGACGACGATTCACAATTGAGGCTCCTTACTCATTCAAGGAGGTAAATTCAGTTGTATTTTGAAATACAATTACTTAATAGATATATAAGTAATATACCTAAGTTATGATAAATAGCTATCATTTATAAAATACGAAACCTGACAGCATCTAATAGAGAGCATTTTTGGCTTTTGATTACCGCGAAGCGATAAGTTGCGCTAGAAGTTGAATGTTGTTTCCTTGCTGGAAAATCTAATCAATGATCTAAAGTTTTGTATCAAGATTTGACATTTATGGTGTGCCAGCAGAATTCGATGTCATCATCAATTCGGAATAAACGAAGCAGAAACAAAAAATTATTCATAAAATACCTTAAAAAATGAAGAATATTATTCTCTCAGATAAAGAAATAGAAACCTTGCTTGTTGGAAAATGGCGGTATAATACAGATTTTGAAAAGATTTTTTTGGAATTTAAAGATGATATGACTTACGAACAAACTAGAATTCAAACATACTTTTTATCTAAGCCAAAAGAATATATAACAGGGAATAAATTTGCTGGTGTATGGCACGTAAATGACAGAAAAGTGTCTCTAATTCTTAAAAGACTTCCCAAATCAATTTTAAATTTACAATTATCAAAATTATTGAAGCTTTCTGTTGCAGATATGGTAGCTAGCTTCAATTCTTTATTATTTATAGAAAATTACCAAATTACCAAGATTAATAATTCTAAATTTAGCATCATGGATGAAGATGAATTAATTGTTGCGACAAAGATGGATTAGTAATTTTATCAATTTAATTGTCTAGCGGTTTTAGTAATATGTTAATCGAGCATTGAGCCGCAGGGCATAGTTAAGAGTTAGGAATTAAGAGTTAGGAGTTGGTAGTTGGTAATGGGTAGTTGGTAGTTGGTAATTGGTAATTGATAATTGATAATTATTCACCCCATCTCCCCCTGAGCCGCACGCTCTCGCGTGAACGGGTTGCGCCATTTGCTACAACGCGGGGAACCCGCGCAACGCAATGGCTTACCATCTCCCCATCACCTCTACTCCTTCCCCCCATCGGAGACAAGCCCTGAGAGAATATTTCCTGTTAAATCTAAAAGTTGATCTAATAATAATCCGATAGCGCCAATACAGATTATACCTTCAATAATGTCATCAACTTTACTTTCTTTATAAGCATTCCAAATGATAAAACCAAGCCCTTGATTAAGAGTCAACATTTCTATAGCGATCGCACTAAACCAAGCAATCCAAACTGCAAATCTTAAACCCTCAAATATATGGTTAATTACTAATCTAAAGTTTCTTCCTTGTTTGCGCCCGTGTCGTATTCCTTTAGCAGTATTGATAATAATTGACCAAATGGCGCTAAAGAAAACAATTATAATTGCAGCAGATTCAGCTTCTTTGAAAACGATTAAAGCAATTGGCAGTAAAGCAACGGGAACAATAGTATTTGGAACCTGAAGTATCCATTTACATATTTGATAAACAAATCTATTTAAACCAATTAAATACCCAATCAAAATACCTAGAACAGCAGCGGAGATGTAGCCTACAAGTAGTAATTGCAAGCTCGATAAAAGATTAAAAAAAATACTTCGTTCCATTATTTAAGATTTTATGCGGAACATTTTAGAGATAGTGCGACGATAATACCTGCGGAGCCATGAGACAAGCTGTTTGAATTGCACTTAATCCTAAAAGAGCATGAAAATCTGGTTGAATAAAATCTATGAGGAAGTGAAAGGTTAAATAAGAGATTAAATAAAATTGAAATAAATCGCCTTGTTGGTAATTATAGCGACTGCGAAAGCGGAGAAACAGTGAACAGTGAACAGTGAACAGTTAACAGTGAACAGTGAACAGTTAACAGTTAACAGTTAACAGTTAACAGTTATCAATTATTAGTTCTTAATCTAACTTTTAAATATCAGATAAAAATATAAGCTCCAATATCGAATGTATAACCCTAACAAACGTAAAATAAAACTCACTGCTCACTGCTCACTGCTCACTGCTCACTGCTCACTGCTCACTGCTCACTGCTCACTGCTAACTGGTTACTGCTAACTGGTTACTGCTAACTGCTAACTGGTTACTGCTCACTGCTCACTGCTCACTGCTCACTGCTAACTGCTAACTGCTCACTGCTCACTGCTCACTGCTCACTGATTCATCTTGCGTTTCATTTCCTCTAACTCCGCTTCAGTTTCCCATCGAAGGAATTTTTCTTCTAAGTCATCGTATTTATTAGAGCTAGGATAGCCGCTGCTTGCACTCCACCAACCAGTGTCAGTGTCCATACGCTGTTGTGCTTGTTGTGCTTGAGCCTTTGTACGTGCTGCTTGTGCTTGTGTAGCTTTGGCTTGTACTTCCTGCCGTCGCTGTTGGATTTGTTTATATAAGTCTTTGGCTTGGGTAATGCGTTCTTTTACACCTTGCATTTGTCCCCAAAGCTGGTTTCCTTGTCGCAATAGCGCCGCTTCTCTTTCTTGAGCTTTTACCGCTAAATCTTCTCTACCAGCACTTTTCGCTTTTTGTACCCTGATGTGCCATCTTTGAATTTCTTGCGCCGTGGACAATACTTCGTCTTGCTTGCGTTTTTCCTGTAGCTGCAAATCTGCAATTAATTTTAGAGTATCTTCTTCCTGCTCCCGTAACTGTTCCGATAGCGCATCTAATTCCAAATGCGGGTTATTCCGCAGGAATTCTTCCAAACGACTTTCCAGAAACTTGCTCAAATCGTCAAATAAGCCCACTTTCACTTAACTCCAAACAATCGCGTAATTTAAATTTATTGTAATGATTATTATCGGTAATGCGAAAGAAGTAGTTGTGAGTTTTGATTTAGTAATTAGTAGTTAGGAATTATCTTCCCCTTGTCTCCCCATCCCCCCCCATCACCTTCCGAGTTCCATCTTGGGTAATAGCAACCTGTCAGCCCTAAGCAAGATAAATAAATTTACTAAATAATTTAATATAATTGTACTTATGAATAGCAATAGCTTTGTAAGTATTTTTACAGTACTTTTATTTATGTATTCGGTAAGATTTAAGAATGAAAATAGCGGTATTAGGACATAGAACGTTTCCGATTAGCGAACCTTTTGCAGGAGGATTAGAACGTTTTATTTATACATTAGTAAAGGGTTTACAGCGGAAAGGATGCGATGTCACTTTGTTTGCCCACCCAGATTCAGATCCAAGTCTTAATGTTGCTGCTCCAGATTTTATCGATACTTCTTTTTGTACTACCTCCGATGAAAAATCTCATGAGTCTTTTCTGAGCATTATGGATTATTTAGATTACGATGATTTTGATATAGTTCATAATAACTCTTTAAATTATTTTCCTATAGTTTTATCGGATACTATTAAGACGACCTTAGTAACTACGCTGCACGCTCCACCTTTTCCACTACTTTACAGCGCTGTAAAACATCGAAAACGAACGGGTAACTATATTTCTGTTTCCCAATTCAACGCCGAAACTTGGGGTTTAGATAATGGTTTATCAGAAATAATTTACAATGGTGTAGATACTGATATATTTTCTTTTACTGATAATACATCCAAAGATTTTGCAGTTTGGACGGGACGAATTATTCCCTGTAAAGGCACTCATTTAGCAATTGAAGCAGCGAAAAAAGCAAATATAAATTTAATTATAGCAGGCCCTATTTGCGATTCCGAATACTTTGAAAAAGAAGTCAAACCTCAGTTAAATGAAGGAATACAGTATGCAGGACATTTAGGTGAAAATGAACTCATATCTTTGATACAGAATGCTTCCGTAAGTTTATGTACGCCTATTTGGGCGGAACCTTTTGGTTTAGTTGTAATTGAAAGTCTATCATGCGGTACCCCGGTAGTTGCTTTCAACCGTGGAGCTATAGCAGAAATTATTGACGAAAACACTGGAATATTAGTAACTCCAGATGATACAGATGCTATGGCAAGTGCAATAAAACAAGCTAAATACATTTCTCGATATGCCTGTAGAGAAAGAGTTCTTAAGCATTTCAGCATTGATGCAATGGTGTCAAATTATTTACAAGTTTTTGAACGTATAGTAAATATTCGTAGGGGTAGGCAGAAATCATGCACATCGGCTACTACATCCATTCTCATGGCAAGGGACACTTACAAAGGGCGCTCTCAATTACAAAACACATTAAATCGGACGTAACTTTTTTAGGAAGTAATCTTTTAAATTCAGATGTTGCCAATAATTTCAACTTTGTAGATTTACCTGCCGATGAAATTAAATACGTTCCTACTGCATCAATCAATGATTTCTGTGAAACCTTTTCCTTTCACTACGCACCTTATGGTGCAAAAACATATCAGCAGCGAATGCTGAAAATAGCGCAATGGGTAGAAACCAGTCAGCCCACATTGGTTGTAGTTGATGTTTCTGCTGAAATCACTCAATATTTTCGGCTTTTGGGAGTACCCGTAATTTCCATGCTTCAACATGGCGATCGCAATGATTCGGCTCATCTTTGCGGTTACGATGCAGCTTACAAGTTACTCGCTCCTTATCCCGAATCTTTAGAATCGGATTCTGTACCTTTGTGGAAAAAGCAAAAAACGATTTACGTTCCCGGTTTTTCGCGTTATTCGGGATATTCTTTAAGTAAATCACAAGCAAGAAAAAAATTAGGCATTAACCAACAGCAAAAAGTAGTTTTAGTACTAAAAGGAAAAGGAGGAGATAAACATTGTTTAGAAAGTATTTCCGAAGCTGCAAAAATAACTCCAGAATGGCAATGGTTAATAGTTGGCCCCACACAGATTAACTACAATGAATTATCAAAAAATATAACTTGCGAAGGATGGCAACAAGATACTTTTCCTTACTTAAAAGCTGCCGATGTTGTAATTGCTTCTGCCGGACATAATACCACAATGGAAATAGCCGAAGCGCAAGTTCCATTTTTATGCATTCCCGAAGAAAGACCTTTTAACGAGCAAAAAGTCAAGGCAAAATTATTAGAAAAAATGGGTTTATGTCTTTATAATAATTCGTTTCCTGCAAGTTATTCAGTTAAAAGTACTTTAGAATTATTAATAAAAATGGATACTACAAACTGGAAAAATATAGTTTCACCAGATGGAGCGAAAAAAGCTGGAATAGCAATTGAATCAGAAGCTTTTAAAATCCAAAATTCTCTATTAAATAAAACTTATTCTAGGGTGTGTTAAACGCACGATTATATTATCTCAATAAACGATGATTTAAATCGCGTTTAACGCACCATCCGGGATTAGCCCTAAATCGCCCTCACTCTGGAAGAGTGGGGCTATCGAAACAAAGCCCACCTGCTGCTCGTAAATTATTTTCCTATGAATCATATTTTCTAAAAACTTCAATCTCTTCTTCTGAAGGAAATTTAATTATTTCAATTTGATTATTTTCTAATTTAATATATCCTAATTCCGCAAACTGTTTTAACCATTTATCCATCGGTAAAAAATTCCATTTATCGTAAAAAACTTTCGCGTTTTCTACAATATCCGCTAAATGATTCAGCGGGGGAGAATAAGAAGCGTGAAATTGATGATATGCTAAAGCGCTGATTTTATAAAAAGGTAGTTTATGTAAGCGAGCGGTAAACGAAAAATCTGTATCTTCTCCACCGTAGCCAGTAAAACGGGTATCGAATCCGCCAATTTTAGTAAAAGTTGATTTTCTAATTCCAAAACAAAGCGACCAAAAAAACTCATATTTATGAATAACTCGTT
>JBARZF010000548.1:0-7240 GCA_049649675.1 Rivularia sp. (in: cyanobacteria) | reverse complement strand
TAAAAAGATTGAAGAAAGCCAAAAATGTATTGGCTAAAGCGACTAAACCAAAATCTGCTGGCGAAAGTAGACGAGCCAAGACTAGAAATATAATTAAGGAACCTGCTTGACTTCCCCAATTTTGAATTCCAGACCAAAAAATGCCTTTGATAGCCTTTTGTTTAATGCTCATCTTTGAAGTTACCTGTATTTAGATTAAAAAATAAAGTTAGGCTTATCAAATAATTAATTATAGTAGGAATAACCCTGTAAAAATGGAAATTCATTAATTTGAGTTGCAACAGATTCAATTTGTTCGGGAGTCCATGATACTTGATAACGACTTTTATGAGGTGATTTGTAAACTATTTCTGCACAGTCGTTTAAATAATCTTTAGGTGCTGCTACTCCTAAGAAGTTACAAAGATTTTCCAGATGAACTTGAGGTTTTTCTAGAAACTCCTCTTGCTTGAACTCAATTATATTTTCAGATTCTAGGGTATTCTTAAAATTATAAATAGTTTTACACAAGTAAAAATAATGATTAATACTGTTATCTAAATCAAACTTAAGCTTAGGAGTTTTTCTAGAGATTGTACTTATATTATCGTAAGGATTCCTAACTACATGAATAAATTTAATCTTTACATTTAATATTTTTTGTAACCTAGAAATATGCCTGTAACTTTTTGCAATTCTGAGAACAGTACCCTCTCCCTGCTTATCCCCAATAACTTTTAATTTTTCCACACAACCCTGCCACTGATTAGGAACGTAATAGTTATACCCTCCTAATTTCTTGTCTTTTTCTGCTGAAATTTGAGCTTTTTTAAAGATAATATCGTAGATTTGGTTTCTACTAAATCCCCCATAAACATACTGCAAAGCAGCAGCTTCATGAGACATAATAATATTGGGATGAGCATTTAGTAAAGCTCCAATCATACTATGTCCACTTCTTGGATATCCTAAAAATAAGCAAAATGTTTCCACTTCTTGCCATAACTGTCTATTCTTAAAACCACCATAAGCCGAAGGAATATAAAGTTGGGCTGTATCAATTAACTTGTTACTAATCTCTAATAAATGTTTCATTGTTTAACTTATTCCAATTAATATGATTTTGATTTGTATAATTAATCAATACAATAGTAATCCTTAATTCTTGGTTATAGATTCCATTCCTTAAATTCATACCCGGTATATTCTTTTAATTTGCTAATGTCTTCAGCAAGATATTCTAGTAATCTTTCACGTAAGGTATCGTTTATTTTTGGTCTTTCAACCTTCTGGGAAAAAGGTCGATAGATGATTTTTTCAACATGAAATCTTATTTCAGGAGATAGCAATGCAGTAATTTTAGATAAAGTTGTTATCATTGGGCTATCTGCTGGTATTTTTGTTTTAAATTTCGTGGAAGATTGATGAATTTTTTTGTTAAAATTAAAATTTGAATTAGTAATAGCAGGTCCAAATTTTAGCACTTCTCCAATACTTTTGATATTGAATTTAAATTCAAAGTCGGCATCTACTTCTAAAAACTGAAAAACCCTCTTCATGGTTTTCTGAGGAAAGTTTGATAATTCTTCTGAAGTAATAATTAAAATACTCGAATTTGAGAAGAATTGTAGATACTGTTCCAACTGTAAAAAATACTTGCTACGTTCTATATATTGATTTTCATCAAGTTCTGCTAATGCTTGTTCAATACTCCGGTTTTCTTTGCCTACAGCATATTTATGAACATAGTGAGAAATAATTTGCTCAATCGGATTTCTTATAATATAAATTAATTTGGTTTCTGGTATTACTGAAAACATTCTTTCAGGCACACTCTTCCAAATTGGATACATAGTATAATTAGGTGATGATTCTCCATAGATTTTTGCTTCTGCTTCAAAGTGAGATTTATACCATTGAATACCTCGACTCCAATTTCTTTCTTCAATAAAAAAATTTAGCTCCTTTTGTCGAGACATACAGATTTCTGGGTGAAGATTCAAATAGTGATGAAGGCTTGTTGTACCAGACTTCATTCCTCCAATAATTATTAAATTTGGTAAATTACCTTTTTCAATTTTCATCTATTTTTCTTCTTTGCAATATGTAACGCTGGGAAAATTAAGCACACTTTTCGCACTATATATATTTTGTTTGAACTAATGGTAGTTCTAAAAACTTAAAAGATTACTTTTATGCCGCTAGAATAGCTAACCATTAATTTAATTTCAACTTACATTCATAAATCTCTATTTTAGAGATTAAAAAGCTAATAATAGTATGTGTATATTATATTTTTTAACTAAATCAATAATATTAATAAGAATTTCCATTGATTATAGATTCCACTCCTTAAATTCATATCCTGTATATTCTTTTAATTTGCTAATATCTTCGGCAAGATATTCTAGCAATCTTTTGCGTAAGATATCGTCTATGATTGGTTTTTCAATCTTCTGCGAAAAAGGACGATAGATTTTTTCGACATGATACCTTATATCAGCGGGCAGTAATTTAGTCATTTGAGATAATTTTTTTATAATTGGAGTATCTTTCTTTCTCCATTTGTCAGAAGTTAGATGGAGTTTTTTGTCGAATTTGAAGCTGGAATTAGTAATAGAACGCCCAAACCTTAGAATTTCTAACACACTTTTGAGATTGAATTTAAATTCAATATCAGTTTCTACTCCCAAAAACTTAAAAATCTTCTTCATTGTTTTTTGGGGAAAGTTTGATAACTCCTCTGAAGTAATGATTAAAACATTAGATGCTGAGAAGAATTCAAAATATTGTTCTAACTGTAAAAAATACTGACTATGTGCTACGTAAAAGTTATCATTAAGCTCTGCTAATGCTTCTTCAATACTCCGGTTTTCTCTCCCATCAGAATAATAATAAGTATAGTGAGAAATTATTCGCTCAATGGGATCTCGTACAATATAAATTAGTTTAGTCTGGGGTATAACCGAAAATATTCTCTGAGGAACACCTTGAAAAAAAGGATACTTTGTATATCTGGGTGATGATTCTCCATAGATTTTTGCTTGCCCTATAAAGTTAGATTTATACCATTCGATTCCTTTATTCCAATTTTTTTCTTCAACAAAAAAATCTAATTCTTTCTTTCGAGACATACAGATTTCTGGATGGAGATTCAAATAGTAGTGAAGACTAGTTGTACCAGACTTCATTGCTCCAATAATTATTAAGTTGGGCAAGTTTCCTTTATCAGTCATTTGTATAAAACCTCTGTTTAATCCTACTCAAATCAATATGAAATTGGTATTAGTTTTTAGTTAGGTAAACTATCCAACTAAGTTTTTGATAAATAATATTTTGCCATCAAAATACTCCGGAACATTAACACCCATGAGACTCAAAATCGTCGGAGCTAAGTCAACTTATTGAGTGTTATCCATCTTTTGAACTTACAGAATTTTTTAGGGACCCACTTTTTTAAAGGTGGGATTTACGGCATGGCACATTTATGTGCCGTAATTATCAAAAATCTAGGTGCAACCTAATTAAATGCCGTGAATGCAGCCTACAAACTAGTACTCGAACAAGCCTACATTGCCGGATAAAGGTAGAGAGGGGGAAGAGGGGGGGGAGAAAACATATTTTTGTTTTTACGATATACTCAGGCTTTGTTGACTTGGTGGAATACTAGTACAGTATTTGTATCCAAAAGTCGGTGGGAAAAAAATTTGTGTTTCAAAATTTGGCCCACTTTTCAGTTTGCTTAGGAGCAATTAAAGCTGCGTACATGCCGACCATTTCTGTACCCCTGGCTATACAGGACATCACAAATACTACAGGCAAAAATCCTAATTGTTTCCAAAGACTGAGATTAATAGCCCGAGCGTAGCGAAACCATTGGGGAAAATCGAGGCAGATATGCCAAACTTTTGATACCAGAGGAGCAATTGGGGTCATCAAAGCCAGAATTCGGTTGTAATTGCAGCTTTCATCCATCTGCCTGATTAGATAAGCTTCCCAACCCGCACGAAATCGCTGAGTAAGAAGCCACCATTGCCAGGTAAAGTCATGGTGAACTTTTTGACCGGACTGAAAGTCAATTTTTTTACCTGCTTTGACCAGGTTATTAAAGAACAACTTGGCTGTGAACGATCGTTGTACGTCTGGGTAAGGATATTGCTTAAAGACATCTGAGCGCGCTGCTAAGTTATGTCCCAAACAGTTAACAACCCTAGGCTTTCCTTTCTCAGGGCTACCTACCACAATTCCCCAAGAAATGGCCGATGCGGCTAGTAACCAAGGTACATCAGAACGCTGATTTTTGTGAAATAAGCTAGGTCCAACAACTACATCAGCACCTTGTTGAATACCAGTAACGATGGCATTTAGCCAGGTAGTTTGGGGGCAAACATCACAATCTGTAAAAGCAAGAATTTCTCCTGATGCGGCCTCGGCACCTAGATTTCTGGCTCGCCATAAATGACCCTCAACTACAACTGTTTTAATATCATAAAACTCCGTCCAAGTGAGAAATTTATCTTGCCATCCCCGAACTTGGGTAGAATCGCCAGTTAATACTAGCTCTACTCGATCCAAGGGAAACTCCTGTTTTCGTAGGGCTTCTATAGTATCTGTCAAAATACCAGCGCGAGTATTGTGGTTCTCGTTGTATCCCTCCACAATAATTGAAACAAGGGGTTGATCGAGGGTAGCTTTATAGAACTGAGTTTGGACAGAAGGAGAATGAGTAGTCATCGCGGTTTCCTAAATAACTTGACTAATTAACAGCAATTTGATGATATAAATCGATAAATTGATCCACAAAATGAGTCTCGGTAAAATGGGCTAAAGCAATTTCTCGTCCTTGTTGCCCCATTTGCTCGGCTAAATTGCGATCGCTCAAAAGCCTTAAGATGGCATTTGTTAAGCTTTCTACGTTTTCGGATGGAATCAGTAATCCGGTTTGTTGATGGCGAACAATCTCTCGTAATCCTCCTGCATCTGTTGCAATAACGGCTGAACCTCTCATCATTGCCTCAATTGCAACAATTCCAAAGGGTTCTGCCCAACGAGAAGGGACTACTTGAACCCAAGCTTGTGACAATTTTTCCTCAAGCATAGGGCGAGATAAATGCCCTAATAAAGTAACTTGATTTTGTAGTCCTAATTGCTTAATCAGAGATTTTAAGGATGCTTCGGCTTCTCCTTTTCCAGCAATCAATAAATGGGCTGAGGGAATCTTCTTTTGTACCTTTGAAAAAGCTTCGATCAAGATATCTACCCCTTTTTCCCAAACCAAACGACCAGCAAAAGCTACAGTAGGAGGAGTTTGTAAAGGAGAGCGGGCAGCACGAATCTCGATCCCATTCCACACGACTTTAACGGGTTTGATTCCCTGTGCTACTAAGCTATCTTTGACGGCGTGACTGTTGGCAACCACTAGATTAAATGCTTTGCGCCATCGCTGCCACAATTTCATTTGAACCATCAAAGGTAGCCAATCATGAATTGGTAAGCATTTATTCTGATAGCAGGCAGTCCCCACAGAATGTTGACAAATCTCGCCAGTAGGAAGTTGTTTAGTTCCCAATGGGCAAATTGATCGATACCAGGCAACGTGATAAATCGTAGGAATATTTATTAGGAGAGGAAGAATACTTGGTGAAAGTTGTGTTAAGAATATTCTGACATGAACAACGTCGGGCTTAAACTCAGATAATACTTGCGCTAGCTTCTGATAAGCCCAAGGATTAGCCGATTGAAGCAAAGTTCGGAACTTAGAAGTAGTGCCTAAGCACTGGTAATCCGCCTGAATTTCTTGATTTAAAGGTTTTGCAGAACTAGCAAATAGTCTGGCATCGTGTCCTAGAAGTCTTAATTGCTTACGCAAGGCTAACATTATCAGTTCGGCTCCACCAGTTGGAGTTGCATAATCATTCACCAGTAGTATTTTCAATCCCTCACTCCTCTACAACTAATCACAAAGTGCAATTTGTATTCATTTTTATGACTTTCGAGCACCTATGTTCTCTAGTTTGACATCAGTATTATTAGACTTTGTTGGCTTTTCCTTGATTTTTGACCATTCACTATCAGTAAAATTCTCATGATAAGAACGCTCAACATTGATATTCCATAAATCATGCTTCTCACCCAAAATATTCTTAGCTGCTAACAAAGCTGACAGCATGGAATGGTCTTGGTTATTGTAGCGATGCATCCCGTTACGTCCTACAGTTTGCAGATTCTCGAAAGTTGAGAGGTAATCTTGCAGTACCTTTAGGTGTTGGCGATATTCACCGTCGTAAACTGGATAAGCTTTATACTGACGAATTACACACCCATCTTCAACATCACCAGGTTTAACACCCAAATTTAGCTTGATGATTTCTTGGGATGCTAGCTCAATCAATTTTGAGTCTGACATCTGCCACAAATCATCCCCTTGACTACAGAAATATTCCATCCCCAAACAAGTTTTACTTGCATCGGGAACCATATCTGGACTCCAATTTTTGAAGTTTTGAATACGTCCAACTTTGAATTCGGGACTGTGAATGTAGAGCCAGTTGTCGGGAAACAGATGTTCGCGATTGATGACTAAGGAGACGATCAGAAAATCGCGATATTTGAGTCCTCGGGCTGCTTGTAAAACTTCCTCCGGAGGTAAAGGGTTAAGACGATGGACTAAAGCCGTTATCGGCATGGAATTGATGAAATGTTCTCCCCTTAACTCAAAGGTGCGATTGTCATGCTTAGTCACTATCTTAGTGATACGATTTCCTTCCCGTTCAACTAGGACGACTTCTGTATTCAGATGAACCTCAGAACCATTTGTTTCTAGCAATTCTTGACAACGCTCCCACATCATGCCTGGTCCTAAGCGTGGATAGTCAAACTTTTTGATTAGGCTTTTGGCATTCTGGCTACCAAACGCTGCATTAATTACCGCTCGTTTCAGAGACATATTCTGGATGCGCTGAGCAGCCCAATCTGCACGAATTTGATTACAAGGGATACCCCAAACTTTTTCGGTGTAAGTCTTGAAAAAGATGCGATAGAGTCGTTCCCCGAAACAATCTATTACCCACTCTTCAAAGGTTTGAGGCTCAAACTCAGGATTCAATTTTTTATAGAGTTTAGCTTTTAGATAACTATTTAAAATTACTAAACTGCGGACGTATCCCAAATTTTTCAGAGTTTTGAAAAGGGAGAGAGGATAATCGTAAAAATTACCCTCGTAATAGATTCGAGACAGTCTGGGAACTTGAATAAATTCGTC
>JBARZF010000547.1:0-2991 GCA_049649675.1 Rivularia sp. (in: cyanobacteria) | reverse complement strand
GCTAACTGATTCAACTGTTTTTGAACCGTCGGCTTTGATCCAGGCAATTTGAGCAATTTCTCGATCGCGTGCATATTTTTGAATTGCTTGTTTATCTCTTCCGCTCAATTCCATTTCGACTTTTACTAAATGAGTTGAGGAACGCAGTTTTTCTGCGTAGGCGAAAGCGGCGGCGATCGCACTGCTATTTTCTGGTACTACTAACCAGTCACTGGCTAATTTTGGTTGCGGTAATTGCTTAGAAGTTGATAGTACGTGGTATAAATCTTCAATAAATAAGGCGAAGCCAGTACCGGGTATGTCTTTACCTTGGGGATGATATAACCCTAAAAGTTTATCGTAACGTCCGCCACGTCCTATAACTCGTGCTTGGTTATCGATGTCGCTAACTACTTCAAATACAAATCCGGTGTAGTAGTCAAAGGTTTGAATTAAGCTGAGATCGAGTATTAAGGAGCAGTTTCCCTGGGATTCGATCAACTCAACTAAAGCTTTAAGGTTGTTAACCGCTTCTTGCTGCTGCGAGTCGAGATTTAAAGTACTAATTTTTTGCAAAACGTCGGCACTTTTCCCGCGCAAATCTAACATTACTTTAGCGCGATCGCGATGTTCTTCACTTAGAGGTAAGGTGTCTATGGTTACTCTATCTAAGTGAACAATGGCGCTGCGAATTTTACTTTGTAAGTCAGCGGGGAAGGCTTTGAGCAAAGACTGGGTAATTTCGGCTTCCCCAACAATTAAATGCCAATTCTGTAGCTGGAGTGCTTGCAAACAAGCGGCTACTAATAGCAATACTTCTGCATCTGCAACTAAGCCACCACCACCTAATAACTCAACTCCAGCTTGATAAAATTCTTGCTGGCTATTGTGTTTAGATTCTGGTGTTCTTCCGAAGACGTTGGCGTTGTAATACAGCCGTTGCGGATAATTAGCGCCAGCCATGCGGGTTACGGCTGCACGGGCAATAGAAGCCGTTAATTCTGGCCGCAATCCCAATTCTTCATCTTGGATATTTTGCAGTTGAATCACCGTTGAGCGTTCAATTGCACCTCTTGCCATCAGCGTGTCAATACGCTCTAAGGTTGAGGTAATAATCCTGTGATAACCCCAACCTTGAAATACTTGTTCTAATCTGTCTTCAATCCAGCGCTTTTGAGCTACATCTAAAGGTAATAAATCCCTGGCTCCCACTGGAGGTTGATACACCATTATTTTTTCTTCCCGCCGAACAATCCACCAAATAAACCGCTACTTTCAGACTTTGAAGATTTACTCGCAGCAGCACTTACAGTACTCTTTTTACCAGCACTGGGTGAAGTTTTCTTTAAAAACTTATCAATTTTAGTTTTCCCTTCTAACGCAGTTTGATCTTTAGGATCTAATTGCAAAGCGCGATCGAAGTGAATTTTTGCCATTTTGACTTGATTTTGCTTCATATAAACCACTCCAATCGAACTGTGGCACTGACTGCAATTTGGCTTCATCTTCAAAGCATCCTGCAATTCAACGCGAGCTTGTGACAATTGATTCTTTACAATCAATTCTTGGGCACGACGCATATACCCAGCAAAAACCGGATCTTCTTTGGGTTGGGCTGGTGCTGAATTATTTCCCGCAGCAGTATTAGTATTTGTATGAGATCCACCAGCAGAAACGGTGGATGAAGACGAGCCAGATTTTAAAGATTTTCCCGCACTTCGCATCAAATAAACTAAATTCAACTCGCTGATTTGAGCAATAGCTTCTACAACTTGCGCTAAAGAATTGTATTGAATTTTGGCTACTTGGGATATGACACTTTTATAAGCGCTTTCATAATTAGGCGTACTTGCCAACTGTCTGGCATTATCGGTAGTCAATTCCACAGAAGCAGATTCTTGAGCCAAACGCTTCGCTATTTGAATTAAAACGGCATTATGTTCTGCATGATTCTTATCTTGATGAAGATGTTCGTAAGCTGGATTAACCAATTTTGATAATAATTCACTTGCCAACCGTTTTTCTCTATCGCTAGCTTTAGCACAGCCATCGGGATGCAAGCGACGGGCAATATTTAGGTAGCGCTTGCGGATTTCTGAAGCATCTGCATCCACTCGAACGCACAAAATTGCGTGATAATCTATAAAATCATACTTAAATAAGCCGCGTTCTATTTGAAAAGACATAGAGGTATTTTATACTAAAGCGAACATTAATCTTACTAGTTTACTTCTATCCCTTGGGTGTTTGTCAGTAGTTGATTGTCCGTAAATTTTCAATTCATTGCCAGTATCAGTTACTAGTTAATCATCCCAGTCCGAATCATATTTTTATGTTTTAGCTGTTTTTAGCGGTAAAATTTCAGGAAATATAGCAGTATTTATCAAATGAAATATGCTGTAATCTCAGAAAATACCCTTGATTATTTTATTTATATGGCGATTATTGATACTAATTTATAAATGTTGTTCTAGTTAAAATTATTGAATTTTACATTTGAGCAAAGAAAGCTAATTTGAAATAAATTTATAGATTTTTTCATTGAATATTTATAAAGCGGGGGTTTTGAGAACTTTTGCCTGCGTAATTTCCGAAGTTATAAAAATCAAATAGTATTCCGCCACATAAGTTTTAAGGGGTAAAGCATTCGTAGTGGGAGCGTCTCGCTCCCTAGTAATAACAAGCGAGCGAGACGCTCGCACTACCCGACACTTATTAGAAATATTCTGCATAACGAACCCACATTTCTAAGCTTAAGTTGAAAAACTCATAGCTCTACATCATACTATGAGTGAAATTTACAAGAACAGTATTATGTCAGGCTACAATCCCGACTTTTTAGGGAATGGGATTAACCTTCCCGTACCCAGCTTTGCTCCATCTATCGCAGGTGATGTGCTTCGCAGTTCCCTATTAGAAGATGATATTTTTGCTAGCTATATTAATTACTCCATTATCACCAATCGGGTTAGGCGATCGACTATTGTCACTTGTGCAAATATTGACCAGAAT
>JBARZF010000546.1:0-23766 GCA_049649675.1 Rivularia sp. (in: cyanobacteria) | reverse complement strand
GATGAAGAATTAGCTATTGTTTATAGTGGTGCGATCGCACTGATTTATCCCTCTAAATATGAAGGCTTTGGTTTACCTATTCTTGAAGCAATGGCTTGTGGTTGTCCGGTAATTACTTGTGAAAATGCTTCTATTCCCGAAGTAGCAGGAGAAGCAGCAATTTATATTAATGACTCGGATGCGGAAGGATTAGCAAATGCTCTTTGTGAAGTGCAAAAACCGGCTATTCGCCAGTTTTTAATTGATAGAGGAATTGAACAAGCGAAAAAGTTTTCTTGGTCATTAACCTCAAAAGCTGTAGCTAGAGTGTTGATTGAAACTACAATTGCGGCTTTGAATCTTAAAGAAATTAATTTAATTATTTTTCCAGATTGGACGCAGCCAGAAGAAGTTATTGCAGAAGAGTTGGAAAAAGTAATTGGAACTTTAGCAACTAAAGATGATGCTCAATACATTACTTTATTGGTCGATATTAGTAACAGTGATGGTGATTACGCTGAAATGCTTTTATCTGCCGTAAGTATGAATCTGTTGATGCAAGATTTAGATATTAGTGAAGGTTTAGAAATTTCTTTGGTGTCGCAGTTGGGTGATATGCAGTGGGAAGTTTTATTACCTCGGATTCAAACTAGGATTATTTTGGAGTGTGAAAATCAGCAGGCTTTATCATTCAAAGAAGTTGACAGTCTTGCAACTTGTGAAGTTGAAAAACTTGATGATCTAGTTTCTAAACAGTTTTTTTTTGAGTTAGCTTCAAAGTTATTTCAGCAAAGTAGGTGGGAAGAAGCAATAGTACAATATCAAAAGCTAATAGCTATCCCACCAGTAAAACCAATAAATTATTGGTATTTAAGCGAATGCTATCAAAAATTAAACTTGCGAAATGAATCTTTTAATGTTTTGCGAGAAGGAATCAAGCATCATCCCAAAGATGGCAACTTGCATTTTACATTAATTATCAATTTGCGACGTAGCGGAAGAACCAGTGAAGCTATTGATAGTGCCCAAATTGCCGCAAATTTGTTACCTGAAGATTACACTTTTAAACTACTTAAGTATTTAACAGTCCCGACAATCTACAATAATAAAGAAGAAATCGATTTTTATCGTTCTCGTTATGCTGAAGGACTTCAAAATTTAATTGAAGAAACATCATTAAAAACAGAAGAAGAGAAAAAAAATGCATTAGCAGGAATAGGTAGGTTGACAAATTTTTACTTATCCTATCAAGCTCAAAATGATGTAGACTTACAGCGTAAGTATGGAAAGTTAGTTCATGAAATAATGACAGCTAACTATCCTCAATGGGTTAAGCCTTTATCAATAGCGAATCTACCAAAAAATAACGGTAAAATTCGCATCGGCTACGTTTCACATTATCTACATTCATATAGCGGTACCTTATGGTTAACTGGTTGGTTGCGTCAACACAACCACGATAATTTTGAAATCTACTGTTATTACACCGGAAATGAACCTGATGCAGTTACTCAAGAATTTCAGAAATACAGCGACATTTTTCACCATATTCCCCACAATTTAGCAGCAGCTTGTCAGCAGATAATTAACGATGAATTGCATATTTTGGTATATCCCGAAATTGGCATGAATCCACCCACAATGCAAATGGCGGGCTTACGTTTAGCACCAGTACAATGTACCGCTTGGGGACATCCGGTAACAACTGGTTTACCAACAATTGATTACTTTTTATCAAGCGAATTAATGGAAGCAGAAAATGCTCAAGAACATTATTCAGAGAAATTGATTCGCTTACCTAATATTGGTGTTTCTTATCCCCAACCATATATTCCTCCTGTTAGTAAAAATCGCTCCGATTATCAACTACCAGAAGATGCAGTTATTTATTTATGCTGTCAAGCACCTTTTAAATATCTGCCGCAATACGATTTTATTATCCCAGAAATTGCTCTACAAGTACCATCAGCTAAATTCTTGTTTTTACGCGGTGAATTATTGCAAAAGCGTCTAAAACGTGCTTTTGATGCAGTGAATCTCGATTATCAAAATTATTGTTTGTTTCTTACTATTCCTGAAAGATTTGATTATTTAACGATCAACTTATTAAGTGATGTATATCTAGATACCTTTACTTGGTCTGGAGGGAATACCAGTTTAGAAGCAATAGCCTGCAATCTTCCCATCGTAACTTGTACGGGGGAATTCATGCGCGGTCGTCATACTGATAGTTTCTTGAAAATGTTGGGAGTTACAGATACTATCGCAGCAGATGAAGCAGAATACATCGAAATAGCCGTTAAATTAGGAACTAATCCCAATTTACGAACTCAAACTTCACGACGAATGAGTGAAAATTGCGATCGCCTTTACGATGATAAAGCCTGCGTAGTGGGTTTGGAAGAGTTTTATAAACAAGTTGTGAAATAAGAAAAGATATTTAAAAACCCGGTTTTTTGGAAAAACCGGGTTTTCTATATTACTACTTAGCACTTGTATAATTTGCCCACATTTGTTCGTAAGCTTTCTCCATCTCGCGGGTAAATTGTTTGGCATTCCACAACGGTGCTGTTTGACGAGATTGTTTGAGTTTCCAAGCAACTTCTTGTCTTAATTTTGCATCTTTACCCAAACGAATTCCCCATTCTATATATTCTTCATCCGTCCAAGCAATGCCTTCAGTTATACCAGTATTCATCATCATGGTGTAGCTATTACGTGCGGCAAATTGTTCGCCAACTTTGGTTACTAAAGGAATTCCCATCCATAAAGTTTCTAAAGTAGTTGTTGCACCGTTATATGGATAAGTATCTAGCACGACATCAGCAATTTCAAGATTAGCGCGATGGGTTGCTTCTAAATCAACTTGAGGTAAAAATATTATTCTGGAATAATCAATGTTTTCATCTTTAGCAATTTGATAGAAGAATTCTTTAATTGCTTCTTCGTCGTTTTGTCCTTTAATTAGCAAGTAACTTTGAGGGACTTCTTTAAGTATTTTTATTTGCAAACGAATATTATCTGGATGACGCTTATAAGATGTTTGGGAAGTAAGATAAATTACTGCATTGTTGGGAATATTTAATTGTTCTCGTCGTAAAGTTGGTATACCAACCTCAAAGCCATCTACAGCAATATAAGTATTTGGTAATCGCCAAATTTTTGCTGCGTAATAGTTTTGCGCGGATTCTGGTAAAACATAAGGATCGGCAATAAAATAATCTATAGCTGGTAAACCGGAAGCATCAGAGCCAAGCCAAGTAACCTGAATGGGAGCGGGTTTTAAAGCCATTACCCCGCAAACTTTACGAGAAGTTACACTATCTAAGTCTATTAATATATCAATTTCGTTTTCGCGAATTAGTTCGGCAATTTCAAGAATATTTTGTGTACCTGATAAATCAGAAAATTCAGAAACTTGTTGGGAAATAAAAGATTGCAAGCTATCTTCAGTTTTCTCTAACGAATAAGCATAAATTTGAAATTTTTCTTTATTGTGATGCTGAAAAATCCACCTAGAAAGCCAACCTACTGAATGGCGACGCAAGCAAGTTGAAATATAACCTATTTTTAAAGGTTTTATGGATTTAAGATTGCGTAGATATTTTTGCTCCGAACTAAATAATTTATTATCTGGATTTAAATTCTTCTGGATGCGATACTGACAAAATCTTGCTACTTGATTGCGAAATTGATGGGTATTTTCTGGATTATCTTGGAAATAACAAGCAAAAGCAACGGTTGTAATCAAATTAATTAAATGTTCTTGACTAATATCATTATCAGTTTCAATCAATTCGCGTAATAAATGTTCATATTTTTGATATGCTTCTTCTGCTTGCTGCCAATATCCTCCTGCTTGCGTTAACCCCCGAACTATCAGATAATTAGCAGAAATGTTATCTAATAAATTGGGAGAAGAATCAATAATATTTTGAAGGAAAACTACACTTTCTACATTTTTACCAGAATTCTGATATAAATTAGCAATATTTACTAAATATCCGATATTATTATCTATCACCTTTAATAATATTTCTGTTAGTCTGTGAGTTTGTTGAGTTGTAATGCAATTAATAAATCTAATCCCTTGATTGCACAACAATTGGATTAAGTATACAGAATTTTTGCTATTTAAAATAGAAGCTTCAATAAAATCAAAAGTATGCGGATGCTGAGGATAAAAGGTTAGTGTTTGCCCAACCGTTTGCAATAAAATATTATCTTCTATATTTAATTCAGATATTTGATTAATTAACTGGGCTGCCTCTAGTAAAGGTAATTCCTCAATATTTGATATATCTAAAAATACAGACAGTTTAATAATATCTAATAGATTATTTAAATATTCCGGATTTATTTCTCGGATATGCTGCCGAATCAACCAAGCTGTTTGATAGTCTTTTATATCTTCTCTTCTTTCTGCTTCTACTTGTAAAATCTCAATTAGTTCTGTTATTGCAAGCTCTAATTGTTCTGGTTCCGCTTCAGATAAAGGAAGCATCCATGTCATTTGTGCTTCTACTTCTTCACCTTGTAAAAGTAGAATTAATCCCAGATACCAATAATTTATAACTATGCTTGGTTCTGCTTCAATTGCTTTCTCTAATAACTTTATAGCTTGGTTATAGTCTTCTTTAGCTAAATATTGATATATATCTTTCGGTGAATTCATAGTTACAGTTAATATTTGATTATTAATTAACATGAAAAAGTGAGTATGTAATCATACCCACTTTTCAAACTTATGATTAAAATAATTCCTAACCGATCGGATGCCAAGTTATTTATTTAACAGCTTTTTGAGTTGCGTCATCACATTCAAGCCCAGTGATATCGGAACCACTTTTTACATCTTTAGGTTCCGTGAATTTATCAGTTTTAATCATGGGTTCGAGACTTTCGCATAACACAGTAATTGAAGTTGTTTCACCACCTGCCGCTGTACTTCCAATCGCGACTTTCCCAATAAAGCCTTTAAGAACCGCAGGTGCTTTAGAGGTTGTTGGTGTCGCTGTTGCTAAGGCTGAACCATTGGTTCCCCCATCAATTGCATATAGAAAGTTTTCTGTCTGTGTTTTAATGCCCATTTCCAATTGTCTGAAGTTTTTGTTGTCGGTAACAAATTCTGGGCTAGCTAAAACATAAGCTTGTTGTGCGCGGTTAATCGCACCAATATTTGATTTTGCTTCTGCTGCACGAGCTTTGTTGGCTTGGTTTAGGAAAGCAGGAAGCGCAATAGCGGACAAAATACCGATAATAATAATTACAACCAACAATTCAATCAGGGTAAAACCTTCGTTTTCTTTCTTCTTGCTGAGGATGTTTTGTAAAAATTTTGCTTTAAGTTCGGTTTTCATTAGTGTTTCCTTTAAGTGGGGATGGGTTATCGAGTTCTAGGTGTAACTTACCCACTTCGACTCTAGGAATTAACATTTTGGAAAAACTTTTTTTTTGAAAATGGGGAAATAAGTATTATCGATTTTCTGTGTGTCAGGTTTCACAAGGCTTTCAACCCACACCCGCCTATTATGTAATCAGAGAGAAAGTCAAAGCTGCAAGAAATAACCAGTTTAAGCGAGGTATTTTCAACATGGTGGCAATATCAACACCAGCAGAAACCAGAACTTTACTTGAAAATATTAGCTGGCAAACCTTCAAAGCCATGCTCGCGGATATGGGAAGCTCAAGAAATACCAGATTAGCCTACGAAAATGGGACATTAGAAATTTTTACCCCATTTATGCTTCACGAAAACTCAAATCGCGTTATAAGTTTTAGATTTAGCTCGTTCCCAGCCGGAGGCTAGGAGCCAGTTAAGCCGGAGGCTAGGAATCAGTTGGAGTTAATTTTTTAGTCCTATTTATAGGAATGCCAGCTATAATAACACTCTTAATTCTATTCCCCGGCAGGTGCGGAAGAAAAACCCTGCAAAATTAATCCGGTTGTCCACTAAGTTAAATGGTGCGTTACAGCATTATCAAACATATCGATAAACATCAAACTTCTTCCGTGCTGTAACACACCCTACAAAAAAATTATAATTTTATAGCCAGCGAAGGCGGGCTTTGTTTATGTAGCCCCAGACATAAGAGTCTGAGGGATACAACAATTGCGAACAACCTACAGACTATGCTAAATTAAGCGTAGTGGTTATGAGTTCATTTAAAAATATTATGACAAATCCAACTGTAGAAAATTTAGTAATTATCGGTTCTGGCCCTGCTGGCTATACGGCTGCTATTTATGCGGGGCGTGCAAACCTCAAACCAGTTGTATTTGAAGGCTTTGAAGCAGGTGGATTACCCGGCGGACAGTTGATGACAACTACTGAAGTGGAGAATTTCCCCGGTTTCCCAGCAGGTATTACCGGGCCGCAATTGATGGATAAGATGAAGGCACAAGCTGAACGTTGGGGAGCCGAGCTATATACAGAAGATGTGATTTCTGTCGATTTAAGTCAGCGTCCGTTTACCGTGCGTTCCTCCGAACGTGAGTTTAAAACAAATAGTATTGTCATTGCAACTGGTGCGACTGCAAAGCGTTTGGGTTTACCTAGCGAGCATACATTTTGGAGTCGCGGAATTTCAGCCTGTGCGATTTGTGACGGAGCTACTCCGATATTTCACGGTGCTGAATTAGCTGTCATTGGTGCTGGTGATTCGGCAGCAGAAGAAGCTATTTATTTAACTAAATACGGTGATACGGTGAATTTGTTAGTTCGTAGCGATAAAATGCGGGCTAGTAAAGCTATGCAAGACCGGGTTTTAAGTAATCCTAAAATTAAAGTGCATTGGAATACCGAATCTATGGATGTATTCGGTGATGACAAGCATATGCAGGGTATTAAAGTCCGTAACAATGAAACTGGCGAAGAAAGCGAGTTACAGGCTAAAGGATTATTCTACGCGATCGGACATACTCCCAACACATCGTTATTTAAAGGACAGTTAGAGCTAGATGATGTAGGTTACGTTGTGACAAAAGGCAACTCAGTAGAAACTAGTGTAGAAGGAGTATACGCCGTTGGTGACGTACAAGACCACGAATTTCGTCAAGCAGTTACCGCAGCAGGTTCTGGCTGTATGGGAGCGATGTTGGCCGAGCGTTGGTTATCTGCTCAAGGATTGCTGCAAGAATTTAGTCAAAAGCCAGAAAATAACGAATTAAAACCACAGAAAGAAGAAAAAACCGCTGCCGATACCGAAGAAGATTTTGATATTAACAATACCCGTCATATAGGTGGTTATGCCCTGAGAAAAATATTTCACGATGGCGATCGCCCATTAATGGTGAAGTACGTTTCTCCGGGTTGTGGCCCTTGTCATACCCTAAAACCCATATTAAATAAAGTAGTGGATGAATTTGACGGTAAAATTCACTTCGTAGAAATCGACATTGACAAAGATAGAGAAATTGCCGAACAAGCAAACGTAACCGGAACACCCACGGTACAAATCTTTAAAGATAAAGAATTGTTACAAGAACTCAAAGGTGTGAAACAGAAGAGTCAATATCGGCAGTTGCTCGAAAGCGCTCTTTAGGAATAGGGCATAGTTAGTCAGCCCGGAGTTAGAAGGGCGGAAGTTGGTTGGGTAATCTTTTGGCAATTTAGATCCGCCCAACCTGCCTTAAACCTTTGCGACTTCACCCGCAGAAACATCGACATTCAACCGCTTTAACATAGCTTCGCGCCCTTGCATCGCTAAAGTATCATCCAAGGGTGTCAAAGAAACGGGTTCTTGATATTTGTTTCGTAATGCAGTTTGAATTAACCAATCGGCGACAACCGGATTTTTCGGTAATAATGGCCCGTGGGAATAAGTTGCGATTGCATTTTGGTGAAACGCTCCTTCGGTTCCGTCTTCACCGTTATTTCCCAAGCCATAAACTACCTTGCCTAAAGCTTCGGTTTCTCCTAACTTAGTACGTCCGCCATGATTTTCAAAGCCGACTAAATAAGGTGTAGCTCCACCCAACATTTCTTTTAAATCTTTCGCCAATTTAGAAGCGGTAACTTCTATGACTAAATTACCGATGCAGCGGCGGGTATTTTCACCGGGATGTACGGAGACTAAATCTAATATTCCCAAACCTTCAATTCTTTGTCCCAAGCCGGGTTCGTAATAATGTCCTAATAGTTGGGGGGAACCGCAGGTAAACACGCCGGGGGTACCATTATCAAGCTTTTCGCGCATTGCGTCAGCCTTGGCACCCTGTAAATCGCGCATTACGATTTCCTGCTGTCTATCTTGTGCCCCACCACCAACGATAATATCTACAGATTTAATATCATCGGCGGTAGAATTTTGGTCTAAAGGTACAACTTTTACGTCATATCCCCGCCATTGAGTGCGACGTTCGATAACAATGACATTACCCCTGTCTCCATAAGTACTCATTAAAGTCGGGTAAAGCCAGCCTATAGTTAATTCAAATTTTTGGTTATTCATAGTAATTCAATATAGGGAATGGGGTTCGGGGGTAGAGGGGGTAGAGGGGGAGATGGGGAGAGGGGGAGAGGGGGGAGAATTTTTAACTGTTAACTGTTAACTGATAACTGTTAACTGATAACTGATAACTGATAACTGAAATTACCGAATCTTCTTACCTGTCAACGCTTCTCGCACGTCTAACATGGCTGTGTATGTAGGTAAGATATGTAAGGTTTCGTTTTCGGGGGTGTTTTCTAAGGCAGTTGTAATTGCTTGTTGTAAATTTTCTTCGACAATCAGGTTCAAATTGTTATCGGCAGTCTTTTCGCTGTAGCGCAGACGTAAAGCCAGATCGTAAACGCGATCGCCGCTAACAATCAAAGTACCTCCGCGCTGTACCAATTCTTCGGTATCAACATCCCAAATCCAGGATACATCTTCGCCATCCTGTACGCGATCGTTCAAAACCAGCAAAGTTGTTTTGTTATTGCTTTCGGTAACTACCCGAATCGTTTCATTGGTTCCTACCGGGTTTTTTGATAGCAAAATCCGGACTTTTTTACCATCTATAATTAATTCTTCCGCACGCCCAAAAGCGGGTTTAAATTTCGGAATTGCTTTACGGATGTTGGTTTCATCAATTCCTAATTCTTTGGCGGCAGTGGCAGCAGCTAAAGTATTGTATTTGTTATAAAGTCCTACTAAAACTTGTTCCCATTCGCGACTCTTTAAAGCGGGTTCGCTTTTTTCAAAGCCGCATTGAGGACAAGTGTAATCTCCTAAATGCGATAGATAAACTCCTTCGTAATCCAAAGAATGTCCGCATCTAGGACAATAAATCGAATCAACTGCGTGAGGAATTGCTTCTAAATACTTTTCTGGTTCGGTTAAGCCAAAGAATACGACTTTTTGAGATAATTCTTGACCGAGATAAGATAAAGTCGGATCGTCAGCGTTGGGAATCACTACCGTATCTGGTGCGAGAGTAGAAATTGCTTTTGTCCAGCGTTTGCTAATAGAATCTACTTCACCGTATCGATCGAGTTGATCGCGAAATAGATTTAGACAAAGAATAATTTTTGGTTGAATCGGTTGCAATACCTTAGCAACAATATTTTCGTCAACTTCCAAAATGGCATAATCTACATTTAGATTACCAACAGAATTCGCACTTTCCATCAAAGCCGTTACCAGCCCATTTTCCAGATTAGCACCAGTAGAATTAAGAGCAACCACGAACCCTTGCTCCTCCAACATCGTGCGTAAAAGCAAAGATGTGGTAGTTTTACCATTAGTACCGGCAATTAAAATAATACCTTTTTTAACTTGCTGACTCAAAGATTGCAAAAGCTTAGGTTCAATACGTCGTGCAATCGAACCAGGTAATACAGAAGCAGCACCCAAACCAAAAGTACGGACTCCGAAAGTCACGCTTTTTGCAACAGAGACAGCCAAACCAAGCCGTAGTTTATCTATAAATTGAATTACCACAAACGTACCCTAGAAAGATATAAGTTTTAAATTTAATTAGCGTGAGTTTAGCGAATCCCCGGAGAAAAAGCCAGCCTTGAGGTAACAAATTAGGAATTGGGGATGGGGAGATGGGGGGATGGGGAGAAGGGGGAGAGGGGGGAGAGGGGGACAAATTCTTATTCTTAATTCCTAATCCAAAATCCAAAATCCAAAATCTAAAATCCAAAATCCCTTTGCTCTTTTGCACGTTCTGCGTTCAGAATATTTATATATCCATATGTTGAAGTTCATTTCAGCATAAACTTAAAACAATATCTAGGTTATTAAAAGGTGCTTGGGATGAATAAATTAAGATTGCATATTTTACATATTTTCTCTTATGGTTGGCAGCGTTGTTTGTCTTTATTAATGGTGGTTAGTTGCATATTACTTACGAGTATGCAACCGGCATTAGCGGCTATCAATGACGATAGTTATGAAGGCAATATTTTTATGGTTTATGCTGGCAACGGCTCGCTGGTTCCGGCACACGCCACTTTAGCCCAATCTTTAGAAGAACATAAACCTACAATGCTAGCGTTCTATGTGGATGACAGTCGCGATTGCAAACAGTATGCTGTAGTTATTTCCCGTATCCAGTCATCTTACGGTAGCGTAGCAGAAATTATCGCCGTTGATGTAGATAGAATGTCACTCGAAGCAAAGGATTCTCCTACAGAACCAAATTATTACTATTCCGGTGGGGTTCCTCAAGTAGTAGTATTTAATCAGGCGGGAGATGTGATTTTAAACAAAAAAGGACAAGTACCTTTCGAGCAAATAGATGACAAATTCCGGGAAGTGTTTGATTTATTACCGCGTTCTGAGTCGGTAGAATTAAAGCGCCGTTCCTTCAATGAATTCAGCAGTGAGTTATCTGAATAACTTAAAGTGCCGAAAAGTTTGTTCGGCACTTAGTTTTTAGTGATATCTAATACTGCAATCTCTAAAATGAAGCGATAATATTTAAAGGTGAGCGGTAAAACATTTATAAATTACTGCTAACGAATAAACATAATTATTAGAGTGTATTCTGATGTCAGAAGTTTACACTACCGAGGAATTGATTCAAATTTTAACTGACGAGCGCCAAGCTTGTCTGACGGGAAAACGTTTGAAATTAGAGGTAAAAGTATCTGGTAATCCTGTAATCGATCAGTTTATCAAAACCGAAGGCTTGCAAAAGTTTACTGCCTATCAAGATTTTAAAGCCGCCATTCACGAATATCAAAGGGAGCATCAAATTTCCGGTATTGTATGGCGAGAGATTAGTGTGAAAGGTGAAACTTTACGTTATCCGGAAGTTGATGGACAGTTAATTGCACTGCAAAATGACTTGAAAATATTAGAGTCTGCCAAAAGTTCAATTTTAGAATTTTGGTACAAAGTAACTGTTGGAATGGACTTTTATTTAAGCGTTAGTAACGGTAAACAGTATCAACAAATTAATATAGAAGATATTAAGAGAATTGATCGAAGAATGCAATGGTCTGGTTTGTGGAAATGGGAAAATTCTAACTTTTTAGAAATAATTTTGCAGTTGGGATGGGGAAAACCGGAAGAAGCTTGTTATAAAAGAGGTTTTCCTGCATCTGGTAGTGAATTTATTCATGCGGTGAATCCAGGTAAACAGCCGATTGGATAATTTGGATTTTGGATTTTAGATTTTGGATTTTGGATTACTAGTACTCCACCACATTAATTTTGTTGGGTAGAGGTAGTGCGAGCCGGAAAGCTCGCTAGCTGTCCCGAGGGAGCGAGACGCTCCCACTACAAATGTTTAAAAGAGGCAAAATTAATGTGGCCAAATACTAGTTTTATAGCACGGGTATTAATTTTGTTAGTATCTGTGTATTAATTTTTAATTTGTTTTTATTTAAAAAGTTCTATGTGCCGATTTTAGTCTTTAAATGAGAGGACTAAAGTCGGCAGGTAGAACTTTGGTTAGAAACTTATGCTTTTTAGTTAACAATTTTTCTTTCTGTAGCTAGATGTATTTAACAACTTAGTTCGCATTTAATAGTAACAATTGTATTTCCGGAACTTTTCATCAGAAATAAATTCAGGATACATTACTTTATAGTTATTTGTTATATAAATAATGTTTGTGACAATTTTGTGGCGGCTGTTTATCGCACTATTGATACTCAGCTTGATTGTTTTGATCGGTTTCTATTTTCGGGGAGCCTTTCGCGATCGCATAAAATATAAAGTTAAAAATCCGCTCAGCCCAGACTCGCCAGAGTTTCCGTTTGTTTTAGCTAGTACTACTAATTCTTTTATTAGCAAAGGTACTATTACCGATTTCTGGAATCAAGCTGGTGCCATTCAACAGGCTCGTCTGGATGCAATTGGGCAAGCACAACACACGATTGACTTTGAAACGTTTTTTATGACTCCCGGCAAGAGAGCAGATGATTTTGCGATCGCGCTTGCTGAGAGAGCCGGAGCGGGTGTTGAAGTACGCTTGATTGTCGATCAATATGGCACAAAGGATATATCCAAGCAGTATTGGCAGCGTTTGCGAGCAACGGGGGTAAAAATATCTTTTTTTAATTCCTTTAATTGGAAAGCTCCTTTAGATTATGCTGGGCGTACTCACCGCAAACTATTATTAATCGATAGCAAATTTGCTTTAGTGGGTGGTGCAGGAATTTCCGATCTTTGGGATGGTAAGCAAAAAAAGGATGACACGCAGCCTTGGTTAGATGTGGAGATGCGTCTAGAAGGAGAAATTATTCGGGTTTTAACAGGGGTATTTTCGCAACACTGGACTTTTGCAGACTGTACGGCAAATTTCGCAAGAGAAAGATTCCAGCCTGCTGATGAAAAAGAAAACAAGCATTTAATGATAGTAGTACCTGGAGCAAACCCTAGAATCCGTTTTTCACCAATTCAAAATTTTAAATACAACAGTTTTATTTGTGCCAGAAAAAGAATTTGGTTGGCTAGCCCTTATTTTTTACCAGATGAACATTCTATAAATTTATTAGTAGAAGCAAAACAAAATGGGGTAGATGTTCGCATCCTTACCACTAGCAAGCGTAGCGATAAAAAGCCCGTTTATTATGCTTCCTTTGAACATTACGGGAAGTTACTTGAAGGTGGTGTAAAAATCTATGAATTTCAGCCCAGTATGACTCATGCAAAATTGCTGTTAATCGACGATCTTTGGGCAACTACAGGCAGTTCTAATTTCGACCCCCGCAGCCTTGTTCATAACGAAGAATTAGATATTTGTAGCGCACAACCTGAGTTAGTTAAGGGGATTAAAGATACTTTTGAAAAAGGTTTTGCACAAAGCAAGCAGATTACCTATGATGACTGGAAAAAGCGTTCTTTAATTAAACATAGAATATTAGGTAATGTTGTTGATTTCTTTCAATGGCAGTTGTAAAAGGGAATGGGTAAAAGGGAATGGGTAATTGGTAATTGGTAATAGGAAGGTAGGGAGCGTTAGGCATTTTCCGATATTATTTAAGGTGATAGGTTAATTAATGCCGTAACGCACCATTATTGTTGTACATTATTGCAAGAATGAGATCGTTACAGTAGCGGGTAAGTTAAGTTTTGATGTGCCTATTATCTAAGAAAGTTTGGACAGTATTAAATCAAATCATTGATTATGATCAGTCCAGATTTGTTTGAGAAATTCTGATTTTACTGCCTATCGCCTTTTGACACTCCTCCGGCTAAAGCCGAGAGGATTCTTGGTTCAGGGACACAACTTGCTCAAACAGGTTTTCACCAATCTGAGTAGAGGCTCCATCTCCCCAAGCGTTGCTTGCGTCTAGCGCAAAGGTTCCAGTATGCCCTACTGTACCCAATCCTCGATTCAGGATATTTCTAGCTGCGTTCACATCTCTATCCATCACGCATCCACACTTACAAGTATGAGTTCTAGTAGATAGTGTTTTCTTGACAACTTGACCGCACCTAGAGCATTCTTGGCTCGTATATTGGGGATTAACCGCAACCGTGACTCGTTTAAATACTTTCCCAAAGTACTCAACCCAAACACGGAACTGATACCAAGATGCATCATTTATTGACTTAGCTAAACAATGATTTTTTACCATGTTTTTACTCCTCAAGGCGACCTAGGCTATCAAGTCGTGAGACTGAACTACGCACCTTGCTAACTTCACAGCATGGTCTTTACGTTGCCTACTTATTTTAAGGTGGCGTTTTCCTAAAATCTGCCTAGCTTTGCTTCTATTGTTTGACCCTTTTACCTTTTTGGATACTCGCCGTTGGCAACGTTTAAGAACTTTTTCCCCTTGACGGAGAAACTTGGGATTCTCGACCATGACACCGTTCGAGTCGGTATAGTACTCTTTTAATCCCACATCTAAACCAACTGTATTACCAGTAGGCTCTATGTTCTCACAACGCTGTATATCAATGCAAAACTGTACATAAACGCCATCGGCACGTTTTACCAACCTAACCCGTTTGATTTGATTAATTTGGTAGAAATGCAAATTACGAGTACCTTTTAGTTTTAAGGAGCCAATCCCTTTTTTGTCAGTGAAAGTTATTGATTTACGATCCGAAGCAAGTTTCCATCCTGATGTTTTGTATTCGACGGTTCGACAATTTTTTTGAAACTGAGGAAAACCTTTCTTACCAACGACTCCTTTTTTGCAGTTGTCATAAAAACGAGATATAGAAGACCATGCTCGCTCTGCACTGGCTTGTCTAGCCATTGAATTAAGTTCCGAGGCAAAGGGAAATTTAGCTGCAAGTACAGCGCAATATTTCTGCAAATCATTTTTACCTGTACCTTTAACATCCATCCATAGCCGAATACAGCTATTGCGGATAAATTGTGCAGTCCGAATTGCTTCATCTATTGCTGATAATTGTACTGGCTTCCCATAAGCCTTAAACTCAAATACAAGCATTGTTTCCCCCTCCTAATAGAGGTGCTAACACATTTGGTATAAGATAGGAGAGTCAACAGAATCAAAAGCCGTCCTTATAGGACGGGGCTTTAAACCCATTAATTTTGGTAAAATGGTTTGACAATGTGTTGCCAGACTATAAACAATTTGAGTGAGATGAAAAAACTTGCAAAAAACTACCCTCTAACTACTGTAGGTGCGCTAATTAAAGGGCATAGTGGGCGGGTACTAATAGTCAAAACAACCAAGTGGCGAGGTACGTGGGGTGTTCCAGGAGGTAAGGTTGACTGGGGTGAAACTCTAGAAGCTGCACTGATACGGGAGTTTCAAGAAGAAGTGGGACTGAATTTAAAAGAAGTGCGTTTTGCACTGCTACAAGAAGCGGTGGTTGACTCCCAGTTTTGTAAGGAAGCGCATTTTGTGATGATCAACTACTATGCAGTCTCTAAGAGCGAAACTGTAACCCCCAATGAAGAAATCGAAGAATGGGCATGGGTTACTCCCGAAGAAGCTTTGAAGTACCCTCTTAATACTTATACTCAGATATTAATTAATAATTATATTCAAGATACAAAAACTGGTATGCTAGTTTAGCACTACATTTCTGCTTCTATGGATCGAATCAGGGTCACTAATATTCGCTGCTACGGTTACACGGGGTTTTTACCAGAAGAACAAGTACTGGGACAGTGGTTTAAAGTCGATCTGACGATGGACATAGATTTATCACCTTCGGGAAGTAGCGACGACTTAAACCAAACTCTCAACTATTGTGAAGCGATAGAAACAGTTAAAAATTTGGTAGAGGGTAAGAAATTCGCCTTACTGGAAAAATTAGCCTCCGCGATCGCTTCCGATATTTTAAGTTTAGATTTAGTACAAAAAGTCCGGGTGGAATTAACTAAATTAGCCGCTCCTATCCCAGATTTTGGCGGTGAAATCACTATTGATATTACTAGAACGAAACAAAATTAAATTTATAATGTCAAACATGAGTTCTGCTATGCTAAACAGATTTGAAAAAGTTTACGTGCATCCCAGTCAATTTACCGAGGTCGTTTTTCAAGATTATTTAGCTAGCTTTTTTTCAAAATAAATTAATCACAAATCTTCATCTATACTTCGCGCTGCGATTGCACCGTGAGCGACTGCTGTTGCTACACAGGGATCTCTAGGATTTGTGACATCTCCAGCCGCATAAATGTTTGGAATTGATGTACGAAGAAATTGATCTGCCGCGATATATCCTCCTTGCTTAAGTTCAAGAATACCCACCCCTCCTCGATCAAACAGTTGCACTATCTCTTCTATGTTCGGTGTAAAGCCCATCCGAAAACATATATAGTCTACCAGTACTCCGGATTGCGGATTGTTTCCCTCGCCGAAAGTGATATAAATCTTCTCTCCTCGCACTTCAAATCGATGAATCGTTGCTGGTTTGTGCAAGGTTACTTTACCAGCCTCTATATACTGGAAAACCTTTTTTTTATTCAGATCGAATCCTCGCAGCTTAGAGCGAATGAACAAGTGAATATGTTGAGCCGTATCCCCAAGCATTATTGCTGTTCCTAATCCGTTATCGCCACCTCCGACTACAGCAACCACCTTTCCATGAGTTACAGGAATAGCACCCGGATTAAAGCAGACACGCCCTGATGACAATAACTCAGAACTTCCTGCAATTGATTCTATGGTTTCGTCCCCTTTAAATCTTTGCCCTGTGGCAATAACTATGGATTGCGCTGTTATTTCATGTTCGGAGGTGAAGAGCCTGAAATTCTCTCCAGAGACGATCCGTTTTAGCTTAGAAGCATATAGCGTAGAAATAGATTCTACCTCAATATGTCGTTGGAATTGTTGGGCAAGCTCCTTTCCAGTATATCCAGGCACTCCCAGATACCATCTGTTGGGAAATGGATTAATTGTTTGCAAACCTCCAAGCTGTTTACTCTTGTCAATAATAATTGGGTAAAAACCAAGTTGTTTCAACCACAAAGCACAAGACATACCAGCAGCCCCGCCTCCAATAATGGCAACGATTTTTTTCACTTTTATAAATATTTGAGTTTATATTTTGGATAATTTACATTCTGATTTACCAATTGTCAACATATACCACTATTACGATATTTTTTAGATTAAGAATATTAATAATATTAAAATCTTTTGAGTATTGAATTCCAGTTTTTCGAGCCATTGTAACCGTACATATCTTGATAGTAGCTATCAATCAAATACTCATCTTCATGGTTAAGCAACTAACTTTTTAAATCATCCATTTTTTGCCTTCCTTTTACCGTATTCCTCTTTATCATCTTCCCAATTATCGCTCCAAGAATCCCACATAAATTTATTAGTATCTTCTACGATTAAATAGTCTCCTTTTGTTAGACCATGATTGTGAAAATACTCCACTACTCCCAGAACTGGGGATAAGTACGTCCCAGTTATCATAATGGATGGGACCAAGCATCATACTTGATTTTTAAACTAAACTCATCGTTTCTAAAATAGCTTTAATTTTAGAAACTTCATGAGTTCTGATGATATCGGTTTTTCCTAATATCGCAAAAACTGCTGTGAGAATTTGGGCACTTCTAACTTCTTCTCCAAAAACTTCCAAAGCACTAGGGGCTGATACAAAAACCGGAAAGCCTAATTTTCTCAGTCGAAAAGCATTTAAAAGAGTTCTAACTTGATATCCGATGCGATTAGATACATTCTTGTATTGATAGTAAAAATTTGAATATCCGATTCCGACAGCGGGATCGATGAATATTTTTTTGACTCCAATTTTGGTTGCTTTTTCTATCTCTTTGCCAAAATAATCATAAACTAAATCTATGGGATCTTTGGCTGATTTAAAGTCAAATTCTCCCACCTCTCTAGCATGTGTTCCTTGGATATAACAGATGATGATAGCCGCATCAAAATCAGCAACCACTCGATACATTTCCTCGCTATTCTCGATGCCAGTAAAATTAATGACGTTCGCACCAGTCTTTAAGCAAACTCTTGCAACTTCAGGATAATAGGTTTCAATTGAAGTCAATACATTTTCTTTACTCAGAGTTTCAATTACAGGTAGAAGCGAACTTGTTTGTTTGAGTTCATCAGCCCTCTGCGTGTTTTTTGAACTAGCTTCAGCACCAATATCTATGATGTCGGCACCTTGAGCTGTTAAAACCTTTCCTCGACGAATAGCTTGTTCTGGAGTATAGCAAATGGCGTGATTCCACCAAGAATCAGTAGAAAGATTAATGACTCCTAAAAGAGATGTTTGAGAATTAAAGTTAAATTTTTTATTGCCAATAGTAAACTCTTCAACTTGGGCATTATAATCATCCTTGTGCTTTGCATACACTTCGTAAATATCTTCAAGAGTCAGCATATAACATCTTTAGTTAATTGAGAATATATGATTAATAGATCGGTTAATTTAACCTCAAAATTACACTCGCCATGCTCCCGCAACTTCTAAAACTTGTCCTGTGATGTAATCTGCTTCTGGACTGATAAAGAAACAAACTGCATTGCTAATTTCTTCTACAGTTGCGGGTCGTTTCATTGGTAGGATAGGGATTGTTTCTTCTAAACCAACGGAGGTTTCTGCCACTCCAGGAGATACAACATTAGCGGTGATATTATCTTTTGCTAGTTCCTTAGCTAATGATTTTGTATAAATAATGATACCAGTTTTGGCAATCATGTAGGGTGTACTGAGCTTGTGTGCAATTACATTTTGGGCACTGGCAGAGCCGAAGTTGACAATGCGTCCAACCTTGGCTGCTTTCAGGTAAGAAATTGCACTTTGAGTCACATAGAAAGTCGCATTGAGGTTAGAGTCCAAAACGTTCTGCCATTCCTGCACTTGCATTTGACTAGTGGGCTTTTCTTCCAAGAAATTGCCCACAACATTAACCACAACAGATAAGCCACCCAATCCTTCTGCGGCATTTTCTACTAGAGATTGTGCTTGTTTTGGTTTAGTGATATCTGCTTGCAGGGCGATCGCCTTTACTCCATGAGTTGCTGCTTCCCTACTTGCTTGGTTTGCTTCTTCTTCACTGGAGTTATAGTGAAATGCTACATCAAATCCCTTACTGGCTAAATCAAGGGCGATCGCTTTTCCAATTCCTTTCGCCGATCCAGTCACTAAAGCTTTTTTTAACATTATTTTTGAGTTTCTACTTGAGCTACTCCAGAACAGTCTACCTCTTTTAGGAGTTGAGTAATTGTCTTTCCGGAAACTGGTTCAATCCAATTTGGCGCAATTTCTGCTAGGGGTACCAGTACAAAAGCTCTTTCTTTCATACGAGGATGAGGAATTTGCAGATTAGGGGTATCCAAAATTAAATCATCATATAAAATTAAATCTAAATCGAGAGTTCTTGCTCCCCAATGTTCCTTACGTACACGACCAAATTGTTGTTCTATTTTTAATAAAGTTTCTAACAATTTATGAGGTTCTAATTTTACCTTTAATAAAGCACAACCATTGATATAATCTGGTTGTGCCGGTCCTCCCACAGGTTTAGTTCTGTACCACTTAGAATTATTTATTACCGTAACAAGAGGAGTTTCAATCAGAGCTTTAATGGCATTTTGGAGAGTTGTGAAAGATTCCCCAAGGTTGCTACCAAGGGCGATCGCAGCTTTGTTGTACGGCTCTTCAGATGTGCTTGAATTGGTCTGATTTGTCATTATTGTCTGAGATACAATCCGTACAAAAATATTAACATAGCTTGACGCAGCTACTTACCTGGAGAAAAGTCAGGGCAAAGTGGTTTTGAAATTAGGTGGACACAAATAAATGCCCACCCTATTATTTAAGTAAGCTTAGAAAGTATTAAAGCAAACCATTGATTCTCATCAGTCCATACTTTTTGTGTAACTAAACCTTTAGTTTGAAGTAATTCTTGAATACCATTAATATCAAATTTACGAGAAATCTCGGTATGAATAGTTTCGCCTTTTTCAAAGTTAAGTTTGAGGTTGAGGTCTTTTAATTGTGCGGTTTGAGGTTCTAAAGAACGCAAATAGCTTTCAACTTGATGTTTTGTCTCATTGTAAAATGTCCAATGCTCAAACTTTGTTCGGTCAAAGTTACCGTTAAAGCGGCTATTTAAATGATCCAAAACATTAAGATTGAAATCAGCAGTTACTCCCGCAGAATCATTGTAAGCAGCTTCTAAAATATGTTTGGGCTTTTGTAAATCTACCCCTAATAAGAAATACTCTCCCAACTGCAAACCGGCAGTGATTTGAGAAAGAAATTCTTCGCACTGCCCAGGAGTCAAATTACCCAAACTGCTACCGATAAAGCCAATCATGCGGGTGGGTAATTCGCTTCGTTCCAATTCTCCCAATGCTTGTTCGTAAGTTCCCGCTAATGCATGAACTTTTAACGAGGGATAATCCACCAAAAGTTGTCTGGCACTTGCTTCCAAAATACCGGCACTCACATCAATTGGTAAATAATGTAAGGGAAGTCCGAGTTTTTGGTAAGCATCCAATAAAATACGAGTTTTAGTAGAACTACCGCTACCAAGTTCAACGAACTCACAAGCACCAGTTATTTGAGCTATTTCTTCCGCACAGTCTTGTAAAATCGCAGTTTCGGTTCTGGTAACATAATATTCTGGTAATTCACAAATCTCTTCAAATAACTCAGAACCACGATCGTCATACAAGTAGTGGGGAGAAAGATATTTAGGTGTGTGAGTCAAGCCTTTAACCACATCGCTTCCTACAGAAGAGGCAGCTTTGGGCTTGTATTGAGGCAAATGTTGTACTGTTAACCTACTTTCAACGCTTTTAGAGTAACCAACGCTGTTGCTAATAGTTTTAGAAAATGTCATTGAGTCTCCAAATGGTTGAGTTGAGAGGTAATTTTTTTAGCAAACCTCAACCCTACCTAGATTATCAGCAATTTGTTACCTGTGAACAGTAATTAGTTACCAGTTAGCAGTTTTCAGTGACCAGTTAGCAGTAATTAAGGTTAAAGGTCTGCATGTTAAAGATCAAAATTCTCCTTATCCCCCCGAACCCCCGAACCCCATCAAGCGGCGCAGCGAAATCCGGCAAATATCTGACGCACGTTGGGATGGTACCAGTTACGAAAGCTACTGCGTAATGCCCAGGGACGAGTTGCCCAACTTCCGCCTTTGAGAACTTTATGCTGGTTGTCGAAATAAACTTGGGAGTAGCCTTTGTAAGGATAATGTTGAAAGCCTTCATAGCCATCAAACCAGCTTGCAGTCCATTCCCAAACGTTCCCCAAGGTATCGTATAAACCGTAAGGACTTTGTCCCGACGGGTAAGCATTTACTGGTGTTGTTTGACTGTGAATATTATTGTGGTTGCAGTTTTCGGTTGTGGGTTGTTTGTCCCCCCAAGCATAAATACGCCGACATTTTGATTTCTCATCCCAACTCGTGGCTTTTTCCCATTCCGCTTCAGTAGGTAAGCGTTTACCTGCAAACTTCGCGTAAGCTTCTGCTTCGTACCAACTCACACCCCAAACCGGGTTATTGTACCAAGCTGGGTTATCTTCCCAATAAAGTGGCTTTGTAGCTTGTTCTGTTTGCAACCATTGCCAACCGGCTTCCGACCACCACCGAGGATTTTTATAACCCTCAGCTTCCATAAATATTCGATATTGCTTGCAGGTTATGGGATATCGGTCAATTGAGTATGTATCTAAATAAACTATATGGGCAGAACGTTCGTTATCAAGCGCATCTAATGAATTGCTACCCATTTCAAATTCTCCGGCTGGAATTTGAATCATTTCGTTGAAAGGATTGCTAAGTAGGGGAGAAGAAGAGTGAGAAAGATGCCAAGAATTTTCTTTCTCCCTATCCGACTTCTGATTTCTCATCAACTCCAACACAAAACTAATCGTCTCGCTGTGTTGGCTTTCGTGTTGTAATAAAAAGCGCAATAAACGTTCTTGCTGTCCTAAATTAGTTTTTCCGATGTGATACAGAACTTTGTCTCGAACTGTATCAAGGTAATGGTAAGTTTCTTCTAAAGAAGGTAATTTAACGCGCTGATTTTTGGGTAAACCGTCTGCTGCATAAAGCTTCCGATATTGCGGAAACAAACAAGGTAAAGCAGCAGTACGTTCTAATATCCATAAAGATTCAGTGTAGGCGATATGTCCTAAATGCCAGCCTACAGGACTAAAATCGGGATGAGCTAAGCAACGAAAAGTTGCTTCATCCATATCTTTAAACAATTCAAGAGTTTTAGCGCGACATTCGACAAAAGCGCGAATAATACCCTCTTTTGTTCTAGATTCTTTTAAATTAGATTTGCTCAATTCTAATATCACAATCTTCTCCCACACTGAGAATGCTATTTTCTGGAAACGAATTCCAATTACCTTTAAACAGCGGCTCGGAAGCAATGATTACGGAGTTGGGAAAAGTTGGATCGTTTTGCAGCCAATAGAGAGAAGGGGATGGAGGTTTTGTACCAAAGCGAGAAGCTACAAGACGATTTCCGTCACTAACAACTAAATTAGCTGAGGTGTAGGTGTCATAGCGTTTCACTAACTCTTTTAGCTTCAGTAAAGTCAGATGCATCGCTTGCTCTAAACTTTTACCGGGGTTACTTTGCAACTCGTTAAGTAATAGAGCAAAAATATGCTCTGAATCGGTAGTTCCATTTACCCACTGATAAATTTCATCGTTTAATTGACTGCGTATAGGTCTGTATAGCGTCTGACGAAACTTATCAATTTTACCATTATGAATAAATAATAAATTCTCTCTTTGGAATGGTTGACAATTACTTAAATCAAGTGCTTGACCCGCAGTCGCGCTACGAACATAAGAAACTACGCACCCAGACTCTACATAACGGCTGAGGCTCGGCAGATTAACATCATTCCAAATAGGTAGCGTACTTCTGTAAGTAAAGGGTTCAGTATCTTTTTGAGCATGATACCAACCCACACCAAACCCATCAGCATTTACAGTTCCCGACATCATTTCCTGGGGTTTATAGCTTTGGGTTATCAGTGAATGTTCGTGGTTGTAAAGTAAACTTTCTAAATATTCAGGCGAACCAAGATAAGCAAGTAATCGGCACATAAAATCAGTTATCAGTTATCAGTTATCAGTTACCAGTTACCAGTTTAGATTTATTAACTTCTAACTCCGTGAGCTATCATTTCTTCCTTCTCTACCACAATTAATTATTTGTAGCGGAAATAGTACAAAAAGTCTAACTAAATTATCGGTAATTGGTATCGCTTCAACTAAGGAAATATGGAAGGTTCGCTTTGCCCAGCGTTATTTAAGTACTTCAATGAAGCACCGTTGAACAATTGCGCGGCAGTCCCTAAACGAGAGTGAAACGGCCGCCGGGAAGGATAGCGCGAGAATTTGAGGATTCGATATCCGAAAAATTATCAACTCAATGTATGATAATAATGCGAGGCATAACGTAAAGTACCCCATGAGCCGTAGAGGAAGTCTACCCGTAGCATAAAGGCAACTAGGTGACTAGTCGGCAATAGTCTACCCTTAATCGATACAGCTAACGGCAGTATCCCGATTCTAGTTTCGGCATCTAAGAAGTAGTATTGTTCCCTTTAGATATTTCTAGGCTAAATCAAATATTTAGTCTCGGCGGTAGGAACTATCGTCGTTAGACGCTGATGGTCGAACCGCTATCCAGTAGGGCTTTCGGGACTCCGAACAGGTAAGTTTACCAAGCGAAGCGTCAGAAACCTTTTTCGCGAGATTAGTTATCGGAAACACTAATCTCAGCAAAGCGGATTAGTGTAGTTCATTATGTAAATAATTAGACGTAGCAGGTAAAAATGCTGCGTTTTTTTAGTATTTGACTTCGTTGTTTTTTTATCCCACATTCTGCACCTAGCTGTCACAAGTTGATAAGTACTGGCACATTTTTTTGGC
>JBARZF010000545.1:0-2571 GCA_049649675.1 Rivularia sp. (in: cyanobacteria) | reverse complement strand
AGAAGCTTTTGAAACTGCCGAGAAGCTAGGGTTTGATTGCAGTAGCTCCCCCAAATTGAAACAAGTATTTGAGGAATACGTGGCCAAACATTCACCGCCTACTTATGGTGATTCTGATATTAAATGCATTCCGAAGTGAAGAAATTGTAATTCAAATAAGGTACTCCGTTGCGATCCACTCAAAGACAATCCAATGGAATACCAATAATTTTTTTCTGCATAAAAATGCGGAGTAAAAACAATGCTTAAACGCTTATCTAGTGGATGAAAAGAGTAACGGTATTACGGTATTTACGTAGGTTCTGGTAGAATACATATTTCTAATGAAATAGAAATGGCTTAGAACATATGTTCTTTACGTAGTGATTATAGGTATTTAGGACATATCAAAAATTTGAATTTTAAAATAAAAATGAATGACTTTTATTTGGAAAAAATATCGTGCGATGTTTTAAATATTAATTTATTTGAACATAAACAACATCCCGAAGATGATGAAATCGCTGTATTCCCTATAAAAGCGTAAGAGCATACAAATATGAAATCAGGATGAAATCGCTGTCTTCCTTTTGATATACATTTTATTTAACACTAATGATAGACGCGAAACAAAGGAGAAATTATCTATCAATGTGTAAGCGTCCATGTTGAAATAGAAAATAAATTTATGCTTTTAGTTCACGAAAAATACCAATCTAGCTTTGATGTTGCAATGCGTTGTGTAGTGGAATGCGAACACTGTGCTGAAGCCTGTATGGGTATGTCAGAAATGGTGCAGTGCGCTCGTAGCTGCCTAGATTGTGCAGAAATCTGTCGTAGTGCTGCAACATACATGGTAAGAGGTTCGCGCTACATTTCTCACTTAGCCCGTGCTTGTGCAGAGATTTGTGAAGCCTGTGCCACCGAATGCGAAAAGCATGATGCAGAACACTGTAAAAAGTGTGCAAAAGCTTGTCGTGACAGTGTAGAAGAATACAAGAAAATTGCCGCTGTCGCAGCTTAAATTTGGTTTAGTTTGGTTTAATTTAATTTATTTACTTTAACAGTAGGGTAAGCCTTGTTTCAGTAATTAGTTACCAATGAAATAAATAGTAATTGGTTTTTGATAATTGATAATTGATTGAGCCTTGCCTTACAGTTCTCTAAACTTACAAGGAGGTATAAAAAATGGAATCCAAATCTGACAAAAAGCCTTACATTAGCCTACTGATTGCACTGATAATCTCTTACGTCGTAATGATAGGCATTATGCTTTCGCGGGTTAACGAGCTTGATAATTTATTCATCAGCCTTAACCAAGTATATATGTCAGGACTGATGGTATCGACAATGCTGCTAATCATGCTGTTCGCGATGGGTTCAATGTACAAAAACAAGAAGTTAAACATTGCACTTCTCATCGGTGGAACAGCAGCAATATTATTGTTCTGGACTCTGGTACGAACCCAAGCAGCAGTAGGAAATCAACAATTTTTACGCTCAATGATTCCACATCACGCTGCTGCTATTTTGGTATGTCAACAAGCATCGCTGACAGATGCGCGTATTCAGGAGCTATGCACGGAGATTGTCCAGACACAGAAGGAAGAAATAAGGATTATGAAAGCACTTATGGAATAGTTTTTAGATTTGATGATATTTTCCCCAAATTCAGCGCATTCATGATTTTCACAGTCATGTGCAATATATAAATATAAGTCAATGGCACAACATCACTCAAGAAATAATCATGCAGTTCGAGAAGGAAGGTCTGTTTTTACTTTCTCCGGCGATCGGTGCATTATTGATCAGTTTATTAACGGCGATTGTGGCAATTAATCCTGTGATGTTGCGACGGGCAAAGTTTGCTTAAGGAATTTTGGATTTTAGATTTTGGATTTTGGATTGTTACTTACAATATGCTCTAAAATAACCGATCTTTTTTACTATCTCTCTTTAATTCTTTCCTCTGCGTCCTCTGCGTCTCTGCGGTTTTATAATCAGTAATCTTCTGAAGAAAAGAGAGTAGCTATTGACTAAAAAAACCTTTATCCTAAACCTTAAACTCTGGAGAAATACAATGTCACTAGTTTTAGAACAAATTAATGCACCAGGACTTGCTCAGTTATCTTACCTAATTGGTGATGATCACGCAGGTGTAGTAGCTGTAATTGACCCGCAGCGGGATGCTGATGTATATCTACAAATGGCGAGAAAGCGCGGTTTGAGAATTACTCATATTATTGAAACTCATATCCACGCCGATTTTGTTTCTGGTTCCCACGAACTCAAAGCTAGAACGGGAGCTACGATTTACGGTGGGAAAAGCGATGATTACCAGTTTGATTTACAGCAATTGATTGAAGGTGATGAGTTACAGCTTGGTAAAATTACTCTGCGCGTTTTGCAAACACCCGGACATACCCCAGAACACATATGTTTGCAGATATTTGATGCCCAACAAGGTGAAGAACCATTCGCTTTATTTACTGGCGATACGCTGTTTAATTTAGATGTGGGAAGACCCGATTTACTGGGTACTGGTACGGAGAAAAAACAAGCTGCACAACTTTATCATTCGCTGTTTGATAA
>JBARZF010000544.1:0-9993 GCA_049649675.1 Rivularia sp. (in: cyanobacteria) | reverse complement strand
ACAGGAATTTTGTCATAATCATAAGCAAAAGGATCGTCAGAAAGACCACGATAAGGATAAAGCTGAGAGCGTAATGGAGAATCTTCGGTTAAAGGCGTAGGATCGATAATACCCGTCTCTCTTTGCCAAATAATATCACGGGCGCGATAAACGTCCGCCGAACTGATAGCTACTACTCGTCGAACAATACCTTGAAAAGTATCTACTACATCCCGTGCATCTTTAGCAGTGTAAGGAATCATGTCTAATACTACTTGAGGTGCAAGCTTTTGGAATTCCGATTTATAATCTGATAAGTGATGGCGATCGCCAATAATCTGATTAACTGCTTGCGGTAAATTTGTTTTAGTTTCCCCCCGATTAAATACTGTCACCTCATGTCCTGAATTTATTAACTGACGAACAACTTGATAGCTAATAAAACCCGTCCCACCAATAACCAAAACTTTCATAAAACTGATAATCGAAGCATTACTATTGTTTATCAGAGGTTTTCGCCTTTTGAATCATCTCTTGAATTGTTTCAGTTTCGCCAATTTCGTAAAGGCTAATCAAACCATCCTCAATGGTAAAGATTTGCTGAACTGTTGCATCCGCAAGTAAATTACCTTGTAAATCTTTGATGACTTGATGAACGGTAACGACGTTTCGATTATTTTCATCCGTCTCGAATTTTAGCGTCTTGAGCTTCGGTTGAATAGCCTTAAATTGATTAGTCCAGTATTCGCGCACTGCGTCGCGTGTGTAAACAAAACCGCCTTCCACTCCGTTCGCCCATTTCACATCCGGGCGCATAAACGAGATAATTGTTTCAATTTCACGGTTATTAAAGGCATCGTATAAATTTTGCAGAAATTCTTGATTATCTCTCATAATTATCACCATGTTTACTTTTTGTTTTGCTGTCTTTATAATTAATCTTTTTCAAACACTCCCATTTCACCAAGGCGAATGGTGATGATTTCTACATCTGTAATCGCTTTGTGAGAACCGTTTTTAGTATTAGCAGGAGTAAACCAAAATGTTCCGGCTTGACACTCTTTTCCTCCAGTTTCAATAGTTCCTTCAAGAACATAAACATACTCGTCGCAAGGATGAGAATGAATCGGAATTACCGTACCAGCACTCATGCGTAATTTATGAATTGAGCCTTGGGGAACTGGTTGAGCTAATGGGAGGATTTCTGTCCCCGGAAAAGAGGGGAGTTTTTCCCATTGTTGGCTGTTGGTGTCGATGAAATTTTGTTCTGTCATATTAATTAGGCATATGGTAGGTTGTACGGGAAATGTAGAGACGCAAGGGTATCGCGTCTCTACAACTACGTCATGATTTTCGGTAGTTGGTTACAAAGTTTGTCTTCCCATCCTCCATTTAAATAGGATTCAAGAATAAAACTATGGGATGGTTTTACTTTTACAGGTTGCATTTGAGAATAAACTGGCTTTCTCGTACCAGTAAAAGCAGTTTCTCTAATTCGATGTTCCAAACGTAACTGAGTACCGCCTTCAACAGCTTTTAATGTCCAAGTAACGATAGATGGCTGACTCATCATGCAATCTTGCCAGGTGTAAACCAGACGCTTTGGTTGATCAATTTCGATTACTTCGCACCTTATATTCGTATCGATTCCCGGTAAAGATTTACTGTAAAAACAAAATTTACACCCGACTCGCGGCTCGAAGTCGTTTTCCATCAACCATGCAGCCAAAGCGCGGCTGTTCGTTATCACCTGCCACACTTTTTCTGGTGGATGGGGATAAAATACCTCTTTGTTTAATTTGAACATCAATCTTCCTCCAAATAATCGCCCAGAGCATCAAGTTTTTCTTGCCAAAATTCTTCGTAATTAGCAATCCAAGCTGACACTTGTTTCAATGCTTCTGGCTTCAACTTATACAACCTTTGTCTACCCGACTTACGCATTTCTACTAAGTCGGCTTCGCACAATATTTGCAGATGCTGAGAAATAGCCGGTAAACTGATCGCAAAAGGTTCTGCTAGCTGCTTTACAGGTTGTTCGCCACTCAGCAATAAATCCAATATTGCCCTTCGTGTTGGATCTGCGATCGCTTGAAAAATATCTGCACTCGCGGATTGTCGGCTCATATCATCCGATTTTAGATTTTAGATTTTAGATTTTGGATTTTATACGAACGGAAATTTTGACTTATCTCCATAACTGAGATTAGGAGCATATTCTTTAAAATTCTGCTGGATAATGCATTTATCAAATTTTCTCCATAAATCTACTCAAAATATATTTAAGCAATTACTTAACTATTGTATTTAAGCATTTAGTTAAATGTCAATGTTTACAGATATTAATTTTTTCCTGAATCCTAGTATGTAGAGGTGGAACATGATTTATTGATTATTGTCAATTAATATTCTTGGGATGCAGGGTTTCTATATTGTTGTCATGGATTGAATTAATAAGCTAAAACTAAAATCTCACGATTATATTATTTAAGTATTTTGTCAGTACTTTTACGTAAAAATGAATTAATAAAAGTACAAATATAAATGAAATATAGTGGGAGAAGTTTAAAGATATTCGTAAGTTTATTTTGTACATTAATGATTGGACAGTTGACAGATAAACCATTGCAGGCAGCGGAAACCGTAGTAGTTCGTTACGGTGCGATTGCGGAATCTATTTCGATTACTGAATTAGAAAACGTCGCAAAAACAGGCGAATTTCCTGATAGTTTCAAATCTTACACCAATAAGTTATCTGAAAATCAGCGCAAATTAATTGTGGGAGCCTTGAGAACAAAAATTCCGATTAATGTTGCGGCTATGATTAATTTACTTAGTACTCAAATTGGCGCGACAATTTTAGAAGATTTAGCCACGGTGATACACCGAGAAGATGATGCGGGAGCAAAAGCCCTCAGAGAAAGTTTAATATTGGGAGCTAGGGAACCCAAAGGTTTTTCTCTGCTTTCTTCTATTGCTGCTTATCCCGGCGAACGTTTAGAAATTAATTTATCTCAAGCATTTAAAGTATTCAAAAATTTAAATACAGCATTTTGGCAAACTCAACAATTTATGAGTGCGATCGCACCTCAACTTGCGAGTAGAGATCCCCAGCTTTCATTACCAATGGATGCGACTCAAGCGGGAAGCGGCGATGTTGAAGAATTTACATTAAATTTGAACGATGAGAAACGAGATCGAAACTTTCCCGTCGATATATATTCATCGAATATAGCGAGTGTAGAAAAGCCGGTTATCGTATTTAGTCACGGTATGGGTTCGGTTCGTAACGAGTTACGCTACTTAGCAAGACACCTTGCATCTTATGGTTTTGTAGTTGCAGCTTTAGAGCATCCCGGTAGTAATGAAGCAAATACCAAGGCTGCAATTGCCGGTAAAACTAGACTTATAAAACCGCAAGAGTTTTTAGAACGTCCTCAAGATATCAGCTTTGTAATAGATGAGTTAGAAAAGCACAATAAAACAGCAGATAATCCTCTACAAGGAAAACTTGCAACTAATAAAGTAATGGTAGTGGGATATTCTTTCGGTGGTGGAACAGCTTTATCCATCGCAGGAGCGCGTTTGCAGCCAGAAAGTCTCAGAAAACGCTGTACGGAAAACTTAGCGATTTTAAGCTTTGGGCAAGGTTTACAATGCATAGCGCAGGAATTACCAGAAAATAGCTATCAACTGCGTGACAAACGAGTAAAAAGGATACTTGCTCTCAATCCTACAAGTTCTTTAATGTTTGGTGAAACAGGTTTGGAATCCGTAGAAGTCCCTACTTTAGTTTTAGCGAGTTCTGCCGATAAAACCAACCCTGCCTTAACCGAACAAATAATTGGTTTCGGCAAGATTCCCTCACCTAAATGGTTGGTTGGTATAGTTGGAGCCACGCATTTAAGCGTAAAAGATCCCAGCGCTACCGTGAGTCAGAAAGGAAAACCAAATACTCCTTTAACAGGTGGTGAAGTAATCGGGGAAAAAGCTGCTGATATTCGTAAATTCGTCAAATCTATTGTTTTAGCCTTTGCTGCTCAAATGACTCCAGAAGCCGATCAATATAAAGTGTTTCTTACAGCAGATTACGCTCAAATTGCTTCCACCGAAGAATTCCCATTTCGTCTGGTAACAGAAATTACGGACGATGCTGCAAAAGCGATTGAGACAGTTATCAGTTAGCAGTGAGCAGTTATCAGTTAGGATTTAGAAGTTGGAAATGTGTAGTGGGAGCGTCTCGCTCCCTGCTAAGAATAAGGTAAAGTCGCAAATTCTCTTATTTCTCCCCATCTCCCCTTCTCCCATGAATCGTAATATACTTAGAATTCATCAAATATATACAAAACAATTCAGTGTCAAGCCTGATTGACATTATGTAATGATTTCATTAAGATTGTTTACATAAGTTCACAAAAATTCGGTTTATATGGCTTTGATGTGAATTAATAAGATTTGAAATTTTCAACATCTTTAAAAACGGTAGACATTTGGTTTTTTTTTAATAACCTCGGATTGAGAACCCGAGGTTTTTTTGTTTGTATAAGCGTACAGCAAGAGTTTAACTTATTTCTGATTTCAACACATAACGTAGGACAGATAGCCTATCTGTCCCACGATTTTGAGAATTTAATGCAACGAAGAATTAAAAAGTTATAGGAAAATTTTTCTACCTGCGATTGCGACGTACTTGTACTTTAACTAATTTACATTGTTGAACATTTCTGATACGTCCTCTGACTCGAACACGTTTTGTAGTGCAAACCTTTTTGAATTGATTTTGATTGTTTCTTCGTTGAACATTGACAACATTTCTAGATTTAACTACATTAACAACTTTATTTCTTTGACCAATATTGTTAGAAGTACGGTAAGGACTCGCAGATGCAGGCAATGCAGTAATTGCCAAGGATACCATTACTAATATTCCTGCTGAAACTTTATTCAAATTCATAATTAATGTTTCCAAAACGAGTGGATAACTAAAATAGTAAAAAATATTCCGATTAAAAACTTGTATCTTTTTTCCTAAATTTAATGTGTCTTTACTCACACAAGCAATCAGTACTATTAGCTAAGTACACTTAAATAGTTTAGTACTTTCAGCACTTGACAAGAGTTTGCTCTTATGTGTTTATCAGTAAGTAGTACGTTAAACTAATACCAAATGGGTGGTGTCTAACTTTTTGGTTCTTACGGCAATACGTTCTGTTAATGCATCAGAAATATGACTATTCCAAACATCTTTCTTCAAACAACAAAGATGCAGGTGAATTGACAACGTAGCAAAAATCCTATTCAGCTTCGGAATCGCTTAAAGCAGTCTCCATAACATTAGTTTTAGGAAACTTTTTTCTTAATCTTTCTGCAAGCCTTGGAATTGGTTCAAAAGCATAATGATATCCCGCATGAGATAGCTCTTGTATAGAATCAGCCTTAGAGAGCGCGGAGGAAAGAAATAAAGAGATATAGTTTTTTTATCTGCAAATTAGAAGAGTTAAATATTAAAATTATTGCATAACTGCTTAAAGTTAATTTAATATGCAAACAGTTCAAAAGTCCTCAAAAAAAGCTTGGGCTAAAGCTTTTCAAAAGCCTGCAACGGAATTTCCTTTAACTCCACTTTCAATAATTGAAGGTGAAATACCCGCAAGTTTAAATGGTACCCTTTATCGCAACGGGCCGGGAAGGTTGGAACGTGGTGGTATTTCTGTAGGACACTGGTTTGATGGAGATGGTGCAATTCTTGCGGTTCATTTTAATTCAACTTCAAATCTCCCCCCTTCACAAGGGACTAAGGGGGGTGCTTCAGCGATTTACCGTTATGTCCAAACTGAAGGATTTAAGGAAGAAGCAAGTGCAGGAAAATTGCTTTACGGTAATTATGGGATGACAGCACCGGGAGCGGTTTGGAATCAGTGGTTGAAGCCAATTAAAAATGCTGCAAATACTTCGGTTTTGGCTTTACCGGATAAACTTTTGGCTTTGTGGGAAGGTGCCAGTCCCCATGCTTTGGATTTACATAATCTCGATACTTTCGGGAAAGATGATTTAGATGGTTTAGATGGTGGAGCTTATTCGGCACATCCGAAAGTTGATTCTGAGACGGGGGAAATTTTTAATTTTGGTGTTTCACCTGGGTTAAATTCAACGCTTAATATTTACAAAAGCGATGCTACAGGAAAGATTATCAAGAAAGCTGCACATCAATTAGATGGTGTACCTTTATTACATGATTTTGTTTTAGCAGGAGGATATTTAATCTTTTTTATTCCTCCGGTGCGGTTAAATTTATTAATGCCAGCAATTGGATTGAGTTGCTATAGCGATGCGCTGGAATGGCAGCCAAGTAAAGGAACTCAAATTTTAGTTTGCGATCGCGATACTTTAGATATTATCAGCCGTAGCGAAACAGAACCTTGGTTTCAATGGCATTTTTCTAATGGTTATATAGATGATAGCGGTGCTGTAATTGTCGATATTGCTAGTTATGAAGACTTTCAAACCAATCAATATCTTAAAGAAGTTCCCACAGGTGAAACTCATACAGCTTCCAAAAGTAAGTTAGCGCGAGTTAGTTTAAATCCGCAAACTGGGAAAGTTAGTAATATAGAAACATTATTCGATCGACATTGCGAATTTCCGATCGTACCGCAGCAAAATGTGGGAAAATCTTCTCGATTTACTTATCTTTCCACGGTTAAGGAAGGTACGGATATTAGTAAAGAGATATTGAATAGTATTGCTCGCTTTGACCATCAAACGGATACTATTATCGAAGCAAACTTTGGCGAAAATCTTTATCCTTCAGAACCAATTTACGCGAATGGTTTTATTTTGACGGTTGTTTATGATGGAAATTCCGATCGTAGCGAATTATGGATATTTGATGCGGATAGGTTAAATGAAAAACCCGTTTGTAAATTGAGTTTACCAAGTGTAATTCCTCCAGGTTTTCATGGTACTTGGAAAAGTGCGTAAATCATGTATGGAGGTTGCATTGGGGGCTTTTAAAAGCCTTTGACTTCAAAAAAGAATTGGTTAAATCTGGAATAGATAATAAAGTTTTTAGAGGGATCGTATAATATAGTTGATAAAATTGTAAATTGATTAACTAAATTAACTACTGAAGATGACTACTTTTGAACAAAACAATCAAACGGAAATGTCCGATACCCAGCGACAATCATCCTCTTCATCTTCATCAAGTCAAAAAATATTGTCTTTTGGGAAGATACTTGAGTATTTATGCTTAGGAACTTTTATCGGTTCAGGTATCATTACTTTTATTCTTCCAGAAAATCCAAAAATTGTAATTCTTGATGGGATTTCTCTGGCTATATTTATTTTTCTGTTCCTGATCAATCTACAAATGTCTAAGGCTGCTCGTGAAGTTGCCTATCAAAATGTTATCCAGAAAAAAGCCGATCTATATCTCATAAATAACCGGAAATATCCAATCAATAATCTAATCGCACCAGCCAGAGAGAAGGCTTTAGAGTATGCACAAGAATTGATTGATGATTACAAGAAAACTCGAAAACAATCAAGAAATCTTTACTATATTTTGCAAATAGGAACAGTTGTCTTATCTGGGATTACACCCATTTTAGTATTGGTAGACAAATTGCAAGCTAATCAAAATTGGCTAAAATGGCTCCCTGTGATTTTTCCTGCTGTTGCTTCTATAGTGGCTAGTGTTGTCACTTCCTTTCCCCTTCAGGAAACTTGGATTTCTGCTAACAGAACCGTTGAATTATTAGAAGCAGAACAAGAAAAATTTGTCTTAGGAATAACTCCATTGTATCGCTGCTATGACTCAATGAACGAAGAGGAACAAGAAAACAAGGCAAAGAAATCAATCGAAAACTTTATTATGCAGGTGAATAAAATTCATCTCAAGCAAGTAGAAGGTAATAGTGATAATCAGACACAAGAATCTCAAGGAGAGCAGGATAATAATAGACAACAAGCAGCATCGCAATCTAACGAACTTATGAAGGTGTAAAGTTGAGAAATTGTGTTATCTATCTTTCTTTTTTATGCTTAAAATGCACTGAAAGAAGGAGTTCACATCTCTGGTTTTTTCTCCCTGAAATTTCCTAGTCATAATTATTTTTTTGGATAAACCAAACCCTTGTAGAGACGCTTGTTTTGCAGCCTTGCGTCTCTACATCTATTCATATCTGAATTCAGCAATGCCGGTTGGTGCGTGATACTACAATCCTTATTATTACCTTTAAGATAGCTCAAAGTGTCACACACCCAGAACAGGAAAAATGTGCCAGTTGCGGCCATTCCTATTTATGATAATTTTATTTATCGTGAATACTTGATTAAAATTGATAATAAAATCTGTAAATCCTACATTAGCAAACTAAAATTACCAATGACCACCAAACGCCAGTACCACATTACAACCTTCGGTTGTCAGATGAATAAAGCCGACTCAGAACGCATGGCTGGCATTTTAGAAGACATGGGCTTTGAGTGGTCGGAAGACCAATACGATGCAGATATAGTTATTTGCAATACTTGTTCTATCCGAGATAATGCTGAACAAAAAGTCTATTCTTATTTGGGCAGACAAGCGAAACGGAAGCGTAAAAAGCCGGATTTAACTTTGGTAATAGCGGGTTGCGTGGCGCAGCAGGAAGGAGAAACGTTATTGAGAAGGGTTCCGGAGTTGGATTTGGTAATGGGGCCTCAACACGCTAACCGTTTAAAAGATTTGCTTGATGAAGTGTATGCTGGCTCTCAAGTGGTGGCAACCGAGCCGGTGGATATTATGGAAGATATTACCAAACCGCGTCGCGATAGTAAGGTAACTGCTTGGGTGAATGTAATTTACGGTTGTAACGAACGCTGTACTTATTGCGTGGTTCCTGGGGTGCGTGGTGTAGAGCAGTCGCGGACACGGTCAGCAATTCGCGCTGAAATCGAAGAGTTAGCAAGACAAGGTTATAAGGAAATTACTTTACTCGGTCAAAATATTGACGCTTACGGCAGAGATTTACCTGGAATTACACCGGAAGGTCGTCGTCAGAACACTTTGACGGATTTGTTGTATTACATCCACGACGTACCGGGAATTGAAAGAATTCGATTTGCTACATCTCATCCCCGTTATTTTACGGAAAGATTAATTAAAGCTTGCGCCGAATTACCCAAAGTTTGCGAGCATTTTCACATCCCCTTCCAATCGGGAGATAACGAAGTTTTGAAACGGATGGCACGGGGTTATACCCATGAAAAGTACCGCAGAATTATTGATAAAGTTCGCGAGTATATGCCAGATGCTTCAATTACTGCCGATGCAATTGTAGCTTTCCCTGGGGAAACGGAAGAACAGTTTCAAAAAACGATGCAATTAACAGAAGATATTGCTTTCGACTTGTTGAACACTGCTGCATATTCACCGCGTCCAAATACACCAGCTGCGGAATGGGAAGAACAATTGAGCGAAGAAGTCAAAAGCGATCGATTGCAGCGATTAAATCATCTTGTAAATGTTAAAGCAGCCGAACGTTCGGAAAGATACATGGGGCGCATTGAAGAAGTATTGGTTGAAGATGAGAATCCCAAAGATAAAAATCAAGTAATGGGGCGTACCAGTGGAAATCGTCTTACCTTCTTTACTGGTGATATTAAGGAGTTGAAAGGGAAGATTGTGAAAGTGAAAATTACCGTGGTGCGTCCATTTAGTTTGACTGGGGAAGTTGTGGAAGTACGGGAATTTGTTAATGTTTGATTAATAATTTAGAGACGTAGCATTGCTACGTCTCCTCTTAATTTCGCGTCACAAATCAATTTTTATATTTCAACGGTAGAAAGTTCAACGCCGCTATTATAAAAGCATAAAAAGCGAAGTTCCATAAGAAAATAAATCTTTAACTTTCAATTGTAAGAAGTCCCATACCTACCCGTAAGGGAGGTGTCGGGATGCGAATAATGCGGGAGGCATAGCCACACCGCATTTTCGCTCATGAATTACAAGCCGGGTTTATGTTAAAA
>JBARZF010000543.1:0-10131 GCA_049649675.1 Rivularia sp. (in: cyanobacteria) | reverse complement strand
CAGGTGGAGAAAACGTTTATCCTGTAGAAGTTGAAGCTGTAATTAGAGCAACCGGGATGGTGGCTGATGTCTGTGTAATTGGTGTAGCCGATCGACATTGGGGACAAGTTGTAACGGCTGTTTATGTTCCTAAATTAGAAAAATTAGATTTTAATTATCAAGCAGACAATATGCCCGCATTAGAACAAATTTATGAAGATAAAATAAGAACAATTCAAGTTTTACTTAAAGAGAAACTAACTAACTATAAAATTCCTAAAAATTGGATTTGTGTTGAGTCGTTACCTCGTAATTCTCAAGGTAAAATTAATCGTCAAAAGCTTTATGATATTGCTATGGAATGCGAAGAATCTTCCTTAAATCACCCCCAACCTTCGAGGGTGAGGGCGATTTCTTACTAACGCAATCTTTCCAAACATTTCACTATTTCTGCTGACAATCCAATCTTTTTTCTAGTTGCTGCATCAATACAAACATGACGAGTCATTGCTTTAGCTGCTAACTTGTCATTTATATAAATTTGATAATCAATCTCAAACTGCTCGGTGCGGATTCTTAAAGGAGTCACATTAACAAATAATTTATCGCCGCAATACATTGGGCGCATAAAATCAACATCAGCATGAATAATGGGAAAAGCAGTAGATGGATTTGTAAAAAATTGCTTGATATCAATTCCTAACGATTCTAAAGCTGCTTCATAAGCTTCATGGCATATAGCTAAAACATTCGCAAAATAAACTACACCAGCAGCATCGGTATCTTGAAAGCGAATCGTGCGATTGTATGTGAAAGACATTAGAAAGGTTAAAGGTTAAAGGTTAAAGGTCAAAGGTTAGGAGTTAGGAGTTAGTTGTTAGTTGTTAGTTGTTAAAAAATTCTACCCCCTCTCTCCCTCTCTCCCATGCCCTATGCCCAATTACCAATTCCCAATTACCAATTATAAATATCTTCCGAGTTGGGATTAAGATAAGGATGCTCTAAATCAATTGACTTCCAAGCAAAATGCTGACAAATAATGTTTAATTTTTCTTCGGGGGAATCAATGTCTTTTTCCCAAGCTTCAAATAAAGCATTTGCAATGATTTGACAGCGATTTACACCGAAGCTCTGCTTGTTAAGAGGTTTTTCTAAAGGTTGTTCGGCTAAACTTAACCCTGGTGCTAAATACTTGGCGAATAATGGTGTTTCTGGTTGAAAATAAGCTTGATTAACTGCGTAAATATCTTTAAGCAATTCTTGGATAGCTGGGTAATCTTGACGTTGAAAATTAAGTATCCCCGAATCATAGCGATCGCAACCTAATGGATGATGGGGAACTTGAAAGTTGAAGGGTATTTCAACGGAGTTTAATTTCTCTGTAAGACTACCCATCAAAGCAATAACACCTTGAGGATTTAAGTTGAAAAATATACTTACAACTTCTAATTCACTCCAGGCATTTTGCATATCGTTTTGTTGCTGTTTACCTGAGTTACTCATTGCTAAATAGAAGCCGTTATTTAAACGATTTTTCGGTAGTCGGATATCAATTAAGTCATCAACTCTACTGTATAATGCGTCGGGTTCTAAATAACTCTCTTCAACGTGCAATGTTAAACCATCTTTAGTTACAGCCAAGCTTCCATCGGGTTCTTGCCGTAACACCCGCCAGCCAGAATCTAAGTAGCCCGTACTGTAATTGTGTTGGTGTAATTGATTGTAAAACTGCCAATCGATTTCAAATACGCAATTGTTTTCCAAATCTTGATGTAATAAAAGATTGGGATTAGTGGTATTTGCGGCTAAAACACTTTTTAGCGAGTTGTTGTAATAAATACCGTATAAAAAGTTTCGCAGCAGTAAAGTAAGATATTTGTCTTGTAATGTTGTAGAAGTTTTTTCAAGCGTTTCTGCCATCAAGGGAGGCAAACTAAAAGGTTGATAGTCTAAATGATAAATAGAAAATTTAGATTCTATTTGAATCTGACTGATAATATCTAAGAAAGTCTTTGAGAAAGATGTTTTAGAAGAAGCTATCATGGTGGTTTTATCGAAATTTATGAATTATAAGTTATGAAAAATAAATGCAACCCTTGATAGAAAAGAAAAGTTAACAGCAACCATTTGTGACTGGTTACTGTTAACTGTTTATTGGTAAATGCTCATTGCCTTCCTAACTAACACCCACGCAAGCGGGTTTTTTCGTAGAAAAGAGGAATTAAATTATTTTCCCTTTCAGCCACGGGTACTTTGGCAGTTTTTACAAATGGTTTGAGAATTTGTAATTCTGATTTACCAAAAATGTCTATTACATATTCGGGAGTTCTGGTTAAGATATTTTTAGCGAATTCTAGAGCGATTAAACTAGTATGATGCAAGTTTTGCTGGCTGTTAATCTTGTCTTGGATTTGATTGATTAATGCTAAACCGGCAAACTTGACAATCGACTGAATGAAATCTTTACGGTACTCTAAAATCATTGGGAAAGCTTTAAGATAAGACTCAGTTAAAGCCAACATTGAAGGCTGAAGCATCTCCAGCGGAATAGCCGCTAATTCCAAAGACTCTTCTAAATCCAAAGTGGAATCTACAACTAAACTTTCTAACCAAATTTTTAAGTAACCAGCTAGCAAAGTTCCCAAATCGTAAGCGGGATCTCCCCAAGCACAAGCTTCCCAGTCAATCATCTTGACTTGTGCGTTATTCAAATTTGAACTGCGAGAATGTACTAAAACGTTCTCTAGTTTCAAATCGTTGTGAGTCAAACAACAAGGATTATACGCAGAAGCTAAATCCGCGATCGCAGACTCTAAAAAGTCGTGGCTTTGATAGTGAGAATAAAACGAAAGTCCCGCACTGTTAACTTTCCCAAAAATAGAGGGTTCTAGGAAATCTACACCCTGTGCCGGATTGAAATACTGATAGCGAATCTGCCCAGCTGGAGCAGTAGCCATAAAATCGCGGCACTTTTGCCGTTTAAAAGTTGCACGGTGTAATGCTGCTAAAGTATTGCCAATCGAACTTGCTAATTCTGGGGGAAAATATAGGTTATGCCTGTAATAGCTTTCCAACCCTTGGTATTCCCAAAGGTAATTACGCACGAGGATCGAATTTTCCTCATCGTAATGTACTACTAGTGGAGATAACGCTTTTATATTGCCGAGAACAGGTAAAGATTCAAGCAACTGGTGAAACAGCCATTCATTAAAGAATTCATGGGGGATACCGTTAAATTCTTGGGCTAGTTCTTGTTTTACCAAAAGCTTGCGATCGCCACTCTTAGTAACCAGTATATTTAAATTCTTGCGGCTACTACTATGTGGCAAATCTGCATCGGCGGTTGCGCCATCTTCTGAGCTACTCAGACCTGCTTCTTGCAGGTACTGGATAACGTTTTGAGAAGACAGTGAAAGTTTCATTTATTTGTTACTTCCTTAGATTCCTTTAAAATTAGCTTTGTTTGGTTTTGGCTTTAATTGTGGCAGCATTCCCCAGCGAAGCCCCTTTTTTCGGGAATCTTAAAAAAACTATGACTACGCTTTATTAATATCGTATTTCCCTGACAAATACTTGCCAAATTGCCAAATTTATTTTTACTGTCGCTTTAAATTTCACATTTGAAGCATGGTGAAATCTTTATTATTATTCAAATTTTTACTTACGCGAATATAGAAATTTGTGCTTTAACCTTTTAATGCCTGTTCGTTTCCCAAGATTACGTTTTTGAACAGCCGTGCCATTAACAAACATTAATATAATTATTGAATACAACAGCTAACAGTTTAGGAGTACAATTACTTTTGCATACTTTCCGGAAGAATACAAATATTTTTCTTTTTGCGTAGCCTAATAATTGCTTCGCCAGACTATCAACAATCCTCTATACCCAAAATTCTACGCAAAACCATCAACTTTCTCAGATTACCGATAGCGGAATAGTTACATATTTTTCTCATATCGTTACATTTGTATACATTTAACCCACGACGAAAAACTAGATAACTTGTACTTTTATTCCTATAGAAAAAATTTACTATAACTAAATCAAAACTTCATCAAAAACGCTCTCGCACAATGTTCTCGACAATAAAAACCACTTAGAAAAATTTCGATACCTATAATTATTTGCAATAAGGAATTAATTAGCAATAGGGAGAGGGGGTAGAGGGGTAGAAATTATTATTAGCAACTGACTCTTAACTCTTAACTCTTAACTCCTAATTCCTCGTCAAATTTAGGTTCCCATTGAAACTGCTCTCTATTGACTTTTCCTTTTGAGTTGAACTTAATTCCTTCTTGCTCTAACAAATGAAGAATGCTTTCCTATCTCCTCCCGATCGCAAGTTTGAATCAGAAATTTCACCCAAAGCATTAATTACTCGATGCCAGGAAATGTGCTTCTAATCGCTGTATCTACCTGAAACATTGCGTATCTAACCAAACGCGCTTGACCATCAATTCCTGCTAAATCTGCTATTTGTCCATAGGTAGCAACTTTACCAGCGGGTACGACGGCGAACAGTTTTGTTTTGCAGATCCTATGTAGACATTTTTGAAGAATTATTAATTATGATGGGCACTCAAGGTTCGTAGTAGCGCCGTCTTCACCTCTAAATTCGGAATATAAAGGCGAAGATGGCGCTACTACAAACCAATTAAGCACTAAAAACTAATTGAGAAAACATCGCTATTAATGCTGCCAAACCTAAAAAAACCATCAATCCTGCGGGCATAAATTTACGTGTTTTGCCGAGCCGAACTGCAAAAACAACTACCAAGATACTCGTAAGAATAACAGCAAAAGTTAGACCCCAAGCTTGTCCCTGTAATTGCACGTAAGCAGCAACCAGCAGCAATAAACCGCTAATTGTTCCACTTATCAGAGAAACTTTGCTGCCTGCAATGCGGTAACCGATGATGCCACCGATAATTGATAAAATACCGTATAAACTAGCGGCTATAATACTTTGCATTTGTTAAAACCTGTGTAGATTGCAGTTATTGTCCTATGCGTAGAAGGAAAATTAACCATAATATTCTTCCCCGTTCCCCGTTCCCCGTTCCCCGTTCCCTGCTCCCTTTAATAAATGAATAATCAAGCGATCGAATCGGTTCAATTTCTCCAGCGCCAAGCAGCTTCTCTTTTACTTTACCAGTCTGTGTTTGAAGGGGAAGTAGGTAAAGCTTTTCTTAACTTATTGCAGGCTATACGCTACCCTAATGCTGAAGCCAGAGATTGCCTTCAGGCTTACGGCGATTTTTTCAAAATTTTGGCTACTAAAAATCAAAACTGGGAAGAATATCTGATTTCTCAAATCTTGACTTCAGAAAATCCTTTTAGCGATCGCTCTCGATTAGAAAATTTACCGACTGCTTTAATTTGTGCAGCTAAACACGATTTACAGGTTTTGCAGAGCTTTCATGAATGCAGCGTTGCAACTCTTGGTGAATGGGTGCAGTCTGTTGCCCATCTACCCATTTTGCCGGTGGTATGGTATACAGAACAGCAAAAAATAGAAGCCAACGAATTACCGCTGATAGAAAAATTACGAACTTTGTCAGATTGGACTGATGCTGTGGAAGATTTAACAGCGTTTTATCGGCAATATGGTACGGGGATCTTCGCAGAATATAAAGCTTTTCGCTGGCAGCGGGGAGAATTAGAAGGTATACGCTATCCTGACAAAGTAAAGTTAGATGAACTGGTGGCTTATGAGTCCCCTAAAGCAACTTTAATCAAAAATACGGAAATTTTATTGTCAGGACAACTAGCATTAAACGTTTTACTCTACGGTAGTCGCGGTAGCGGTAAATCTTCTTTAGTCAAAGCTTTATTAAATGAATACGCACACCGCAATTTAAGATTGATAGAAGTCGCAAAGTCTGAATTGAAATATTTACCACAAATAGTTGAATATCTGCGGAATAAGCCACAAAAATTTATCATATTCGTTGATGACCTTTCCTTCGAGGAAGATGACGATGCTTTCAAAGCTCTTAAAGTTGTCTTAGAAGGAACTATTACCGCAAGACCAACAAACGTTGTAGTCTACGCAACTTCTAACCGTCGTCATTTGATTCGAGAATTTTTTGCAGATAGACCTCAACCCAAAGATGCCGACGAAGTTAACTCTTGGGATACCGTACAGGAAAAACTTTCATTTAGCGATCGCTTTGGTTTAACTCTGACTTTTGAACCCGCTTCTCAATCATCTTATTTACAAATTGTCCAACATTTGGTTAAATTAGCTAACATCGAAGTTAGTACAGAAGAACTATCTCATCAAGCTTTGCAATGGGCGACTCGTCATAACGGACGTTCCGGAAGAACTGCACGACAATTTGTAGATTTTTTGAAGGGTGAAAACACAATTGCTCAAAACGAAACAGAAAAATCAAAATAAATAAATATAAATAAATATTATTTTTAAGTAGATATATTGACTTGTTAGCTATTCTTTTATACTTCTGTTTAAGTTGATAAGTAAAATAATTGCATCGGGGGGTTAAACAACATATGTGAGGTTTGATACAGCGGCAACATATTTTGATAAATAAATTATGCTAAAAACAAGCGACACGCAAGATATGGTCAGCAATCGATTTATTATAGGTATAGTTGCCTTCGGGGTGAGCTTCGGATTGACTTTAGTTTTCACCTGGTGGAATTTTTATAATGCCTTGATTACGGGTATCATAACTATACTTGCTACGTATACGGCAACATTTCTTGTAGATAAAAAAGCAGAAAAGAAACGTAGAAATCATGAATCACTGGTAATAGATTCCTTTCATAAGCGAATTCATGAACTAGAAAATATACAGCACGGTATTAACTTAGAAGTTCATCAATTAGAAGCTACACGTCGTGCTTTGCATACTGAATCGAATCAACTGCAACATCAAGTAACCGATCGCCGCAATCAAAGAGATTCACTCAACCGAGAATTAAGTACCTTTGCGCTTCAGAAAAAACATTTAGAATCGGAAGTCATTAATTTACAAAATGAAATTAAGAAGATAGAGAAATCTTTTGAAGAAGCAAACAAATCTTTTGCTAATATTACAGCGGAAAAGCGGCGTTTGGAGTTAAATTGTAATGTATCGAAATCTGAAATAACTCAATTACACGCAAAAATCGGCGAACTTCTTCAAGAGCAGGAAGAATTAGAAAATAATTTAACTTTATTAAATAGATTAAAGCCTCAGTTAGAAGAGAAACTATATGAATTGCGGGTACAGCTTCAAGAATTAGAAAGCGAAAATAAAAAGTCTCTTGAGCTATCTTCTAGTAGAAACGAAAAACAAGAAAAATTAAAAGCCGATATAAAATTATTAAAAGCTCAGAAAGCAGAAGAGAGCAAGCTATTAGAACAGTTGCAGACACACACATCATTACTCCAAGAAGAAAGAGACGTATTGCAAGATCAAGTTTGGGAATTACTGCAACAATTAGAAAAGCTAAATCCGCAGCCATCCGTTATTCAAGCAGAAGCCCAAGAAGAAACAGAAGCATTTCCTTTTGCTGATTTGATAGAAACAATTTCCATTGAGCCAGCAAAGAAAGCACCGAGTCAATCGCCAGGTTTATCTAAAGAATGGACGGATTTTCTAGAAAGTTTACCAGAGCATGAGATTGAGGTATTAAAAGTCATTTTGAAACAAGTTAAAGTAAAAAATGCGATTAAGAATATTGCTGAAGAAAATATTACAATGCCAAATTTGCTAATTGATTCCATTAACGAACGCGCGGCTGATACAATTGGCGAATTAATAATTTCAACAAGTAATGATATTCCCAAAATCTATGAAGAATATCAGCAGAATATTCAACAAATGATTATGATTTCTGAAGAAGTGACAAGTAAACAGGCTTCTAAGTAGGGAACAGGGAAAATATTGTAGGTTGGGTTAGAGGATGTTTGAAAAGTATCTGTTGTAATCTCATTAGTGATTTGATCCCCCCTTCCCCCCTTAAAAAGGGGGGTTAAAGTCCCCCTTTTTAAGGGGGATTTAGGGGGTTCTCGAAAGTCTTATGGTCTTATTTATAACTTTCCCGCGCAACCTCATAAATATTTTTTGTAGGGTGCGTTATGACTTCAGTCTAACGCACCGAAATATCGATATAATAACAACTTAATTTTTAGCCACAATAATGGTGCGTTGCGCTCGGCGACAACACACCCTACAATTATTGAATTTAATAATCTAATAATAATTAGATCGCATAATCTAAAATCTAAAATCTAAAATCTAAAATCCCATGAAGCCTAAAATCTCCAAAAAAGTATCTACTGCTTTAATTAACTCTTTGGGTGCGGGGGTAGTACCTAGGGTTGGATTGCAACATATAGCGGTGGGTAGGGAAAAAGAATTAAAAAGCCTTTTGCAAAACATCGAGGATGTTGCCCAAGGAGTAGCAGCATTTCGGTTTGTAATTGGTAATTATGGTTCCGGTAAAAGCTTTATGCTGCAACTTGTTCGCAATCAAGCGATGGAGTTGGGTTTTGTCGTTACCGATGCCGATTTATCTTTAGAAAGACGATTGGCGGGAAGTAATAATCAAGGTTTGGCTACTTACCGAGAATTAATGAGTCGTCTTGCGACAAAAACTCGTCCCGATGGTGGTGCTTTTGTTTCGATTTTGGAAGGATGGATTAATAAAATTCAGCAAGAAGTAGTCAAAGAAAGCGGGATGAAGCCCAACGACGAGGGTTTTGACGATACGGTAGAAAAGAAAATTAGAGAAGTAGTTCAGCAGATAGAAGATTTAGTCCACGGGTTTGATTTTGGTAGCGTAATTATTGCTTATTGGAGAGGGTATCGTTTAGATGATGACGATTTAAAAAATGCAGCATTGCAGTGGTTGCGAGGAGAATTTAATACTAAAACCGAAGCAAAAACGGCTTTGGGAGTAAGAGTAATTATCGACGATGAAAGTTGGTATGACTACGTTAAGTTGTTAGCCAAATTTGTTGCAGAAATTGGTTACAAAGGGCTTTTAGTTTTGTTAGATGAAGCAGTGCATTTATATCAGATATCGCCTACAGCAAGTCGCCAAAAAAACTATAGTAGACTGTTGGCAATTTTTAACGATGTAATGCAGTGTAAAGCCGAACATCTTGGAGTGATTGTCGGTGGAACAGTGAAGTTTTTAGAAGATCCTTCGAGGGGATTATTTTCCGATTCCGCTTGGCGAAGACGTACTAAAGAAAGTCGTTTTGTAGCCAAAGCAGGAGTACAGGAATATAACGGGCCAGCAATTAAACTTAATCCTTTAAGTGAATCAGAAATATTGAATTTATTAGAGAAATTAGCTGACATTCACGCACTTAATTATAATTATCAAAAAGCTTTAAATAAAAATGATTTGAAAGAGTTTGTCAAAGAGATTATTAACCGTTTGGGGGCTGAAGCTTTACTAACTCCCGGCGAAATTGTTCGGGATTTTATCAGCGTGTTAAATATCTTGCATCAAAATCCGCAAATGACTTTAAGTCAGATAATTAATGATTCAGAATTTAAACCCAGTAAAATAGGCGAAAATACAGAGGTTGATGAAGATAGTGTTGCGGAATTTAGTTTGTGAATAGGACATTGAAGGGGATATTAAGATACGAAAGTATTTTCTATAACTAAAATATAATTTAAATTTGTTCGCTATAGACTTTATTCAAATTTATAGCGAAATAGGATTTTATTGTATAAATGAATAGATTTATATTAAAGAATTTAGAACCCTTTTATGATTCCAACGCAATTAAAGCGATGTAAGTGTAGACTTTGACTTGGGATAAAAAGGTTTAAATACTTGTTAGCCAATGCCATAAAGCCCAATTCCCAATACCTATTTTATAACTCGTAATCTCTATGCAACTTGTTCACCGCTTAAATTTTAGGAACCTGCGAGGAGATTTGTTTGGTGGTTTAACTGCTGCAATTGTTGCTTTACCGTTAGCTCTAGCATTTGGGGTTTCAGTTTCACCGAAAGATGGTGCAATTATGGGGCTTTACGGTGCTATTTTCATCGGTTTTTTTGCAGCCTTATTTGGTGGAACCCCATCCCAAATTTCTGGCCCAACAGGTCCGATGACGGTGGTAATGGCAACTGTATTTAGTACTTTCGTTAGCAAAGATCCAAATACAGGT
>JBARZF010000542.1:0-3050 GCA_049649675.1 Rivularia sp. (in: cyanobacteria) | reverse complement strand
TGAATATCTAAAAAATATTTTAAACGTTCTTCTATGGCTTGCTTTTCACCCTTACCTATTTGTCCAATTCTAGTTAACCAATCACCGCTATCATCTTTAAAACAACTTGCATCAACAGTGAATATCTGATGAGCTAAAGCAAAAGATTGTTTTTCAAATCCATTACTCTTTGTAGGATTAATTGGATAAGCTGTTGGTAAACCTTTAACCCTTTCTCGCATACTAAAAACTAAAGGAATTGCAGTAAAAGTATCTATATAGTTGACACCATTTTTAAATTTACCGGATTCCCAGATAATATAAGGCTGTTCTCTACGAAACACCATACTATAATTAATTATTTGCCTGCAATCAGCGGTTTTACAGGAAATGTTATCCGGTTTATCCAAATTATAAAAGTGAAGATGATCGAGTTTGCAACGAAGAAATACGCGGTAGGGATTTATTAAATATATCCAACCTTGTCTAGGTTTGTTTCCAGCCACTTGATAATCCTAATTCAATTCACTAACTAATTTTTCTCGTTCTAATTGTAAATTCAGTTTAACTTTTTCTTCTGGTTTATGTTTCTCTTTAACCTCAACCATTGGAGCAGTACTATACACATAATCTGATAACTGGATCATTTTATCTTGTCCAGAACCAGCCCATTCTCTTCTAATATTATTAAGCATCAACTTTAAGCTTAGAGGTAATTGTAGATCGTCGATATTTCCTGCTTTCACACCAAGTTTAATAAATGTTGTATTGAATTCCATTTCTATACTAATTTCTTTGCCATTCATTTTATCCAAAGCAGTATTTATATTTTCATTCCAAGGACCTAAATGATAATAATACCAATCTAATTGAGTAAGTTGTTTTCCCGTCCATTTCACAGCATAAAGTTCGGCTAAATACAAAAACCGGATAAGCTGTATTTTGGTAACATGACCTTTTGTTGCGTATGCAAAGTATTTTATCAGTTTTTCTAGCATTGCTTCTAGCGATGTATAGTATAGGTTAGATATACCAATCGTAGGTTGGGTTAGACACGAGCAGGCAATTTAAATTGTAACGATAATTTATATTTTCGTGTCGTAACCCAACATCATAAATGTGGATAAGCAATATTATTTTTAACAGAATGTAGAATGTTGGAAAATACCAACAAATTGATGTTGGGTTACGACGCTTTCATGACGAAGGAATTTGCAACGTTATTTCCGAAATGCGTCTAACCCAACCTACAAACTTTTATATATAGTCGTAGGTTGGGTTAGACACGAGCAGGCAATTTGAATTGTAACGATAATTTATATTTTGGTGTCGTAACCCAACATCATAAATGTGGATAAGCAATATTATTTTTAACAGAATGTAGAATGTTGGAAAATACCGACAAATTGATGTTGGGTTACGACGCTTTCATTACTTTGAGTTGGCAACGATATTTACAAAATGCGTCTAACCCAACCTACAAACTACAAACTACAAACTGTTAACTGTTCACTGCTAACTGATAACTGCTAACTGTTAAACCGATACATCATTACCTTAGCTTTGGCATCTTCCTCAACAAATACTAAATATTCGCCATTCTTACGTTGAAAAGCACGTACACCATAAGGTATATCAACCCAACCAGTTTCCCCGAAGACTTCCGCACCGGGTTTCAAAATCTTTACCTGTCTTCCCGTCTTGGCATCGTAAACGTAAACTTCGGCTTTCTTCACGGTGACGGCAAATACGTAATCCCCGGCTATACTCATTGCTGCTGGATTCAATACTTCCGGAGGTGCGCTTTTATCTACAGGAAGCACTATGCGATATCTTGGTTTACGATTTCCTTTGCTCCAGTTGTCGTAACGAGCGATTTCCGAGCCGATTAATTTGGCGTAGTCGCTGTTAATTGCGGGATTATCTGGCGTGTAACCGGATAAATACATGGTGTCGGTTTCGGGGAAATATTCGATTCTGCGTAAGTCTCCAAATATTTTCGGATGGTTGATTTTCTCCATCTTGCTGTAGCTGTAAATGGGGTTGCCGTTTTTATCCAATCCCTGTAAAGGAAAATGACGAATTCCAACACCATCTTGAGTACGCAACGTTTTCCAAATGTCGCCTTTACTATCTACCCACCATCCACCAATATAGGGATAATCTTCACTTTTATCGTATTCGTTGCTTTCAAATTTACCGTTACCGTTTTTATCTCGCCAAATCCATTCGCCTTTACTAGGTTGAAAGGGAGGATAATCACTGCCTAAAGCTGGTTTACCTTCTGGGTGAGTACCGACAAACATTCCTGAAGGTATGGCAATTTCACCGTCGGTTTGTTTATTAAAACGGTAAATTTGCAGCTTTCCACCATACATATCTGTTAGGAAGAGAAACTTTTTACCTTGAATGCGACGTACAAAAGGCGCGTCTGATGGAATATGCAAGCGGAAATCTTGAGGATATTTGAAAGCGTTTAATGTATAACCTTGATAAGTTGCTTCTTTCCCAGGTGGCTTACTGTAATCCATTGTGAAGCGTTCGTTTTTGGTATATACATCCAAGCCGTTTGTTGCTGGATCGACATCGGCGTTATCAAGGAATTGTAAACCTAATAACTTCCACTGTAATTTACCCGATGCTGAAAAACTACGTAAATCTACTCCCGATCGCTCAAAACCATCATTACTAACATAAATATTGCCCCAGCTATCGCTACCAACTCCCGAAATACCGTAGAATTTTAAATCTTTAACTTCTCCAGGAATCCCCGCATAAATTCCACCTTCGACACCAAACGTTCCAATCTGTTTTGGCTGATTCTTAATATCGTAAACTAAAATTTGCTGGCGATCGCCATTTTCTGCAACTAGAAGTCTACCGCGATTATCAACAGCAACTGCGCTAGGATTTTTGAAATTAGAAATACGATATGCTAACGGCTTTCCTTGTTTTGAATAATTTACAACTTGATTATTTTGGATTATCCATAAATTACCTGTTCTATCGACAGCAATATTTCCGGGTTTTGCGAGATTAAAACTACGTAACTCTTGCATCGTATCGGTATT
>JBARZF010000541.1:0-2648 GCA_049649675.1 Rivularia sp. (in: cyanobacteria) | reverse complement strand
GTTTTATGGCTTGGATGACTTTTTTACGGAGATCGTAACTATAGGGTTTAGGCATGGGTTGATAGCGTTCCGCAAGAAAAGGGACTACTTCGAGTCTATACCCTAACCGCCTTGGCGGTTGCTATATCTATTCTTAAAGCTGGACTTTAGACTAAGACATTGAAAATGACCCAGCGATGCTGGGTTAAAGAAATTTAAAATAGAAAATATGAAAATAGCTCAGTTAACCGATTCAGTTGTTTTTTAGGCAGTTTAGAAGCGCGTTTTCTTACGATTGGGTAAGTGATTCGACGCTTGCGTGGCTGTCCTGTTTTCCAACCGGGAGATTTTCCACGGGTTTTTGGAGGTTTCGCAGGTGTTTCAATCACCGCTAAAACTCCTCCCATCGCTTGGGCAACCCTTCCAGGGGTTAGCTTATCAACTGATTTTTGCCACGGGAGGGGATTCTCTGACACAATATCACGGGCTAACCATAATTCCCAAGTTATCATTGGCATCAAATCACTCCACCTTTCACATTGAAAGGGTGTGCAATTTTAGGTAGTGTCCAATGTAAACGTTGCTTTAAAAATCGATACCAATGTTCAACAGCAAAACCTCGTAAGTAGAGTCGCCAAACATCTGATGATAATGGTGGCATCTCTTCTCCCACCCATGAAAGCCACAAAGGTTTAGCTACTCGTGCAGACCCATCTTCTTTAAGACTTCAATCAGTCCAATTGACATTGGATGTTTAGCTGCACCTCTGAAATGTAAATCATGCCATATGTAAATTCTCAACAAGCCTAATTTTGAGTCATTTGCGTCAATAGCTTGTTTTGGATCAATCCATGTTTGGGGGTCGTTAAGTTTAAACTTGTTGCCGTGAAAGCGAGGTCTTCCTTTTCCCGAATATGGTGGGGGTGCGCTCCACAAACATAGATTTGAGCGCAAACGCATCAATTTGTCTGCATTAATGTCAGATGTTTTTAGAACAAATGGGGCGCATCCATACTCACTGTCCCACAAAATAAGTAGTCTTAGTGGTAATACTTTACACACCTGCTTTAGTTGCCATACTGCTTTACTGATGGGATTTTCCCAAAAAGTAATGCTCTACTGTCTTAAAGGTAATGCCCAACTTCCGGACTTTTCAGGTATCCAAGCAATACTACTATAACCTTGCCCTGAAGTAATTGGTTTGTTTCCTGATATTCTACCATTGGAATGGTGTTCCATTGTCCTATCTTTAAGTGTTGCCGCATTTGGTCTTGCCCAGGCTGTATAGTCGCCTGCTAGTATTATTCGACCTTCTGTGGGGATTTGCTTGATGTAAAGCTTCATTAACTTTTGAGCTTGGGGTCTAGTATCCTGTAATGCTTCATAGATACTTGACCATTTACGCCGTTAGCGAAGCGTGCCGAAGGCATAAGACTGGACATTGGGATAAGTCTGCCAGACAATATGCTTTAGGTGTAAGCATTACAGGATCTGTCAGTTCAAAAGTCGCATCATGCACTCTACACAAATTTTCATATGCAACTTGACGAAATGTTTTTAATTTAGAAATAGAATTCATAACGGTAGATGAAAAATGGTAGTGCTTTTTTCATCTACCACTGAAGGGAGCCTGTTTTCACTACAGGCATCCCTTTATTATTTTAAATTTTTTTTGGCACCGCCACCGCGTAGCCCTCGCGTGCTTTAGTCTAAACTCCAGTTAAAAACTTCTTTAAGAAAGTCTTTTAAGGAAGCCGTTTTTTTGAAGACACCATCAATAATAATATATAAATCTTTTCCCAAATAACCAAATAATAGTATTTTTGATAGTTTAGCGGTCAGCTTGAGCATATATAAAGTTAAAATCTTTATATATATAGAGATATTTTCTTTCTTCAAAGCGTTAAATTTCTGAAAGCTTTTGACTTGCAACACAAACTGATTGCAAGCCTTAGAAGATATAAATGGATTAGAAAGCTCCATTAAATAAACTTTTTTTGAACCTTATAAAGGACACTAGACAGGGGTTTCAGGAATCAAGTAAAAAAACTTTGGAAAAAGAGTTGACACGGATAGGTTCTCTCGGTACTATGTATAAGTGCCTGAGAGAGAGAAACGCGAAACGCCGACTCCTCAAGGGTTCCGAACCAAGAAAACTATATATTTGTTTGAAAGCCAGTATACCATAAAAGGTCTGCGTTAGTAAAGTAATTAACCAAGACTAAGGTTTAAAAATAGTCAGTCAAGGACAGAGAATACTTTGGTGGTTGCGAATGTGACTATGATATAGGTATTCAACTTATCCAAAACGGAGAGTTTGATCCTGGCTCAGGATGAACGCTGGCGGCGTGCCTAACACATGCAAGTCGAACGGTCTCTTCGGAGATAGTGGCGGACGGGTGAGTAACGCGTGAAAATCTGCCTTTAGGTTCGGGACAACAGTTGGAAACGACTGCTAATACCGAATGTGTCGCAAGATGAAAGATTAATTGCCTAAAGATGAGTTCGCGTCCGATTAGCTAGTTGGTGTGGTAAGAGCGCACCAAGGCGACGATCGGTAGCTGGTCTGAGAGGATGATCAGCCACACTGGGACTGAGACACGGCCCAGACTCCTACGGGAGGCAGCAGTGGGGAATTTTCCGCAATGGGCGAAAGCCTGACGGAGCAA
>JBARZF010000540.1:0-12759 GCA_049649675.1 Rivularia sp. (in: cyanobacteria) | reverse complement strand
CCCCCTCTCCCCCTCTCCCCCAACTCTTAACTTTCATAAGCGGTGTGCTGTCTGATAAGTTGTTAGTAATATACTTGTTGATGCCTGCTGCTTCGGTGGCTTTGAGACGGTAACATAGTTCTCCATATATCTCCCATACAATTATCATGGCGCTTATAGTTCAAAAATACGGTGGTTCTTCTGTGGGTTCAGTTGAACGTATTCAAGCAGTAGCAAAGCGCGTTTGCGACACTGCCAAAGCCGGAAATTCTGTGGTAGTGGTGGTTTCTGCTATGGGAAAAACGACTGATGGACTTGTGAAACTGGCGAATGATATTTCTCCTCACCCTTCAAGACGAGAAATGGATATGTTGCTTTCCACTGGGGAACAGGTATCTATTGCTTTGGTTAGTATGGCTTTGCAGGAAATCGGACAGCCAGCAATTTCTTTAACGGGTGCCCAAGTAGGAATTGTTACTGAAGCCGAACATACCCGCGCTCGCATTTTACATATTGCTACCGATAGAATAGAAAAATGCTTAGAAGAAGGTAGAGTAGTTGTAATTGCTGGTTTTCAGGGAATTAGCAGTACTGAAGAATTAGAGATTACTACTTTGGGAAGAGGCGGTTCCGATACTTCAGCAGTGGCGATCGCCGCAGCGTTGAGTGCAGAAAAATGTGAAATTTATACAGACGTACCGGGGATATTAACTACAGATCCGCGTTTGGTTCCCGAAGCGCAATTAATGGCAGAAGTGACCAGCGATGAAATGCTGGAATTAGCTTCTTTAGGAGCAAAAGTTTTGCATCCCCGCGCTGTTGAAATAGCCCGCAATTACGGCGTGCAGTTGGTAGTACGCTCTAGCTGGACGAATCACCCTGGAACTGTAGTTAATTCACCCGAACCAAAACCCCGTTCTTTAGTTAACTTAGAAATAGCGCGACCAGTTGACGATGTTGAATTTGATACCAACCAAGCAAAAGTATCGTTATTGCGCGTACCTGATAAGCCGGGGGTTGCAGCGCGGCTATTTGGGGAAATTGCCCGTCAGAAAGTGGACGTAGATTTAATTATTCAGTCCATTTACGAAGGTAATACCAACGACATAGCCTTTACAGTAATGTCACCGATATTAAAGAAAGCAGAGGCAGTAGCTTCGGCGATCGCACCAGCACTCCGCACTTCAGACTGTTCTGAAGAAGCCGAAGTGATGATACAGCATTATATAGCCAAAGTAAGTATAGTTGGTGCGGGAATGATTGGTCGTCCGGGAGTTGCCGCCGAAATGTTCGCAACCTTAGCGAGCAAGGGAGTTAACATCAGAATGATTTCAACGAGCGAAGTAAAAGTTAGCTGTGTAATTGACAGTGCAGATTGTGAAAAAGCCGTAGCCGCACTCAGAAAAGCATTTGAAATCCCCGAAGATTCTTCTTCACCTTCCTCCCTTTTAGCAATTCCTTCCTCCTCCCCTCCAGTAAGAGGAGTAGCTCTCGACATGAAACAAGCGCGATTGGGCATTCGTAGAGTTCCCGATACCCCAGGGATGGCAGAAAAAATCTTCGGAACTTTAGCGAATCATAATATCAGCGTAGACATGATAATTCAATCCCAGCGCTGCCACGTAATTAAAGGTATTCCCACCAGAGATATAGCCTTTACCGTAGCCAGATTAGACGCACGAGCAGCCCAAGAATTATTGCAACAAGCCACAGGAGAATGTGGTTGGGGTGAAGTAGTGCTTGACATGGAAATCGCCAAAGTGAGTATAGTTGGTGCCGGAATGGTAGGGCAGCCAGGAGTTGCAGCGAAAATGTTTGAATCTTTATCACAAGAAAGCATTAACATTCAAATGATAACCACTTCAGAAATCAAAATCAGTTGCGTAGTCGCAGAAAACCAAGGAATCAAAGCATTGAAAGCCATTCATGCAGCATTTGAGTTGGGGGGAACAGAAGAATTTGTGGTTCCCGCTTAGATAGCGAGCAGTTAGCAGTCTTGCGCGGGTGTGTTAACTCGTTCCCAGTCTCCGACTGGGAATGAGTTTAGGGAGGCTCTGCCTCCCCATACACGTTCCCAGGCAGAGCCTCTTGTAATGCAGTCCCAGGCAGAGTCTGGGAACGAGAAGAAGAGGCTCTGCCTCTTGTAATGCATTCCCAGGCAGAGCCTGGGAACGAGGAACGAGAAGAGAGCCTGGGAACGAGAAGAAGCCTGGGAACGAGAAGACGATGGCAACGGACAAAATTAGGAGAAATAAAAGTTCAATGGATTGTAGTTCCCAGTCTCAGGCTGGGAACTATATTAAGGAGGCTCTGCCTCCCTAACACAAACAAAAATTTCACATTACTTTATGGGACGCTCTCGTTATAAATTTCTTGATAATAGCCCACATTTTCTTACCTGTACCATTGTCAATTGGCTTCCTGTATTTAGCCAGCCAGAATTTGCTCAAATAATTCTCAAATCCTTGGACTTTCTTTCGGGCAATCAACGTTTAACTTTGCACGCTTATGTAATTATGGAAAACCACCTTCATTTAATTGCCTCAGCGGAAAATATTTCAAAAGAAATAGCTGCGTTCAAATCATTTACTGCTCGTTCGATAATCGACAAATTGAAACAGAACAAAGCAGAGTATTTACTTACTCAATTAAAGTTTCATAAAAAATTCCATAAGACTAGTCAAGATTATCAATTATGGCAAGAAGGTTCGCATCCACAAGCAATATTAAGTGAAAAGATGTTGATACAAAAATTGGAATATATACACAATAACCCTATTCGCCGAGGTTATGTGGATGACCCAGTTCACTGGCGGTATTCTAGTTTTCGTAACTATATGGATATGGAAGGAATTTTAAACATTGATGTACTAGAAGTATAGCTTTTTTAACTAGTTTCCAGTAAGACGGCTTTTTCCCAGCCTCCGGCTAACTCGTTTTAACTCGTTCCCAGACGACCGCTGGGAATGAGTTTAGGGAGGCTCTGCCTCCCCATACACGTTCCCAGGCAGAGCCTCTTGTAATGCAACGAGAATAAGAGGCAGAGCCTCTTGTAATGCATTCCCAGGCTCTGCCTGGGAACGAGAAGAGAGCCTGGGAACGAGAAAATTTAATCGCTGTACTGCGAGCATTGCCACTAAACACTTTAAATAACAAATCAAGTTCTTGTCTAAACGAATTTTTTACTGGAAAATCAACTTCTAACATCAAGTTTTCCTGAAAATACTTGATTTGAAACTTTTTAATAACCGCACTAATACTTTTATAATTTTTAAATGCCATAAATCAATTATCAATTGTTAACTGTTCACTGATAACTGCTCACTGATATTGTCTACCCAAAACAGCCATATCTTCCGCATCCAATTCTACAGGTGTGCCGCTGCGAATTAGTTCCGCAAAATCTTCATTGGGAACCATAATAGTTAAAGTATATAAACGCTCAGAACCCGTATTTTCAATCAGATGAGTAGCAGTAGCGGGAACCAGTAAACTATCTCCAGCTTTGATATTTACAGTTTTACCATCGCAAGTTGCTCTACCTTCCCCCTTGAGAATAAAAAACATCTCCAAAGCAAACAAATGGCGATTTGGCGGAGTCTTGCCACCCACATCGAAAATTTCCACACAACAAGTCAACGATGAATTAGCGATCGCCGGATCGAAAACAATCGCCAAACGGTTAGTATCATCAGGACTAATTCGATACGCTTGATAATCAGAAGGAGATTTAATAACCGGAATTACGCAACTGTTAATCATATCAGTGGTTAGTTGTTAGTTGTTAGTTGTTAGTGGTTAGTTGTTAGTTTTTGGGCATGGGGGATTGGTAATTGGTAATTGGTAATTGATAATTCGTAATTGGGATAGCTCACGGAGTTATAAATTATTTCCCCATCCCCCAATCTCCCCATCCCCCCATCTCCCCATCTCCCTCACCCTATCCCCCTTCCCTGATTCCTTCAACAATTGCTTGCGAGTCTGTAACAAAACCAAATAATTGTTTAATGTTATAAAGCGTTGCTAACCAGCAATATTCTGGTGAAGTGGTAGCGCTACAGTCTTTGATAAAAATGCAGTCATATCCTAAAAAATTTGCATCTTGTAAAGTACAGAGAACACATTGGTCGGCGTTGACACCTGCAAATAATAATGTTGTTTTACCTAAATTCTTTAAAATGCTGTCTAAAGGAGTATCCCAAAAGCCGCTCATTCTAAACTTGTCTATGTAAATATCATCAGGCAACTGTTTTAATTCATCCACAACTGCCGCAGCCCAACTATCTTTTGTGAGAACTTTGGCATTGTTGCTGGGTAACGCATCTCCTAAACCTACACTTTCACCATCGGAATTGTAAACGTGACGCAAACCCGCACTAATATTAAGTAAATCGGGACGATTTCCCCAGTTGAGCCATATCACGGGTACATTGTGCGATCGCAATACTGGAAGTAACCTTTGTAAAGGATCGATCGGTTGCCGTGCGGGGGTTACATCGACTCCAATATGCGCCAACCAACCATCGGGATGACAAAAATCGTTCTGCATATCAATAACGATAATTGCGGTTTTTGCCAAATCAAAGCGCACATTTTTGGTTTCAGTAGCTACAATAACGGGTTGTGGATCTAATTGAGAGCGAGTAATGTCTGCGATAGTATCGTTTACCATCCAAGCATTCGGCGCAACTCCCAGGGGTTGTAATGGTTTCATAATTTAAAGGTATGGGGGATGGGTAGAGGGGGTAGAGGGGGTAGAGGGGGAGACAAGGGGATAACGAGAAATAATTTTACATCTTAATTCCTACCTCTTAACAATTACCAATGCCCAATGCCCAACAACTAACCACTAACAACTAACAACTAACAACTAACACAAAATGAACTTTACAATTCAAAATGTTTTAATTCCAACTGAGGATGATTACGCTTCGGTAGATGTGCAAATCAAAGATGGCAATATCCTTCTTGTTTCTTCTGATTTGGATATTATCGGCGAAGCAATTGATGGTACGAATAAGTTGCTGTTGCCGGGATTTGTTAACGCTCATACTCACTCTTCGGAAATGTGGCAACGGGGGATAATGTCGATTTATCCTTTGGAGCTATGGTTGGCTGAGCTTTACGATTTTGCACCCCTCGATACGGAGCAAGTTTACCTGAGTGCTTTGGGTACTGCTGTAGAGACTTTGCTATCGGGAGGTACAACTGTTGTCGATCATTTAGTTTTGATTCCTGGCAAGGAGCTTGAAACTATTACCGTAGCTGTTGAAGCTTATCGAAAAGTTGGGATTCGCGCAATTATCGCACCTTTAATTCAAGATGAATCTCTTACCGCTGGGATGCCTTCGGGTGAATCGGAAGTAACTCATGAGGATTATTTTCGCTCGACTCAAGCTACTTTAGAAATAATGGAATCAGCGATAAATAAGTTTCATAAACCTGAAGATGGGGTTTATTTCGCATTAGCACCCACGGGAATTCAACTTTGCAGCGATGCTTTATTTAAAGGATGTATTGAGTTAAGCGATAAATATAATCTTTGTCGTCATTCGCATTTATTGGAAACCAAAGCACAGGAAAAGTTAGCTAAAGAAAAATACGGCTGTACCGCTGTCGAGCATTTACATAAAATTGGTTATTTAAATCATCGCACTTCTCTAGCCCATTGCGTTCATTTAACAGATGACGATATAAATATTCTTGCAGAAACTAAATCTACAGTAGTTCATAATCCCTTGAGTAATTTACGTTTGGGAAGTGGAATAGCACCGATTTTAAAATATCGTCAAGCAGGGGTAAATGTATCTTTCGGTTGCGATGGTGCATCAAGTAACGATTCTCAAGATTTATTAGAAGCGATCAAAATGGGTTCGATATTACATAATATTACCGATTTAGACTATCAGCATTGGATTACACCCAGAGAATCAATCGAGATGGCTTCTTTGGGTGGTGCAAAAGGATTAAATTTAGGAGAAGAAATTGGTTCTTTGACAGTAGGGAAAAAAGCAGATTTGGTAATGTACGATCTAACCAGTTTATCATTATTACCGCGTACCGATCCAGTAGGTTTATTAGTACTAGGAAGACCTACAAATGTGGTAGATAGCGTTTGGGTAAATGGTAAATTAATTGTAGGCAATGGTAAAGTTAAAAATATCGACGTTGATAACTTGCGCTCTAAATTATTTAAACATAGTGAATGGCAAACCAAACGTAAATCAAAAACCGTCAAAGAAATTGAAGCACATTATCGCAAAGTAATGGAACTTTGAATCAGTTATCAGTTAACAGTGAACAGTTAACAGTGAACAGTTAACAGTTATCAGTTATCAGTTATCAGTTATCAGTTATCAGTTATCAGTTATCAGTGAATAGTGATTATTATTTTGTTATACGAGATGATTTGAGAATGGAGAATAATATTTTTGATATTTCATCTGCATCTGCGTGAATGCTATTAAATGCTTTTAGAGAAATGTAATTAGTATCTTTAAGTAAATTGAGCCAAAATTTGGTTTCTAAGCATTCTTTATACGCAATAGAAATTTTTGCAGAAAAATCCGCATTTGATATTGCACCATTTGCTTCTGCAATATTTGCTCCAATACTAGTTCCACTTCTAAGAACTTGCTTAGACAAAACAAATTCTTTTTGTTTAATAGATAAATACTTGTAAGCATTAACTATCCGAATCGCAAACTTATAAGCTTTATCATAAACCACACTATTATGAATCATGTATAAAACCCTTTAATTATTTACTGCTGACTGATAACTGATAACTGATAACTGATAACTGTTAACTGTTAACCGGAATTTCAATAATAAATTCAGTTCCTTTGCCTATTTCAGAATTAACAATTAAGCTGCCTTGATGTTTATCTACAATAATTTGACGGGCAATTGATAAACCCAACCCTGTACCTTTTCCTACTGCTTTAGTTGTAAATAAATTTTCAAAAATTCTCTGCTTAACTTCTTCAGGAATCCCTAAACCATTATCAGTAATTTGAATTCTAGCAATTTTCTCTTCTTCGATTAAACTCGTAGTAATTTCAATTTGATTCAAATTAGCTTCAATTTCTGGAAAAGTTTTTCCTACATTTGATTCTTCTAAAGCATCAATTGCGTTAGCGAATAAATTCATAAATACTTGATTGAGTTGTCCTGAATAACAATTAATTAAAGGTAAATTGCAATAATTTTTTATTACTTCAATTGTGGGATGTGATTCCGAAGCTTTTAAACGATGTCTGAGAATTAATAAAGTGCTATCAATACCTTCGTGAATATTAAATAGTGTTTTCTGCTCGGTATCTCCTCTGGAAAAGGTACGCAAGCTTGTACTAATATTACGAATACGTTCGGAACCTATTTTTAAAGAATTAAATAGTTTAGGTAAATCATCTTGCAAATATTCTAAATCTATTTCTTCTATTTGTTGCTCAATTTCTGGCTCTGGATTTGGATAATATTTCTGATATAGTTTAATTAATCCGAATAAATCTTCTACATATTCTTTCGCCATTTTTATGTTACCAGCAACAAATCCAATCGGATTATTAATTTCGTGTGCAACTCCTGCAACTAAATTACCTAATGCTGACATTTTTTCACTTTGCACTAATTGAAGTTGGGTATTCTGTAAACTTTCTAAGGCTTGAGTTAATTTTATCGATTGTTCTTCAATAATGGTAAAATCGCGATAGGAACGTAAAGCTGCAATAGTTGTAGTAATTAACTTTTGTCTGGTAAGTTCAACTTTCAATTTATAATCGTTGATATCATAATCAATAATTACCGATTCTTCTGGTGCTTCTCCAGGTTGCCCGGTACGTAAAATAATTCTTACTCGTTTATTTTTTAATTCTTCACGAATATATTTAACTACTTGTAAACCTGCATCATTAGTATCCATCACCACATCAAGTAAAATTAAAGCCGTATCGGGATGATTGGCAATTAATTTTTTAGCTGCTTGACTGGAATCAGCAGAAAAGAAAGTTAAAGGTTTATCATCAAAAACAAAGTTTTTTAAAGCTAATTGAGTTACTTGATGTACTGTGGGTTCATCATCCACAATGATAATTTTCCAAGCTTTCAAAGAAGTATTTACCGCAATATTATCTGTTTCTTCTTCCTCGAATACTAAAATATCATCGTCTGTTTCAGAAATATTTAGATTGGTATTGACTGTCATATATAAAGTTGAGTTATTTAATAAAATTACTTGTGTAGATAGGGAATAGGAAACAGGCAACGGGGAACAGAAGAAGTATTGATTTAGTACAAAAAACAATCTTATTGTGAGAATAAAACGGGTTTATTATGTAAATACAACATATGGTTTGACAGTATTTAATCTACCCTACTAACTGTTGCCTATTGCCTATTCCCTGTTCCCTTTTAATCAACACAGTGGTAATGCGATTATAAATATTGTTCCCAAATTCACTTCACTTTTAACATTAATGATGCCTTGAAGTTTTTGAGTAACTAGGTTATAAACTATATGCAACCCCAATCCAGTACCACCTTGATTTCTTGCAGTGGTAAAGAAGGGTTCAAATATTTTGGTTAAATTTTCTGGTGGGATACCGCAACCATCATCGCTGTACTCAATTATGACTTTATCCTGTTGCTGGGTAATTTGAAAACGTAACTGTCCTTTTTCTGCCGGTTGATAAGCGTGATTCAAAGAATTCATCACCAAATTGGTGACAATTTGCGCTATAGCACCGGGATAAGTATCTATTTTGATGTTAGTCTCACTTTCTACAGTTAAAGTAAGAGCGGTATGTTTGAATTTAGGTGCAAGACTATTTAGAATTTCTTCGATATAGGGTACGATAGCAAATTGGCGTTTTTCTAAATGGGAAGAATCAACAGCGACTTGCTTAAAACTTTGAATCAAGTCGGAAGCGCGATTGAGGTTATTTAAAATTAAGTCGGTGCTAACGAGGGCTACTTCAAGATAATTGTTTAAAGATGAACGTTTTAATTTTCCTTCTTCGACAGCATTATTAAAAGTAGTTGTTTCATCTTTTAAAGTAGAAGCAGCGGTGATACTGGTACCCACAGGAGTATTAATTTCGTGAGCAACTCCCGCAACAAGACTACCTAATGCAGCCATTTTCTCGGATTCTACAAGTTGTTTTTGAGCAGCCTGTAAATTTTCTAGAGCTTGAGAAAGTTGTTGAGTACGCTCTTTTACTTTTTGTTCTAAAGTGTTGTAAAGAGTAGCGTTTTTGATCGAAATAGCTGCTTGAGAACAAATAAGTTTGAGTAATTGCAAGCGTTGTGGCGGAAAAGCTGCGGCAGTAAGATTATTTTCTAAATAAAGAATGGCGATTAATTTACCTTGATGCAGAATCGGAATGCATAAAACTGATTTCGGTTTTTGTTCTATAAAATAGGAATCATCGGCAAATTCCCTTGTTTTATTTGCTTCGTCTAGTAAAACATCGGTATGGCTTCTAGCAACATAATTGATAACTGAAATTGGTAAATTTTTGAAAGCTGTAATAGGAAGATAATTTTGTGCTTTTACAGTTCCATCAGCATTAACTACCGCTTCAATAATTAATGTTCCCTCGCTAATAAAAATCAAACATCCGGTTTGCGCTCCTGCATTTTCAATTACTATTTTCATTAACTTGTCAATTAATTCCGCTAATATAATTTCGTTAGAAATAGTTTGGGAAGTTTTCAAAACAGTATCAATATCTAACGAAGCTGCGAAATTAGTAGTCGTAGAAGTTTGAGTTATAGTTGTTTGAGAATTTGTAGATTTTGCAACTCTGGGATTTAACCAGAAATCATATTGATTTTCTAAATCCTCTACCTTATATTTAGCACCCCAAGTTTGATAGCCATTATAGGCTTCGCTGAGATAGATTTGAGCGAAATCTTCTTTATTCATTCCCAACCAAAAATTGGCAGCTAATTCATTGGCTAAAGCTTCATTTTGAATAAATCCATATGTATTTGCAGAAGCAATTGCTAAGTCATATAATTCCATTGCTTCTAATTTGTTACCAGAAATTCGCGCTATTTCCGCTTCTATAATTAAGTACTTATGTAAAAAGTTAGCTTCGCAATTATCAGCCCAAATTTTCATTTGCTTTTGATTGCGTTCTAATTGATGCCAATATTGTTTTTGCTCGGCAAAAGTTGCAGCGGAATACAATGCAGTTAAAATTAAAGATTGGTAGAAATTTAGATCGGCAACGGCAATTATACCAGCAACACATTCTAGTAATTTTTCTGCTTCAATATTTGCTTCTAAAGCTTCAACTGGTTTATTATACAGATACAGTATGAAAGATTTAGAAGTATAGTAATAAAATAGAGGCATATAGCTTTTTTGTTCCCAGCAGCTTTGAAGATATTCGGCTTCGCTTAATTCGGAACTATCAAAACTATTCGATTCTTTTGTTTCACCATTTAAGTTAGTTAAACATAGTATTGCAGCCCAAATCGTATCTCGTGCAAATTGATTTATGTTTTTGTTGACAAATATTAAACTGTTATTAGCTTCATCAAGCAATTTTTCAATACTTACACCTTCATGTAAATTATTAAATAGCTGACAAGCTAACATCGAACCAGAAAATTGTATATCACCAGATTCTATACCTGCTTGGAATCCTATTTTGGCAATATCATTAGTGAATTTAATATGCTTCACCCAAGCTATTTGAAAAGTTGCGTAAAGAAAACAAGCTTTACATTTTTGATACTGGTTACGGTATTTTTCACTGATATCTAAAGCTAATTTACCAAATTCGTAACCTTTTTGATATTCTCCCCAAATCGAACCTAATAAAACTCCATAATTGCTATAAGCTGGTATTGATTCTGCTAAATTACCGTATTCTAAACATAGATTAAGTGCTTTAACAACAATTAAGCTATAGAGCTTTTGATCTGTTAGATAGCAAGCTGGATATATATTTGTAAATAAATTAAGAGTTACAATTTTATCCGCTATTGTCATATCAGGTTGATTTATTAATGATGCTATCTCTTTACCTTCAAGAAGTTGATTAGCTTTGGTAACTTCTAGCTTTAAAGTTTCATCTAAATTTTTGTGGCTTAAATCAACTTCAAGATATTGTAACCCCTTTTTACTTGTTTCTATAGCTTCATTAAACTGTCCTATCCTCGTATACTGAATAGCCAATAAGTTATGAATATCCGCTTTTTCTACAGGTGTTTTTACTTTTTCGACAATTACTTTAATTAAAAATTCTGACTTTTCAAAATTACCATTTAAATATTCAACTTCAGCAAGCTGTTTGTAGACATCTAAAGTTAATTCGTAAAATCTTAACCAACTATCAGCGGGTAATTCTTCGCTACTAATTGTTAAATAATCTTTAGCAGCATTATAGGCAATAGCATCTTTAGCTTTTTTTCCAGCAACTAAATTTAGTTTGATTAATTCAATTTTCTCGCTATCATCAATAATTAATTCTCTGCCTAAATTGAAATGATCTACCAGTTCAAAAATATGCTCTATTTTCTCTTGCTGAGAAAAGTTAGAATGTAGCAACCAGCCAATTTGTAAATGAACTGCTTGTTTTTCATATTCTGGAATCAAGGAATAAGCTGCTTGTTGAACCCTATCGTGTAGAAATTTGAAATTATTAATAACAAGCTGCGAATCAAGCATTTTACCATCAATAAACTCTAATCCAGAAGTTGGTAATATAAAATTTTGTTTAATGGCGATCGCTAAATTTTGGAAAGCTTCGATTACGGTAAGTTCGCTGACAATTGCTAGAGTATTTAAGTTGAAGCGATTGCCGATACAGGCTGCTAAACGCAATACTTGTTGAGTAGATTTTGGTAGTTTGATTAATTTCGATATCATCAAATCTACAACATTATCGGTGATATCCATCGCTTCGATTTGAGACATATCCCATTCCCATCTTGGTTTTTCTCCACCTGGCGATGTGTAGAAGTAAACAAGATTTTCGGAATATAAATTGTAGAAAAATTGATTGACGAAAAAAGGATTACCACCAGTTTTCTCGTTAACTAATTTTGCCAGAGATTTCACATCTTTGATATCCCTGTGTAAAGTATCGGCAATTAACTTGGTAATATTATCTCGATCGAGCGGAGTCAAATTAATTTGATTAATAGATGCATCAACTTCCAACCTTTCCAGTAAAATAATTAACGGATGGGCAGCGTCAACTTCATTATCTCGATAAGCACCAATTAATAATAGATGATGCATTTGATCGTCAGTCATTATCAATTCAATTAACTGTAAACTTGCCAAATCAGCCCACTGTAAATCATCTAGAAATAAAACTAAAGGATGTTCCGATTGACAAAAAACACGAATAAAACTTTTAAAAACCGAATTAAACCGATTTTGAGCTTCAATTTCACCATTATCTTCTACAGATGGCTGTTTACCAATAATTAATTCGACTTCTGGAATTACATCGATAATAATTTGAGCATTTGGTTGAATAGCAGATAACAATTTTTGCTTCCACTGCTGCAATTTAACTTCAGTTTCACTTAAAAGCTGTCGTACCAATCCACTCAATGCTTTGACTACAGCAGAATAAGGAATATTTCGTTGAAACTGATCGAATTTACCCGTTAGGAAATAACCACGCTGACGAGTAATTGGCTGATAAATTTCCTTTACCAAAGCAGATTTACCAATACCCGAATAACCCTTAACTAAAATCATTTCAGTTTTACTATCTCCGCTTGTAATTCGTTCAAACGCAGTTAATAAAG
>JBARZF010000539.1:0-19273 GCA_049649675.1 Rivularia sp. (in: cyanobacteria) | reverse complement strand
TCTCCAGCCAAGGACATAAATTTATTTGGGTAACAGATGGTTTAGGCTGGAAGACAGCTTTAAATTGTTTAGAAGAGACTTTTAATCATATTGATTACACAATGAATATAAATATGGTTGCTACTGGCTTACTTGGAGAATTGATTGCAGAACAATTGTGAGGAATTACCAATTATCAATTATCAATTATCAATTACCAATTACCAGTTATCAATTACCAATTACCAGTTATCAATTACCAATTACCAATTCAAACAGATAACAACCTTACTGCTTCCCCAAAGGGAAACTCTTCTAAAGCCAAACCACCAGGAGTAACTACCCATAAAACTGGTAATTGCGGCACTGTATCCGGGAAAGTACCATATCCATCTGTTAAATAAACGCATACTCCTGCTTGATGTCCATCCCATGTTTTAGCAACTTTATCAAAGAAGGGTATAAACGATGTACCGCCGCCACCTTGGGGTTTTGGCGGCATCGAATCGGCATTGATTTCGTAAGGGCCGTAAACTTCGGCATCAACGTAATAAAACTCACATTGGATATGAGGGTAAGAACTTAAAATACCCTGCACTTCCGAAAAAAATAAACCCAGTAACTTTGTATCGATTGAGCCACTGGTATCCAAAGCCAAATAAACGCGAATCGATTCCCCCTGCAAACTTTCCAGATACAGCCCGCGCCCAACAAAGCGGCGATCAAATCCAGAAAAATCAGTAGGGGTTTGTACTAAATATCGCCAAAGGTAGGAACGCCAATCAATTTGAGCGGAATCTAAAGTTTCCAACTCTCGTTCTATTCCCCCTCCCAAACTACCTTTATTTTGCGTGCGAGCTACAGTTGCTGCTTGCTGCATTGCATTACGCCAATGCGCTTCCATTGCAGCTTTTTTGGCTTGAGACATACTATCGCCAGTTTGAGGAGTTGGTGAATTTTGACCTTTTCCTTGCTTATCTTCCCCCTCCTGACTTTCTCCAATATTCCCTTGTTGTTCCGAATTACCAGCATCTTCTGGTGGAGTATCAAGTAAATCTGGATTGGTTAATTGCGGTGCATTATCAGCATCTTGAAGCAGGATTTCATAAACTTCTTCCACACTTAAATGTTCTAAATTAACTTCTCTTAAAATTCCTTTAGGTAATTCAAAGCCATGAGCAGCAATCATACCGTTGATAACAATATCAGCCGCAATATTCCACAACTGAGCATCCCTTACACCCCGACGCGGTACGTGAAGCAGCGCCGCGTGTAAAACTTCGTGTAGCAACACGCCATCAAGTTGTTTTGCTGGTAAAGATAATAAAAACTCAATATTATAGAAAATATTTTTACCATCAGTAGCAGCAGTTGGTAATTTCTCCGTCGGAACAAAACGAGCAAACATCGCCAAAGTTGCAAAAAAAGGCGATTTAGTTTGTAAGCGTAACAAAGAGGCGCTGATAGTTTTTTGAATATCTTCAGTCATTTTAGAATAGATAATGGTTAGTTGATAGTGGATAGTTGATAGTTGATAGTTGATAGTGGTTAGTTGATAGTTAAGAATAGGTAATAGTTAAGAATTAGAAATTAGACGTTAATATTTAGAAATTAGTGAAGAATGAAAAAATTTCAAATAAAAAAATAGTAACTATTAACTTTCACCAGCAAGATGTAGTTAATCAACTATCAACGAACAACTATCCACTAACCACTATCAACTAACAACTATCAACTAACTAATTACGGTTTCTGCGATTCTAGATAATCTTGCAATAATTTCTTGAATTCGGGTTCTTTACTTAATAAATTAGCTAAGACTCCCCGCTTACCTTTACTTTCCATAGTTCGTGATAAGTCAACTGCAAAAAGTCTTACCCATTCGTTTGCTGCAACTTGATTTAGCCAGTTGAAAGCGTTGAGTGCTTGGTTGGCATTGTCGGCGCGTACTGTTAATCCAATTACCGTTGCATATCTAACGCTAGGTTCTTTTGGAAATTGAATGCTTTCGCCTTTTCCTTCTAAAATGGCAACCAGATTAGGTAGATTTTCGTACATTGAAATGTAAGAATTAAACTCAGTTCCAGTAGCGCTTCCTACTGCTGAATTAATGTCTAATCCGGCAAAATGTAAAGCACTCGCCATTACCCAGGAACGAGGAGAAGGCCAAGCTGGTTGCTGAGGGTCGATTTTGTGTAATAAAGTAGTGCGGAAGGAGAGAAAAGCAATTATCTGCTCGTGTATTCCTTTGTCTAAAGCATAAGCTTTGAAACTTTCAAAATCTGGCTGTACTTCCAGATGCAAAAACCTATTTGCTAAAGGTGAAGGCATATCGAATACGGCAGCGCGATCTTCTTTGCGGTTTCCTGCTGCCCATACAAACCAACCATCTGGTACTTCGTAGGAGCCTACACAGCGGTCTAAAATCAACTGTTGTGCAACTCCCTGCATTGCCGGAGGAGCCATATTCAACTCATCAAGGAACAATATACCTTTACCCTTGCTCGGCAGAAATTCCGGCGGGAACCATTTAGAAATACCATTCTCAGCAACTGGCAAACCCCGTAAGTCAGTAGGTGCCAATTGAGACAAGCGAACATCGACGAAATCAATATCGCTTTCCTTCGCTAACTGACCAACAATACTAGATTTACCAATACCGGGAGGCCCCCAAATCATCGTACTAATTTGAATATTATTACTTAGGATCTGGTCTAAAAATACTTTAAGTTCGCTGGGAGTCATAGGATTTTGGATTTTAGATTTTAGATTTTGGATTTATTTTGGGATTGGGCATCGGGCATTGAGAATAGTTAAGAGTTAACAATTAGGAGTTAGGAATTAGAAGTTAAGATTTTTTCTACCCCCTCTCCCACCTCTACCCCCTCTACCCCCTCTCTCCTCTCTTCCTCAAGGAGCGCTTTGCAGATTTGGAGACAACGGGGTCTTCGTCCTGGGCAAGATGTTCTAAAATTTCTACGGGGGTGGCTGGATGTCTTGCTACAAATAGCCTTTCAGTTTCGACAACGCTGGTAGAAAATTCTTCTAATAATCTCTGCTGCAATTTGGGTGGGGTGTTGGGATGCTGTACTATATACCAGTCGTATCGGAAGAATTGCGTAAGTTGCTCTAATGCCGTGCTTGGGGTGTTGGGGTTTTGAGCAATAAATGAACGCAAATGCCAATCTTTAATTAAAATCTCTAAAATATCTCCGGGTGTTTGAGGATTTTTGGCTACAGCTTGACGTACTTCTAACCGCCAATCTTCAGCTAGTTTTTTTAATATGTGGGGAGGAGTGTTGGTATTTGTTGCCACGCCATAACGCACATCTTTGGATGTATCTTTGGCAAGTTCTTCTAGAATCCGGGATGGAGTACGAACGTTTGAGGCAATCCACGGACGTAATTCCGGCGAATTTTTTGCCCACTGAATCAGAATTGAGACTGGTGCCCGATCGTGCTGCGCTACATATTTGCGAACAGATAGACGTTCATCTAATGCCAAGCGCCACATTACTTTTTGCAAGGTAGAGTTTGGAGTATTGGGATGACGGGCTAACAACAAGTCGTGAAACGGAGTACTGCCTAATATTTCCAAGACGTAACCGGGAGTATTAACATTCCTGGCTACAGCAGCCTGTATATCTCCTCGGGCATCCATTGCCAATTCTTCAAGAACTTCTGGAGGCGTACCGGGATTTTCAGCAACAAACTGCCGCAATTCCAAGTTTTTTGCCGCTTCTACTAGTAAATGTGGTGGGGTATTCGGATGCCTTGCCACCATTTGACGCACCCGATCGATCGGATGCTCTGCCATTTCCTCCAACCAAAGAAGAGGGATATGAGGATTTTGAGGCAAAAAATTCATCGTATGTACCCGATAATCCATTGCCAATTCGATTATCAGATGCTTGGTTAAGTCAGAACGTTTAGCGATCGCACTTTTGACTTTGGTATATGAAACTTTTACCAAAGCTTCAAGAACATTTAGCGGTGTGTTGGGATTTTTGGCAATATTTGTTTCAATAGCCACCCTTAAGTTCCAATTCGGCTCTGGATGTTCGACTAAAATTTGCAAAACCCTGACAGGAGTTTTTGGGTATGTAGCCAAATACAAGCGCACCGAACCCGCACCATGTTCGGCTAACTTTTCTAAAACTGTTTGCGATACATCTTTGCGTTGTGCAATACACAAACCCAATTCTGGATCGTACCTACTCTTAATTGCCAGTTGAACCAAAATATGTTCTGAAGCTTGTTTGTGTTTAGCTACAGCTTCCATTACCAAGGAATTGGGATGCATTGCTGCACAAGCCAAAAACCATTCCGGGGCATCATCTTGTTTTAACAGCTTTAACAAAGACCAATATGATATATCTGTTGCTAAATTCGGATTTTCTAACATTAATAAGGACAAAACCGGATTTGAGAAAAATTGACGAGGAAAATCCCCCGCTAATTTCAGCAGTACATCAGTAGGTGTATTCGGATTTGTAGTTACACTTTCGCGGGTAGCCTTATCTTCACTTGATGCCAACTCCCGCAATAACTCCGGTTCCGCACTCGGATTCGTCGCCACTAATGAAGCAAGTTCTATACTTTCATAAGCAAGAATTCTCAGCTTATCCGGTGGAGTAGTTTCGCCCTGTGCAAGTTGTTCTGGGGTTGGATACATAAGCGCTAACCTAACTCTTGCTTAGATGTATTATTTTATTCTGTTATTTATAGTAATTTCTAGTAAAAAAGCTACATTTTTGCCCTTAGTAGTAAATTGTCTTGATAATTAATAATTAAGAGTTATTTTAACTACTTTATTAAAAACTTTAATCGTCGAATAACCTAGTGAAATAGACTTATTATGATGTATAAATAACAGATGAAGAATTATGGCTATTTTATATTTATAAAATTTAAAATAAATTTAAGTAGCATATATTTAACAAAATTTTGCCCAAGGCAAAGTATTTATAAATACTTATTGAATTAAATAAAAATCTAAAAAAAATTGTATATTTTTTACTCTAAAATCTTAAAAGAAAAAAGCGGGAAGCATTGAATTTAAGAATTAGTGAGAGAAAATTAAACAAGCTAAGGAAGTACGCCGCAGACAGGGACAAAACTATGACATCAATCGTGGAAGATTGGATTGATTGCTCCACAAAACTCTGCTTGCCCTCGAAAAACTCAAGAAATCAATTACCAATTACCAATTACCCATTCCCCCCCAACCCTATTTAGTGTATTTCTTCCGATAGCTATCGAAAGGTTGATGCGTTATTTCGTCGCTTTAGATACAATTTGATTATTATTGGAGAGCCAAGGAGAAATTTGTGGTGCTATCGAAAGGTTTTGAGATTGAGATGTATACTGGAACGCCTCAAGGTGACATCGTTGGTCTCTCTGACAAAATCACCGCTGAAATGGAAGGATTTATGCGGGAACCGGATAGCCGCAATGTTGAATATATCACCGATCCATTTGACGACTACGAACGGCTTTTATGTGGCTTAGTATGTCCTCGCTTGAAATTACGAAGATATCTTGAGCAACTAGGTAACTATACTTTAATTCCTGGAAGTACCTTATCTTTAGGAGGAAGCGAGAAATTTTTACGTTCCGATCCAAATAATCCTTATCACGATTACATCGAAAATACCTACGGTACTAAAGTTGTCACCGCTAGCGTTCATATTAATGTAGGCATCAGCGACCCCGAAGTACTGATGCGAGCTTGTCGGATTATCCGTTTAGAAGCCCCGTTGTATCTTGCTTTAAGCGCTTCATCGCCCTTTTTAGATGGTAAAACTACGGGATACCATTCAACTCGTTGGGGTCTTTTCCCGCAAACTCCTTCATCCGTTCCTTTATTTGCAAGCCACGAACATCATATTCGTTGGACGGAAGAACAGTTGGCTAAAGGCACAATGCAAAACGTGCGACATTTATGGACATCGGTTCGACCAAATGGCGATCGCCGTCCCTACGAGCTAAATCGTCTGGAGTTGCGAATTTGCGATTTAGTCACCGATCCAATTGCATTATTAGCAATTACAGCTTTGTTAGAAGCGCGTTTGCTGCAAGTAATTAATAATCCAAATCTCGATCCGTTGGTTAAAAGTAGTTTCTCTGCTGAAGAATTAATCGCAATTACAGCCCAAAATGAAGCTGCTTGTGCCCGAAACAGCTTGGATGCTCAATTAATTCATTGGTTTGATGGAAGAACTATTACAGCCAGAGACTGGATAAACGAACTTTACGAACCTTTGTCAACTATCGCTAAACAGCATGGCTTTGGATGCTTCCTTTCACCGCTGCAAAAAATTCTTCGTGAAGGAAATCAAGCACAGCGATGGCTGCAACTTCATGGGTTAGGTGTTAGCAGTCGCAACGTAATTACTCAAGCAATTAATTCAATTCGAGAACGAGAATTAGAACTTGAGGATAAATTGTGTTCCTCGTTGATGGCTTAACACCACTCTGTACTTTTTTTGAAAAGATGGTATATTTCCCGGAAGCACATAAATCTGTTATCCTTAGAAGTTTACTATCTTTTCACATTTACTTTAAATATTCTTCATGTAAGCATTTTATCAGCCTTATCAATACTTAATTTTTTTTTATAGATTGTTATAGATTGATTAATATTAATAAAAACTATATGTGTACTCTAATAATCAGATAGATTTGAAAAAACGAATACATTGTTTTTTTTAATACAATTACTTGACTGCTAATGCCACAAATAGTTTTAGTTCATCCGCAAATCCCTCCTAATACAGGCAATATTGGTCGTACTTGTGCGGCTACAGGTACCGAATTGCACCTAGTCGGTCCTTTAGGTTTCTCAATCAGCGATCGCTATTTAAAACGTGCAGGATTGGATTATTGGCCTTATGTAAAACTGCATAATCACGAATCTCTAGAAGCATTCAAATCCATGCATCGTGCCCGTGGAGGAAGACTGTTAGGATTTAGCGTCAGAGGTAATTTAAATTACGCGACCTTTGATTATCTTGCAACCGACTGGCTTTTATTCGGTAGTGAAACCACGGGCTTACCAGCAAATGCTTTGGATTCTTGCGATCAAACCCTTTACATTCCCATGAAAGAACCCAATGTTCGCAGTTTAAATCTCTCTGTAAGCGTTGCAGTGAGCCTATTTGAAGCTCGTCGTCGATTGGGCTATCTTTAATTGGTGCAGGTCTTAAAGTAGAATATATATTAACTACGGTATACTACTTAAGCAATAATGCCTTGGAGATAAAAAAATATTGACTTGACTTGTTTATTGAGAGAATAAATACTTATTAAAGGTTTTACTTTATGTACTAAAGAATACTTGTTTTATTACAAATGTATGATAACTAATGAAAAATACTTACCTATGAGAGTACTTTTATATAAGAAATTTGTATAGGTGAATTGATGTTTTTCTCAACTCGAATCATAGATTTTTGTTAATTGGAATTATCCCGATAACTGTATTTAGTCAGGGTAAAGTTTGATAGCACAAGCAGTTGAGCCTCCGTTACAATCCCTGAGACTTTTTTGAAGAGTAAATTTACTTGCGAGTAAATACGGTTGTACTTTAGGGAAAAATCAACGTAAAGTCTCGGTTGGGAAGATGGAATATGGCACGCCTTTGGGGGTGTTATCTACAGGAAGAAATATGTCTCCAGACCGTAAATTGCTATCTATAAAGGTTGTAATTACCTAAACATCAAGCGTAACCGTGTGATTTTTACGCTTTTAAGTTTGATGTTTTCTTGAAGCAGATGTAAACGTTCTATATATCTGTATCAGGAAAAACAATATCTGGGTGTAGTTAATGTAATGGACAAGTAAGCACAAAAGTTTGATTTTTACTAGTACAGTGTTAACTTGTCTAAAACAGAGAACCGGGTTAATCTTGCCTAAGTATCTCTGGTAAATGTGATCTCGATCAATTTTCCGAGTGATTCAAATCATTGAATGTTTTCTGAACAAAAAAATCGAGGTCGGTTAAGCGCTAGCGATCGTAGGAGGTTGTCTTTGAAACGAGCATTGAAGAAGAAAATGAAAGCTGTGTTAGAAAGTACCATTAATAACGATGTTGCTTCGATAGAGCACAGTAGCTTAGTTACTCCGCTCTTAAAGCATCGAATGCCTAAAGCCGCGATGATCGGCTTAGCAATCTCGATGGGAGCAACCAGCCTTTTCGTGACTCGACAAAGCGATCAAGCCCTAGCAGCAGAACCTGTAGGCAATCAAAATACTGCCTCTACAAATCCTGCTGCATCTGATGAGGTCAAGTTTACTCCCACACAAAAACGCTCTTTTAAAGCCATCTCCAACGAGATTAGGGCGACAATTCCTACAGTGGTGGAGCCGACAGCAATCTCGCAAATCAATGGGTTTGGAGCTAAATTGCAGGTTGCCTCTAATAATCAGTCTGCTCAGTTTGGGATACAAACGCCTGCGAAAAAAAGTGTAGCTGGGGTAAAGAATAATACAATTTACTCCGCACCGCAAGTGGCCAAGGGACAGATTATTTCTGCTGCAATTACCACAGCGAAGCCCACGCAGAGTAAAAATATCAAAATCTCTCCACAAACAGTGGATGCTCAAGAGATAGCCACCGAAGGCAATACTCAGCTTGAAGCTCAACAAAAGTTTGCGCTCAACCGCTTAAAGCAAAAATCGAACCGCTTAAAAGCAAGTCTTAACAAGTTGCGTTCGACTCCTGTTGAAAGTGTCAAGCAAGCTACGGTGACAACGCAGTCGGCTTCTCAAGTTGAAGCAACATCAACTGTAAGTACTAATAGAACTGCTATCCAAAGCAAACTTGTATCCAGACTAAAGCAGAATACTGCCCGCTTGCCGGTACAAAAAGCTGTAACAGTACCAACACCAGTTACCGCACAAGTAGCAGTACCAACTACAATAGCTGCGGCGCATCTTGTTAAGCCTGGGGACACCTTAGCTGAAATTGCTGGTAACTACGGTACTTCAGTTTCCGAAATGGTCTCGGCAAATGGTTTGTCTAACCCCAATGAGCTAAAAGTCAATCAACAATTGATTGTTCCTACGTCTGAAAACAGCAGCAATGTTGTTGCAGCAACAAGTAATGCAACAGTTGAGAGTGACAATCAGTTTTCACCTATTGTTGAAGGTTCCGAACAAACTATAAGTTCTTTCGGTGTAGGTGGCGATAGCCCCATACCTTCAGTATTTACCGAAATGCAGCTCGCTGATAGACGTGATACTTTAGCGAAAAAGGTTTCTAGAAATGAGCGTCTTCGTAAATTAAAAGAAGAAATCGAAAGATTGCGGCAGAAATACCGCACTCAACAGTCTGGAGTAGTTGTACCACAGGCAAATACTAATAGGACGAGCGTAGAAGTACCTGTTAACACACCTGAATCAGCTTCCATACCTATTCCTGTTCAAAAGCCTACAACAGGAACAGCTTCGGTACCAATTCGTGTAGGTAGACCTAATACAGCAGCAGTACCGATTCCGGTTCCCACAGTCGGCGAGGTTATTAACCCCAACTTTTCTCGTAGTAGAGGAGTTAGAGTTGCAACACCTCCTGCAAGTTCAAATTTCAGCGGTCGTTCTCAATCTTCCTCGGTTGTAAAAACAACACTATCGACCGGGCTTCCTCCATTGGCAGCAGTTGATAGATACTTACCCAAACCAATTGACGAGTCAAAACCACCTGCAAAAGGTTTTGCATGGCCCGCTAAAGGTGTTTTCACTTCTGGTTACGGTCCTCGTTGGGGAAGAATGCACAAGGGAATTGACATCGCCGCTCCCACAGGTACCCCCATTCATGCAGCCGCTGATGGTGTAGTTGTATCTGCTGGTTGGAACCGTGGTGGTTACGGTAAATTAGTTGATATCCGTCATGCTGATGGCACTTTGACTCGCTACGCTCATAATAGTAAAATTATTGTGAGTAAAGGTCAGCAGGTGCAGCAAGGTCAGAGAATTTCTTTGATGGGTAGTACTGGCTTCAGTACTGGTCCTCACCTGCACTTTGAAATCCGTAAAGGTGGTAAAAAAGCTGTTAATCCCATAGCTTTCCTTCCTCCTCGCAAATAATTTTCTCAATTATTAGCATCTAGATAATTGCCGCAGGAAGGTTGAGGGAGAATGTCTCCCTCTTTTGCTTTTTATTCGTAATTGGTAATTGGTAATTGCTAATTGCTAATTGGTAGACGTTAGTATCTGCTTAAAAAATAATTTATTCAAATGCTAGTCAAGACTTTATCTATATGATATATTTGTAAATGAATAAAATTTGGCTCAGTAGCTCAGTTGGTTAGAGTAGGGGACTCATAAGCCCTTGGTCGTGCGTTCGAGTCGCACCTGAGCCATTTAATTAATTAGTTAACGCAAATTATGGGTTTGGCAAGTATGTCAATCCCATAATTTTTATGTGACTTGCCCCATCCATGAGGGGAGATGAGGGGATGGGGAGATGGGGAGATGGGGAATTTTAACCTTTAACATGCAGACCTTTGACCTTTAACATGCAGACCTTAATTACTCCTAACTCCCATACCGAATCCCGGCATCCCTGCATAAACGCATCCGTTGTTAAAATCCCTGCATCCAAAATTCTTTAGCCTTGGTAATGCCTAATCACCTCAGCAACAGACCAAGCTTGAGCTACGGCTCCTTTTGGGTTGTGCGGTTCATCCCCATCAAAAATTTCAGAAATTGAACCAAGACAAGCATCTGACAAAAAATGTTGCATTAAGGGTTCCCAATCAAAAGGTAGGTCTTCATCTTTGTGAAAACGCTGCCAAGCCCGGATAAAAGGACCAATTAACCAACTCCAAACAGTACCTTGGTGATAAGCAGCGTCGCGAGCCGCAGAATTACCTATATACTTGCCGATATATTTGGGATCTGAAGCTTCGAGAGAACGAAGCCCGTAGGGAGTAAGTAAGCTTTTTGAAGCTCGTTCGAGTACTTGATATCCTTGTCTCCCAGAAAAACCGCAGTGGCTAAATGAAAGCGCTAAAACAGCATTCGGTCTAATTTGAGAATTGCGACGGTCATCTGGTTCAATGGTGTCGTATAAATAGCAATCTTTGGGATTCCAGAATTTTTGTAGCGATCGCTTTACCTGTTGCGCTTGCTGATTATATCTCCGGGCTTGATTAGCTAAACGGATTCCTTCTTCACCGAAATGTTGCTCGCTGAGAATTTCTGCCCATCGTGAAGCCCAACATAAAGCGGAATACCATAAAGCATTAATTTCCACTGGCTTACCGCGTCTCGGAGTTATGGGGACACCTTCGACAAGCGCATCCATCCAAGTAAGAGCTACACCAGGAGCATCCCAACTTAATAAACCATCTGTAGAATCAACACTTATTTTGTAATTTGTACCGCCAACCAATGCTTTATAAATGTTTCGCACGACGGGATACTGTTCCGCTAAAAATTCCCAATCTTGGGTAGCTTCCAAATAAAGACCCAAAGTTTCAATCCACCACAATGTTGCATCTATACTGTTGTAAAAAGGTTCGCCACCGGCATCGGGAAAAGCATTCGGGATCAAACCTTGACGACAGTAATGTCCAAAGGTTCGTAACAACCCTTTGGCTATTTCAAAGCGCTGGGGTACTATTGCCAAACCCGGTAAAGCAATCAAAGTATCGCGTCCCCAATCATTGAACCAATGATACCCAGCAATTACCGTTGGACCGTCAATTGAAGCTCGGTGAACTATAAACTGGTCGCTAGCACGTAGTAGTTTTTGCCAAATTACGTCTTTTGGAGGGAGCGGGGGGGAAGAGGGGGGAGAAGTTAAGAGTGAGGAGTTAGGAGTTATGAATTGCTCCAAATGATCTCCCCATCCAAAAATTTTCGACAATCTTTTTTCTTCTGCTAATACTTCTCGGTTGAAGCTTTCACAATTGAGAGCAATATTTGATTGATCGCAAAAACCTAACTGCGCTTCTATTGTCACCGTATCTCCCGATTCCAGAACAACACTTAAGTAACCGGGACTGTAAAGGTCTTCTTTGTCGCCCAATCCTCGTCGCGTTTCTTCTGGTAAAGCATAATTCCAGTACCAAATACCTTCGTTTTGATACGTGCCTTTACTCCAGCGCAAATGCCAAGGGGTACCAAGTTCTCCTGTATTTTTTGATTGTAAACAAAGCTGTCCCTTGTGAAGCTGTTGGGAAAACTGTAATTGAGAACTCTCTTTTTGCTGATGATGAAAATCGCGATCGCCAATCAGCAACCTTAGCCTTAGAACAGCAGTATCCTTACCTTCGTAACGATACTGAATCAATACGCGATCGCGTTTGGGGGTTTGATGAGTATTAACTATTGAGTTACCAAAATCGAGAGCCTTCTCCTCTTCTCCATTTTCTTGCAACCCGTAGGGCATAAATATTTGTCTGCTCAATTGCCAGTCTTCCTCACCCCAAATCCATTTTGTCCCTTTATTAATATCAAAATGGCGTAGCAACTTGTAGCCTTGCGGCTCTATTTGACCGCTAGCCCAAAAATTAGTCCCTAACGCTATCGCCCTGGAGGGTAGTTCTAAACTAGCTTCTAAATGCGACATCAGCAAAGTACGCCCAGAAGGTGGGCAAGTTGCAGCAAACAACCAACCGTGGTAAGTACGAGTGCGGACATCGGAAACTGTACCGCTTGCAAAACTTCCCAAGCCATTCGTCAACAACCATTCACGAGTATTTAAATCTCCCATTTGCAAACGAGAAATCGTTATGAGTATGATATTATTTGTAACAGTTCGTAATTAAATAATCAAAGGGTGGAACCGTTGAAGGTGATGAAAACCAGCGATATTTCCACGTCCAAAAAGTATATCGAGGATAATTAATTATAATGCCCCTTACTTATTCATCAGAAGGATGCCTCCGTGTAGGTCAACAGGCTCCAGATTTTACAGCCACAGCAGTGGTTGACCAAGAATTCAAAACAGTTAAGCTTTCCGACTATCGCGGTAAGTACACCGTTCTGTTCTTCTATCCTTTAGATTTTACCTTCGTTTGTCCCACTGAAATTACAGCTTTTAGCGACCGTTACGAAGAATTTAAAAAGCTTAACACTGAAGTACTTGGTGTTTCCGTTGACAGCGAATTTTCCCACTTAGCATGGATTCAAACAGACCGTAAGTCTGGTGGAGTGGGCGATCTAAATTACCCCTTGGTATCGGATATTAAAAAAGAAGTTAGCGCTGCTTACAACGTGCTAGACCCAGAAGCAGGCGTTGCTTTACGCGGTTTGTTCATTATAGACAAAGATGGTGTTATTCAGCACGCTACCATCAATAATTTGTCTTTTGGTCGTAACGTTGAGGAAACACTACGGACGTTGCAAGCTATTCAATACGTCCAATCTCACCCGGATGAAGTTTGTCCTGCGGGTTGGAAACCTGGCGATAAAACCATGAATCCCGACCCACAGAAGTCCAAAGTGTATTTCTCCGCAATTTAGATTTCCCTCATCAGATTAAGGTGTGATTAATGGTAAGAAAATTACTATTAACCACACTTTAATTATTTAATGGCATCAAAAATATGTAATTGAGATGAGCAGTAATTAAACTTAAGATATATACAGATATTTTCAGAGAAAGGTTAAATGGAATTAGATTCCCTATCTAACCGTAAATAATTATATTTTTAGAATCAAACTATTCAAAATGTTAACTTCTACTGATTTTACTGGTTTATTTAACGAACGTTTTGCACGTAATTTTTTACCGATTCCAGCAGAAAATAGCCTGCAATTGGGACAACTAACACCTCAATTTCAGCTTCCCGATATCACAAATGGTAGCTTGGTGAAATTATCCGATTACCAAAACAAGCAACCAGTAATTGTGGCATTGACTAGAATTTTTACTGAAAAGCAATATTGCCCCTTTTGTTTTCCCCATATCAAAGCTTTGAATGAAAACTACGAGCAATTTAAGAATCGGGGTGTAGAAATTTTAATGATTACAAGTACTGATGAGCGTCAAAGTCAAATAGTTGTAAAAGATTTGAGCTTAAAAATGCCCTTGTTAAGCGATCCTAGCTGTAAAGTATTTCGTAACTATGAAGTTGGACAAGCATTAGGTGCGCCGTTGCCCGGACAATTTATTTTAGATCGACAAGGAAAGCTGATTTATAAGCATTTATTTTCCTTTTTAGACCATAATGCCAGCATAAAAACATTGCTTTCTTATATTGATTTGAATTTAATGAATGGGGAATAGGGTTGGGGGGAATGGGGAATGGGGAATGGGGAACTCTTAACAGTAATCCACCAGTGTTAATTAAGTGCAATACAAATTTTGCCTCACCCTGACAAGACCGCACATCCCTCTCCTTCACAAGGAGAGGGAACGAGGGTGAGGTGTTAAATGTATTTCACAACCGTGAAAACCTCTATATTTTATTTAAAAACCCGATTTATTAAAAAACCGGGTTTCTGTAAAATTAAAAATTAATATTTACTGTTTTATTCTTCTTAAAAAATAGTAGGCAAAACCTACTATAGGTACAGATAAACAATAGTTATAATCTAAATTGCTGTAAATTACTGCGGGGATTGAAGGTACGAATATCTCGGATTTTTTCATAATATTCCCTTTCCTGCTCGCTAATATCTTTTGGTGTAGCAATGGCAATCTTTACTAATTGATCGGTGCGATCGCCTTGGGGATTTCGCCAACCTTTTCCGCGCAATCGTAAGGATTGGTTGGCACGTACTCCAGGTGGGATTTTGACATCAACCATACCGTCAGGTGTAGGTACTTGAATCGTTGCTCCTAATACAGCTTCATCGGGAGTAATATCGACTTCACATAGCAAGTTATTGCCATCAAATTTAAAAAACGGGTGGTTTCCAAGTTCAACTACCAGATATAAATCGCCACGTCGTTTACTCAAAGGGCTAATTGGTCCTTTACCTCTTACTCGTAGGCGACTACCGGGTTTTGCTCCCGCCGGTATGCGAACATCAATAGTTTCATTACCCAAATTAAAGCGCTTTTGTACGCCATTAAAAGCATCTGCATAACTTAAAGTAATGGTGGCTTCGCTATCTTGAGCGGCATTACCACCCCTATCTTGGAACCCACCAAAGTCGTTAAATCCACCAAATCCACCTGCACCACCTGGTGAGGTTCGGTAAGAATAGCTTTGCGCTCCTCCACGATTCCCACCACCAAAACGTCCTAATAATTCATTAATAAAATCATCAAAACTGCCGTACTGACCGAAATCAAAGCCATTCATATCTACCCCAGCACCAGCACCGCCGTCTGTACCTCCAGCCTGCTTCCAATATTGACCAAACTGGTCGTACTTTTGACGCTTTTCGGGATCTGATAATACTTCGTATGCTTCGTTAACTTCTTTAAAACGCGACTCGGCTTCTTTGTTGCCTTGGTTTACGTCGGGATGATACTTGCGGGCTAATTTACGAAAAGCTTTTTTAATATCCTCTTGAGTCGCGCTTTTATTTACTCCTAAAATTTGATAATAATCCTTGAAGTCGGTTGCAGCCATCTAAAGGCCTCCTAATTGTTGTATTTCCAATAATTTTTTCTATGTATGAATTAAGCCAATATACCGCGCAGAAAATAATAAAAGGTATTTGGACTCTGACTTTAAATTAACAAATATTAAATAATTGCTAGGTGCGGTTCTTGCTAGTCGGGAGCAGTGAAATTTCCGTACTATCTCCAGGCATAAATATTGTCCGATCGAGGAGAGACATATTTTAACTCATAGCTGTGATAAAAGCCCCCCTAAAAAAAAGGGGGGTTGAGATCGTAATTAGATATTTGAGACTAAAGGGCGTTATATATTCCCTTCTGCCTGCCTTCTAAATAGATTTTAAACTGCGTAATTTCCCGGTGTTCGAGAGTTAATCGTTGTTTGATCTTTAACTATCAATTTTGATGATATCCGAACATTTCTCTTCGCGATCGCTCCACCACTAAATAGTTGTTCCGTCTGCTATCACCGCATTTTTTAGTACAACTACAATACCGCTGCGGATATAGAAGCCTTGTTCTTCACGGTCGGCTTCCTCAACGTTATCTTTGTTGATAATTTTTACGTCGCAACCGATGTGGGCATTTTTGTCAATAATGGCACGGCGAACTGTAGTGTTTGCTCCGATACCTAAACTAACAGGACCGTCGCTACAGTCGGACTGACGTTCTGCATAAGGCTCGTAAAAATCCGACCCCATAATCAAGGTATCTTCAATATTGCATCCAGATTCAACGCGCGATCGCACTCCTAAAACGGAATTTACAATCCGGCAATCTTTGAGAATACAGCCCTCTCCAATCATCGATTGCGAGACTTGACAATTTAATAGTTTCGTAGGAGGTAGGTAACGAGAACGGGTGTAAATTGGTGCTTCTTCATCGTAGAAGCTGAAGGGTGGTTTGGGCTGCTGAGTTAATGCCAGATTTGAGTTATAAAACGCTTCGATGGTTCCAATATCTTCCCAATAGTCATCGAACAAGTAAGCTTGAATGTTGTATTTATCTAATGCAGAAGGCAGAATTTCTTTACCAAAATCGGTTTGGTCTTTTGACTGGTTTAGCAAGTCGAGTAAAACTTGTTTTTTAAAGACATAAATCCCCATTGAGGCAATGTATGGCTTTTCTTTGGCTTGATCTGCATCCAATCCAAGTACACTTGTATCAACAGCCATTTTCTTTAAAGCTTCACCTTTAGGTTTTTCGCTGAAGCTGACGATCTTACCACTATCGTCAATTTTTATTAAGCCAAACTCGGAAGCGCCACGTTCCGTCATCGGAACCACAGATAAAGTCACATCAGCTCCAGTTTCCCGATGGCGTTCGACAAATTGCCGATAGTCCATGCGATAGAGGTGATCGCCGCTGAGAATAAGATATTCATCTATATCCCACTCTTCAAAAAGCCACTGATACTGACGCACCGCATCGGCAGTACCTTGGAACCAGTTTGAACTGCTTGGGGTTTTCTGTGGGGCTAAGACTTCTACAAAACCCTCAGTAAAACCAGAAAAACTGTAAGCGCGAGTCAGGTGACGGTTGAGGGAAGCCGAGTTGAACTGCGTTAAAACATAAATTTGAAATATTTCTGAATTGATACAGTTACTAACCGGAATATCTATCAGGCGATATTTACCTGCTAAGGGTACTGCTGGTTTAGCGCGGAACTTTGTTAACGGATAGAGACGGGTACCCGCACCACCACCAAGAATGATACCTAAAACTTTTTTCATTTATATTTCTCCAGACTGCCGTATCTGCTTTCACTAATCAGTTTATGACTGTGTGTGACAACTCGCACAGGGGGAATCAAAGATTAAGGTAAGTTAATGAAAACACTATACTGTAGTGAGAATAAGACTTTCGATAATTTTAGAACAGAAAATAATGTATAAATTGACGTTACAAATTATCAAGTAACTACATTTTTACTATTCTAATCCCCGTTTAGCAAACGCAATTCCCCAGAAAGCTTTAGATACTTTACCCAAGGCTGTTCTGAAAGCTGAGAAACTGCATTCAGCGATAGTGTTGCTGTATACACATCTCTTTTAGCCGTGATACCACTGATACCATTACCTTTCAAAACAGCAGTTGCCGCAGAGTCGATATCAGGTTCGACATGAATAAAAACTATTAAACAAGGTTTTGATCGATCTTTAATTTTTTTCAGTGTCAATATCAGAGCGGTATCTAGCTTACTAAAGTTCATAAACTGGTTAATAAATTAGGGGGCAGGTAATAGTAATCTTACTTGCCCCTTTTTAAGCCTATCAAGTATAAAGTTGATTCCAATCCATCCTTATTTGACACTCCTCAGCCTAAAGGCGTGAGGATTCTTGCTTCATCCGTCCTCTCTAGATACCTAAATACAAGTATTTAAATTTCCCCGTTTGGATACGTCCACAAGCTTACACGGACTGCCCGACCGCGTTTGAAATGATTTATTAATTTTTCTCTTTACTCTCACATTTGTACAAGATTTTGGGATTATTGCCCCCAGGGTTCCGGATCAAGAGCCGTCCGCTAGACCTACTAAGCTTTTTATGTATGCGCTTTACCGCTACTTCTATTTTATCACCAAAAAAGCCAAACTCGCCCTTTTAGGGCGAGGCTCTAACCCCAACTTTTGGTAGACCTTAACTAAATTGATAGGCTTAAAAATACTGACCTATTGGGAAGATTGCGAATTTACAGATTTTGCGCCTTAATCAATCCGAAGCCCCACTTATTATCAAATTCTCCTTTTTGTTTTCCTGGAATCGAACTATTTTTGTAAAGCAGTTCTTTCAAGGCTTCTGGATCGAGTTTGGGGTTGCGCTGTAATAGTAGTGCTACTAAGCCGGTAACAAAAGGTGTTGCCATACTCGTACCTGCTAATGCAACAAACTTAGAATTAATAATCATCGACCGATCCAAATTTGCATCACTAGAAAGGGCTGAAACTATCATTGCTCCGGGTGCGGCAATATCCGGCTTTTGAGCGCCATTGCGTAAAGGCCCTTCACTGCTAAACTCGGAAATAGTATCTACCTCTAAGCCCATTTTGCGTTCTTTGCCATCAATATCAATATATTCAGCCTTTGTAGTATACGAAGCAACTGTAACAGCACTTGCGGCAGATCCGGGAGAACCAATTTTCACAGAATCAGCGATACTTTTACCTGTAAAAAATACGGAACTCGCATCATCTAAAGTCCAAACGTCTACACGGGTTTCTTTTGAAGATGTATTCCGTAACCTTAACTGCCATACACCACCAGGTACGGGCTGATTGAATTGTCCATCACCACTACCACGTATTTGCACAAAGAAATTGTAATCGCCGTTGATTGGATCTTTGCCCGGTGTGACTATTTCTACTTTTGCATCTGATAAGTTATATTCCTGTGAAGGATTATCGTCAGTAATAACTGGTTGGAAAGGTGTCACAAAACCGTTGGGACTCCGCACCGAAACTTCTAGTTCGGATTCTCGCGAATACCAACCATTTAACCAAACTATACCTACTTGATTTAATGGCGCAGAAAAACGCATGGTACTCATCTCACCAGCGCTAACGGTAGTTTGACCGTGAATATTATCGTTACCTTCGTTACCCGCAGCAGCGCAAACAATCCTTCCTGGGCCAGTTTCAGCGTTGATAATTTTTGACAGAGAATCCGTACCATCATGACCGTCAGCGTGTCCGCCCAAGCTCAGATTCACTACTGCCGCCATCCCCATCTCGCCAGCTACTCGGAAAACATAGCGAACTGCATCAGCGAT
>JBARZF010000538.1:0-2018 GCA_049649675.1 Rivularia sp. (in: cyanobacteria) | reverse complement strand
GAAGGATTATAACCGTTGTCCTTATCCGTCCAAACTGGCCCTGCAACGTCTAAATGCGCCCAAGCAGGGGTATCTTTAACAAATTGCTTCAAAAACAAAGATGCAGTAATTGAACCACCCGCACGTGGCCCGGTATTCTTCATATCGGCAATACCAGATTTTAATCCTTCAAAATATTTCTCTTCCATTGGCATCCGCCAGAATTTCTCTCCGGCACTTTCGGAAGCTGTTTGCAATTCGGATGCTAATTCATCGTTAGGGGTAAACATTCCGGCAATTTCATTACCCAAAGCTACTATACAAGCTCCGGTTAAAGTTGCTAAATCCACGATCGCATCAACTCCCAACTTATCGGCAAATACTAACGCATCAGCCAACGTCAAACGTCCTTCAGCATCGGTGTTATTAACTTCGATAGTTTTACCGTTAGAAGCCTTTAGTATATCGCCGGGATGCATGGCGTGTCCGCTGATCATGTTTTCCGCAACGGCAGAAATAAAGTGAACTTCGGCATCTGGCTTGAGTTGAGCGATCGCCTTAGCAGCACCCAAGGTAGCCGCAGCACCACCCATATCCATTTTCATCGTCTCAATTCCGCTGCCGGCACCTTTAATATTTAATCCACCAGAATCGAAGGTAACGCCCTTACCAATAATTGCTAACTTACGTTTCGGCGTGCCTTTGGGTTTATAGGTAAGGTGAATAAATTTCGGAGGTAAATCGGAAGCTTGAGCTACTCCCAAAAAGGCACCCATACCTAACTTTTCACACTCTTCTTTTTCAAGAATTTCTAACTCTAAACCATGTTCGTCAGCCATAGCTTGAGCGACTTCCGCCATAGTTATCGGGGTTACTTCATTAGCTGGCGCTGCAACTAATTCTCTTGCCAACATTACCCCAGAAGCTATTTGATTAGCTAGGGTAACTGCTGCTTCTTGTCCGCCCAAACCTAGTAAATCTACGGTTTCGACTTGTGTTTCTTTTTCTTCCGGCTCCGACTTGAAACGGTTATCTTGATAAAGTGCTAGCTGTACCCCTTCAGCGATCGCCTGTGCAGTTTGCGCGGTGTCATCATGACAAACTGGTAAACTGATGCCCAAACTCTTGCACTTCTGCTTTTTAGCTAACTTTCCGACTGAAGCTGCTGCACGTCGTAAAGTTTCAGCATTCAAAGCATCGGCTTTACCCAAACCCACTAAGATAATTTTACGAATAGAAGTACCACCACTTAAGCGAGTGAAAGCAGTACTATTAGGCTTTGCTTTAAATTCTTCGTCTTCTATTAATTCTTTTAAGGCACCAGCTAACTTTTTATCTAAAGCAGCTAAACCGCCAGTTAAATCTAACCCATCTTCAAATAATCCTATACCCAAACCATCCCCAGACCAATCTGAAAGCGGTGTATTACTCGCTCTAATTTCCATTTCGTATCCAACAATTGACTTTACTTGTACCAGTATTGCTCAAAAATCGCGCTTTGTGCTGCCAGATTAAAGAGTTAGGAGTTAAGGACTTGCAAAAAATAATTTCTTTTATTTTGTAGTGCGAGCATCTTGCTCGCTGTATGTCCCAAGCGCTCGCTGTATGTCCCAAGCGCTCGCTGTATGTCCCAAGCGCTCGCTGTATGTCCCAAGCGCTCGCTATATGTCCCAAGCGCTCGCTGTATGTCCCAAGCGCTCGCTGTATGTCCCAAGCGCTCGCTGTATGTCCCAAGCGAGCAAGATGCTCGCACTACCTAAGAACCCATCCCCAATGCCCAATTAATTATTGATAATTGATAATTGATAATTGTTTATTGATTCTCGACTACCAACTCGATAGAATTTGCATCAATGTCAAATTTGCGAGTAATGGCGTTAATTATGTTTTGCTCAACTGGGGTGGTTTCGTTGTTTAATTTAGCAATTCGATAGCATTGAGCTAATAAAGGTGCAGCAAAATCTCGATTTAATTGATTAAGTAGCGTATCTAATGGCTGGGGAGATTTAATATTTTGTTCGATTGCTTCTAAAGATTGA
>JBARZF010000537.1:0-17840 GCA_049649675.1 Rivularia sp. (in: cyanobacteria) | reverse complement strand
TTTGCTACATACTGCGCTTCCTGCATTGCAACAGGTGCAACACCGGGTAATGGTTTACCTGTTTGGTGAGCGAAATGTGCTAAATCGCCAATTACATATATATTCGGATATCCCTTCAAACTTAAATTTGGTTCAACTATTACTCTTCCGGCTCTGTCACATTCTCCACCAGTTTTTTCTGCTATTGCTTTACCCAAAGGTGAAGCTTTTACACCTGCTGCCCATAACACCGTGTTAGCTCCAAATTTATTGATTTCGTCACCTTGCTTAACGGTAACAATATCTCCTTCGATACCCGTTACCAAAGTTTTTGTGACTACAGTAACACCCAAATCTTCTAAAGATTTTTGAGCTTTTGCAGATAATTCTGCTGCAAAGGGTGGTAAAATTCGATCCATACCTTCTAGAAGCAATACCTGCGTTTCTGAAGTATCGATGTTGCGAAAATCTTCCTTGAGAATGCCGTAAGCTAACTCCGCGATCGCACCAGCTAATTCTACACCAGTCGGGCCACCACCAACCACCACAAAGGTCAACAAAGCACGACGTTTTTCTTCATCTTTTTCCTGCTCTGCTGCTTCAAATGCGATAAATATGCGACGACGCATTTCAATCGCATCTTCTACAGTTTTTAAACCAGGTGCGAATTTTTCCCACTCATCCTTGCCAAAATACGAATGCTTGGCACCAGTAGCAATAATCAAGCTGTCATAAGGGATTTGTTCACCCCTCATCACCACATTTTTCTTATCTGGATCGATATCGCTAACTTCCCCTAGTAGCACCTTAGTATTTTTGCTTTTTTTAAGTACCGATCGCAATGGTGATGAAATATCAGCAGGTGATAAAGTACCCGTAGCCACCTGATACAGAAGCGGTTGAAACAGGTGGAAATTTCTTTTATCTATTAAAGTTACGTTTATATCTTTGCTATTTAGTGCTTTCGCTGTATATAATCCCCCAAAACCGCCACCAACGATAACCACGTGATGTGGTGGTTTAGTCCCAGTTTTATTATCCATAATATGAAGGTTACTCCCGTTTACAGTCCTGTCACCATTCTTAACAAATTTTTACCATTTTTAACAGAGCTTTCCGTTTGGTATTTACATCTTATTTTTATATAAAGTATTTAATCATACATATGTGAAGCGATTTTTACTGTAATTAAATATAACTATTATAAATATAATACTCGCAAAGTAACTGTTAGTACTACTATAGAGGATAATTTATATTTTAATTTAAAATTTGTTTTGAGGACTTGCCTAAGTAAATATACGTCAAAATAAACAGTTTTTTCATACATTCAATGTCAAGTTGTCCGGATAATTAAATAAAGTACGTTAAAACCGAACGAACAGCACCTTTATCAATAATTGCTTTGCTGAACCTCCAAAGCCTAGTTCCCAAGTTGAATCTGGGAACCAGAGCAAAACATTGGCGTAAAAAGCTGAAAAGTTTACTAGACATCTCCGGTTCGGAAAAAAACCTCTCTCCAAACCTCTCTCCTGCAAGGAGAGAGGCTTCATTCTCCCACTTCCCGCTTTTGGGAAGGGGGTAGGGGGGTTAGGTTTTTATGTAACGAAGGAAACCATATAAATGTTTTCCCGCAGATGTCTACTATAAAAAGATTATCAGCTTAAAAAAAACACAACCTAAACTAATATCATCTTCTTTTCTTGTTCCCCCCAACCCCCCAATCCTCAACCCTATTCTACGACTATTTAATAATTAAATAAAAATATGGACAAAGACCTAATTATTTTTATATTCAGCGTATCTCTATTAATTATCTATCTCATCTTCTCAGCCTTAACAGAAATGGGAACTAAATTACCTTGGAAAAAATAGGTAAAAGTTAAAGCACAAAGGTTATGATTCCTAACTGCTCACTGCTAACTGCTCACTGCTAACTGCTCACTGCTCACTGTTCACTGCTCACTGTTCACTGTTCACTGATTCTTTGATCCACGAATTACAAGACGCTCGCCTTGAATATTTATACTTTCAAATTTAATTGGTAGCTTTTTAAGTTCTTGGGAAAGAAGTAGATTGATACTGTCTTGGGGAATACCTATATTTTGCGAAACTTCAGCAATCGGAAAGCTAAAATAACCTAGAGAAACGCGAGTAGCGTCATCAAAGCTAAATTGCTGGTTGCGAATGCTGGGTTTTCCTTCAATTCCGATATAAACTTGTTTCTGTTTGCCCGGTAAACGTCGTAATAACTGGATAATTTTCGTTTGTTTTATTGCAGATAATTCTTGTACGGGAATAGATGCAGTTTCAACAACAGCACCTACAGAGATTTTACCGTTTTCAATTTTAGTATTTGTACCTTTGATTGCAGTTGCTAATGGTTTAGAATTTCCTGTTTTTCCAATCGAAGAAGTAATTAACGAATTGACTTCTTCTGCATCAAGTTCTACTTCTCCTATAGTTGTAGCTGTCAAATTATCTGAAACTTTACGCAATACTTCTTCAGCATTTATTAATTTAGATGGTTGCTTAGTGGAAGAAATTACATTTTCCTTTGAGGAAGATTGAATATACCACGAAGGTAACTGCATCGCTTGTTGCCAAAGGAAAAATGTAGCAATACCCATGCCACTTAACATCAAGCTAAATATCAGTAAAACTCGCTTGTACATAATAAAAAGGGAATAGGGAATAGGGTTGGGGGGAACAGTGGGAAGATATAAAAATAATATATTGGATTTTTTGAGCAGTGCAGCCTTTAATCGCTTTTTGATAGAAAATTTAGTATAAAAGGTTGGTTAAATTATTTCTCTTTTACCATATAAATAAATCCGGTTCAATTTATATTAATACCCATAATTTTTACAACGTTCCGAAATTCTCCGTTCCCCCAACCCTATTCCCCGTTCCCTTCTAACTAAAATACAATAAAAAACCCCAGTCGGGGGACTAGGGCTTAATTTAGCAATTAGATTAATTGTTTCAATCATTATCTGGGAAATTGGCTTCTAACGATTGCAAAGAATTTTCAAATGCCATACGCTGTTCGGCATTACGCAATAGATAACCATTAAGCATTGCAGAAGCTAAAAGTCTTCCTAAGTTTTCGCGATTAGTACTAATCATTACGTTGAAATCATCCGAAGGTAAACCACCCAACATCGCTACGATGGTACGCTCAATTGCTTCTGAAACTTCGGAAGAACCTGGTCGAGAAAGTTGAGAAACTGTTTCAGGACTCAATGTTTTTATGTAATGCAACAAGGAATTACCACCTGTTGTTTGATTATCAAAAAATTCTGGATTGCGCTGGTCTATATTATTCACGGTATTTTCTAAGTGAGGTTTGTTTCAACTTACATAAACAAATGTAACAGTTATTTAATCCAGAGGCAGTCAGTTAAACCGTACTTAAATGTGGGGGTTTCTTCTACTCGTGGGGATGGGGAGATGGGGGGATGGGGAGGTTGGGGGATGGGGAGACAAGGGGAATTTATAACTTATAACTCTTAACCCCTAACTCCGGACCTCCTAACCTTTAACCTTTAACCTTTAACCTTTAACCTTTTTTGATCTTCTTCTTCAATACTTCCAGAAGTTTGTCTACATTTTCTTTGCGGCTGTTGTAACCCATTAGTCCGATGCGCCAAACTTTGCCACCTAATTCGCCAAGCCCGCCTCCGACTTCAAGGTTGTCTTCTAGTAGCATTTCTCTGGCGACTGCTTTCCCATCAATACCTTCGGGAATACGAACAGTTGTTAGGGTTGGTAGTCTGTACTGTTTCTCAACGTGCAAAGTCATTCCTAAATCTTCTAAACCTTGCCACAAATATTCTGCATTTTTTTGATGTCTTTCCCAACTATTTTCTACGCCTTCTTCTGCAAGTAAACGTAGAGATTCCCGCAAAGCATAATATAAGTTGATCGGGGCTGTATGATGATATGTGCGTTCTTTACCCCAATATTTGCTTAACAGGTTCATGTCCAAGTACCAGTTTGCAACCTTTGTTTGACGCTTTTGCAACTTTTCCATTGCGCGATCGCTCATTGTAAATGGTGACGCTCCCGGAGGACAACCCAATCCTTTTTGACTACAGCTATAAGCTAAATCAACTCCCCATTCATCCAAGTAAAGAGGAACACCACCCATACTTGTGACTGAATCCACCAGCAGCAAACTACCATGCTCGCGACATAGTTCGCTGACTCCTTCCAACGGTTGACGTGCCCCGGTGGAAGTTTCCGCATGAACCAAAGCTACTATAGCAGGACGATGAGTTGCGATCGCCGTTTTCAATTCATCTAACGAAAATACCTGTCCCCAAGGCTTGGTAATGGTTCGCACATCTGCACCGTAACGTCCGGCCATATCAACCAAACGGAGGCCAAAGTATCCGACAACACCAACTAATACCACATCGCCAGGTTCTACAGAATTGGCAATTGTAGCTTCCATTGCCGCGCTTCCCGTACCGCTAACTGCTATTGTGAGTTGGTTTTCCGTTTGCCATACATAACGTAACAGCGATTGAATCTCATCCATCAGCGTTAGGAAAGCCGGATCGAGATGCCCGACGGGAGGAGTATTCATCGCTTTAAGTATGTCGGGATGAATATTTGATGGGCCGGGGCCAAGAAGTAAACGGTTAGGTATATTTAAGGGTGATAGTTGTGGCTTTTGAGTATTATTTATAGACAGTGTTTGCGTCATGATGGTAGATACTACTGGTTTAAAAGGAAATGCAGGATTATCCGGATTATAGGTATTTTAAACTTAATCGCCCGCACCCGCTTATAGTAGAATATTGAAAAAAAAAGATGTTGAGTTAGGGCGCGAGATTAATTTCTAATTAAAACCATAATTTCATAGTGCGCCGTGAAGCTAACCTACAAAAAAAGCCCACCGTAAGGTGGGCTTCGTAATTGTAGCCCCACTATAATGAGGGTGAGGGCTACTACGGGATAACGAAATTTGCAAAAACCTCTAATTAAGAAGCAACACCCGTCAATTCCTTCTGCGATTCGGCAACGACTTGATAGAGTTTCAATTCAAATTTTTCCATACAAGCCGACCAGTCAAATTCCAAAATTGAAGGACGAGCATTTGCGGTCATTTGCTGTTTTAATTCAGGATTTTCCAGAATTTGAATAATTTTTTCGGCAAAATCTTCTGGATTATTCGGTTCTGCTAAAAAGCCGTTATGCCCTGGTGTCACTTGCTCGGCTGTGGAAGGTGCAACGGCAGCAACTACGGGAGTACCGGAAGCTAAAGCTTCGTTGTTTGTGGTACAGAAGTTTTCGGTGATGGAAGGGTTAACAAATACATCGGCACGAGCAAACCATCCTAAAAGTTCTTCTTTGTGAGATTCACCCCAAACTGTTACACCGGAACCAAATTCTTGAGCGCGTTGTTTAATTTGTTCTTCTATGGGACCGCTACCAATAATTACTAAATGAACGTCTTTAATATCTTTGGCAACTTTCGGATATATATCTAGCAATTGGTTAACATTTTTTTCGGCTGTAATGCGTCCTACGAATAACAAAGTTGGTCTATTATCGTTAGGAATAGGATTATAACGAATGTTTTCGGGATTGAATTTATTGCAGTCAACTCCTTGATAGGGGAAGTATTCGCTATTCTGACATTTCATTTCTTGATATTTAGCGAGTTGTTCTTTTGATGAGAATAAACTGAGGTAGTAAGATTCGCTAAATTGTTTAATTAAGTTGGGAATAATAGGACGAATCAAGTTGAATAATTGATTGCCTAAGTAATATTGGATATAGGCGACGATATCAGTATGGAATAGAGATATTGTTGGAGTGCCGGTCTTTTTAGCATATTCAACTGCAACAGGACGACCATAACCTTGTAAAAAAAGCGAATATAGTCCCCTCATTTGCGCTGCTTCTTCTACTAATACTACGTCGGGGTTGAAATTTTCTAACAATTTAGTATCGTTCCAATGCCGATAGCTTAATGGTTGAGGTAGAGATTTGTAAAATATTAATGGCTGTGTGGGAAATGCAAAGGAAGTAAAGTTTGGATACAGAATAAGTTCATCCAATCCAGCCATCGGACGTTTACCTACATTAGGAGGATACCGATTGTTAATTTGGGGATGAATCAGAAATACTTCATGCCCTTGCTGCAAAAACCATTTTACTCGCTGATGTACTGCAACAGAAACTCCTGTTAAAAATGGAGCATATAATCCAGTGGCGATCGCCAGACGAAGAGGTTGTTTTAACATAATTAAATATAATTTCTAAAGAGAAACTTGATTATCGACTGGTTGGTTATCCGATTGATAGGGATGATATTTAGTTAACTGAATATTAAAGGGGCTTTTGATCCGGTAGACTATCTTACGCCAATAGACTTTTGTTATCCACATTGATGATACTAAAGCGTATCCATAGAACCAATGTGTTAAAGGAATTTCTATCAGCCTTTTAAGTAAGGTTGCAAATGATATATTTGGCATCAACCATCGATAGCTGATGACTTTTCTTACTTCTAGTTCCATGACAGTAGTTATCAAGATTAAACCAAAAATGTAGAGACTATAGCAAGTAAATAATATTAGCGAAACATCCCAATCAGCTAATAATATATTCAAAAAAAATAACACAAATATCAAGTTTGGTAACAGTGTGGAAAACACTGCTTCCATTACTACCAGCCACCATTGAGAATGATATAGTCGAGAAATCAATAATTGGCGTTTCATCCAATTCATTAAGTTTCCTAAAGTGCATTCTTCCCGATTAAGTATTAATAAAGAAGGCACAAATTTTACTTTTAAATCGTATTCAGCGAGAATACTTTTAAGCATTGTATCTTCGCTTAAACCCCTTGCCCATTTTTCAAGCATTTGGGTTTCGTGAATGACTTGTGTTTTAATCGCTAAAGTTCCTCCCCAACAGATACCATACAAATACATTTGTATTACTGCCGAGATATTCCATATATATCTGATTAGAGTTCCCCAATAGGTGCCTTGGGATAGATACCAGCGGTTGCCTGTAGTTGCACCTACTTTTGGGTGCATCAGAGGTGTAACTAATTCGCGCAGCCAAGTAGGGTGAACTACTGCATCTGCATCTACTAAAGCAACCACCTTATACTCACTATCTAATTCAGAGACAGCTTGTATTAACGAACTGCATTTCAAGCTACAGACGGTACTAGCCATCTTTAAAGGACTGATTTGAACGTTAGTAACATTGCAGTCAGTAACAATATCATGAACTACTTGCCATGCTGGATCTTCCTGACTATCAATAATAATTTTCAAATCGTATTGAGGGTAGTCTTGCTCTAGTAAAGCTTTTAAACAGTTGGCGAGAAAAGGATCTGCCCCTCGCAAGCATAGAATAACTGCTGTCTTAGGAAGTTGGTTGTCAGAGGGTGAATTAACGCTATTTGAACGTAGATAATAGACAAAGATAAGCGTTAAAGCTATCTGAATTACCAGCCAACCTAGCAAAGTTTGCAGCAGTGCGATCGCCCAAAATTTCATTTATACAAACCTTTACATAATTGAGAAAAGCTAACAATATTTTGGATTTTAGATTTTAGATTAGAAGATGGCTGTTAAAGGCTTATAACTTCCATTACCATGTGCTAACAAAACAGGTTAAAGCAGAGTAGGTATTTGAGATTTTGACAAACAATATATATCAATCCAAAATCAACGCATCCGCTGTGAAAATTTGCAATCTAAAATCTAAAATTCAATCATCTCGTGGTGATATTTTTTGCAGATTTACAAGTGAATCATCGATTGCTATTTTGTTTGAATCGAAATTCTGCAATAAATTGTTGTCTCTTATATAGGCTGGAGGTAAAAACTTGTAAAATGAGAGCGTTTTAATCTCCGAAACATTTGTTGAAAAAGGTAAGCTATGGGATTTATCCAGCTTAAAAATGGAATTTTTGTTTATACTGTCAAAAGATTGGCTTTCAAATTGACGATAGACAATAATAATTTTGTTGCTTTCTTGCGGTTTTCGTCGCGCAAAACGGTGTATTGTCACAGAAACCCCCGTGAATAATGGAACGTATAGCCCCATAAAAATCGCCATACCTAAAGCTTGTTTATCCATAATTTAGGTGTAATTTAAGGATCGAGAGAATATTTCATTTCAATTTCAATAGTTTGATTTTTGAAGAATGAAAAACTTGCTTTTTCAAACTTTGGAGTTCCTGTTTTTATAGAGACTGTAGGATTATTAGAAATACCGAACCCTTCTTCAGGGATACCAAGAAAATCTCTATCTAGTTTGTTATTACCATTTTGGTCATCAATAACCGCAATAGCATAAGTGCCTTTCTTTAAACCTGCAAATTGTTGTTTGAGGGAATTCCCAGTAATGTTCGTGCATTGACTTTTCAGTTCGCTGCTATTACCAAGAGGAAATCCGCGTTCGCTTTCATAGATTCTCAGACAAACCTGACCTTTTTGGTTTTCAATACCCTTTATCGCAACAGTTAAATTAGCCGAATCTTCTACAGCATTAGCTTTAAGAACTAATCCAATACTTGCTAAACTTGAAAATAACAAGCAATAAAAAAAATATTTTTTCATTATCTTAGTTGTTAGTTGATAGTTGATAGTTGTTAATTGTTAGTTGTTAGTTGTTAGTTGTTAGTTGATATAGAATTATCGGAGTAAGAGTTAAGAGTTAAGAGTTAAGAGTTAAGAGTTGGGAATTAATTATCCTTCCCCTTGTCTCCCACTCCCCCCATCTCCCCCTCTCTTCCTCTCCCCCTCTCCCCCCTCTTATTACTCTTGATTATGAGCGCGATTCTTTAATACGACTCATTCCTTCATCTAAAGAAATAGCTGGTTTGTAATTCAAGATTCTACGTGCTTTATCAATAGAAAAAGCATAAGGGCGGCTCATAAAATCTACCGCTTCGGGATAAATATCTGGCTGTTTGCGTAAAAGTTTTTGTCCTTGACAGCGTAATTTCAAAAATATTCTGATTTCTTCTTTTCCTAAAGATCCAGGTGCGGAACATCCTGCTGTTTCTGCTAAACGAGTAAAATATTCTTGGGGAGAAGTTTCTTTTCCGTCGGTAATATTAAATATTTCACCATGTTGCTCTTTTTCTATAGCAAGAAAAATGGCATCAATTAAGTTATCTACATATACATGATTAATTACTTTTCCTTCGTTTGTATAAGCAAATAACTTTTGCTGCATAAATGATATAGGACGTAGCGTCCAAGGAATAGAATCTGGTCCGTAAACATCTCCAGCACGGATAATAATAATACCAAAATCTCGCGCACTATTTAGTTGCTGTAAAGCTTTTTCTGCTTCTATTTTTGTTTGACAATAAGGATTTTTTTCTTTTACAAGTTGTTCGTTCTCTGTAACACCATTCTTGTAATCAAAACCATAAACTAAAGCATTGGAAAGATGAACAAAAGTTTTGATCCCAGTATCGCGAGCAGCTTTACCAATATTTATGGTTCCATCGATATTTACTCGACTAAATTCTTTAGTTGAACCTCCTTCTTTGGCAATTTCTTCAGTATGTAAAACTATATCTACATCCTGACAAGCTTTTTGAGCAATAGATGAATCGGTAACACTACCGATAATTACTTCAGCACCCAATTTTTGAGCTTTTTTAGCTAAATCGGGATCTTTTTCCAATCCACGCACTTTTAAGCCTTTAGCTATAGCTATTTCGGCTGCACGTAGTCCAATAAATTCACCAATTCCGGTGATTAGTAAAGTTTTATCTGTAAGGTTCATGTTTTTTTGTAGGTAATAGGTAATAGGTAAGAGTTACAGTTGAGAGCTAGTAGCTTAAAAAGCTTAACTTCTAACGAAAAGATTCCCAATTCTAAAAAATATCTGCGGGATCTGCGGAGCGGAGTTGATTTATCGTTAATGCACCGGAAGTCATACACATTAATGCTGTTGCAATTAAGACTATTAATGCATTGTTAAAGCTCATATTTATGGGTAGTTTTGTGGCTTTCATTGCGAAATCATATAGATAATTAGAGATAATCCAACCTGGGATATAACCCAGTACTGCTAAAATGAAAGCTTGTTTAAAAACTACTCTTAATAAATAATTATTGGCATAACCGATGGCTTTTAAAGTCGCGTATGCTACCAATTGACTGGCAATATTGCTAAATAGTATTTGATAAACGATAACTATACCAACAACAGAACCCATTGTTAGCATCAGATTTAAAATAAAACCAATTGGTGTTCTATTAGCCCAATATTCTTTTTCAAAGTTAACAAATTCTTGGTGGGTAAATATCAGGATATCGTTAGGTAATTTATCTCTTAATTGTCGTGTAATTTTTTCAGCATTTACCCCCGGTTTGAGTGCGATCGCTCCTACATCTATTTTGTCAGCAGGTCTACCACTTTGAAATATCCGCAGAAATGTTGTATCGCTAACAATCAAGTTACCATCCACCCCGAAGGAAGGACCTAAGCTAAATAATCCACCTACTCTAAGTCTTAATCCTGCTAATGAATCAAAAGGAAATATTTCGATGCTTGGTTCGGATTCTCCCCGTTCAAATCTGAGAGCAACATCCCCAAATTCCGGTCGAGAATCTTTATCAAATAATACTACATCAGATAATTTCAATTTATCTATATTTTCTTTGATTCCTGGTAAATTAATGATGCCTTTACTAGGTTCAAAGCCCATTACGTATATTGAGTATTTTTCACCAGAATCGGGATTTTTAAATTTGGCAAATCCTAAATAAAGTGGAGTAACTGATTCTACACCTTCAAATCCTAAAGCTTGATATAAACGAGTCCGAGAAAAACTTTGGGTAGCGGTTAATGCTTTATATTGAGAACTAACTAAAAATAAGTCTCCTTGGAGACTGCGATGTACCTGAGTTGCACTGCTGTAAAGAGCATCTTGAAATCCAAGTTGCATAAACATCAGCATCACAATAAAAGCGATACCAGCTACAGCTATTAAGGAACGAAGTTTGTTTCTGATTAGCTGTAACCATGCGATCGGGATTTTTGAAGCCATGATTATCAAGTATTAAATTTAGAATCAATCAAGTAATTAGAATACGATCGTGAAGGATGAAGGTAGTTTATATACCTATTGTTGTCCGCTCTTAAAAATCATCTCATTATATCTGTTCCCTATTTCCTGTTGCCTGTTGCCTCTTTTACGACTAATCAATCGGTATAAAAAGTACGGAATAACCTAAATTCATCCTTCAAATTCATTCTTGGTTAAATTTGAATGGCCACATCTACCTGTAAATTTGTTAAACCCATAATTAATTTATTGTCTTCTAATTCGTCAATGCGAATTTTTACTTCTACAATTCTTCTGTCGGTATCTGCTCCTGGATTAATATTGAGAATTTGTTGTCTATCGACTAATAACCCAATCTCGGTAACGGTTCCTTTTAATTCCCGAGATAATGCTGTACTGGAAATTATCACTTTTTGACCCAGACGCACTTTCTGAATATCTGTCTGATAAACTTCTGCTATCACATACATCTGATTTGTTTTACCTATCTCCATTATTCCTTCAGAGGAAACCATTTCCCCTGGTTTAGTATTAATTTTTAATACTGTACCGGCAATAGGAGATTTAAGAACGGTTAATTCTTGTTCTGCTTTGGCTTGTTCTACAGCAGAAGTAGCACTTTTAACTTCAGCTTGTGCAAGTTGGAGGTCTTGCGGACGAACTTCTTTAATGCTGTTTAATTTCGCTTTAGCTTCTCTGATTTGGTCTTGCAGAGTATTAACAGTGCGATTGAGGGTTGCTAATTGTTCATTAAGTTGCTGCTGCAATGTGGTAACAAGCAGACGTTTACTATCTGCTATAGAAGCCGAAACCGCTCCCTGTTGATACAACTTTTGGTAGCGATTATATTCAGTTTGAGCATTATCTAGCTCTGCTTGCAACCGTGCAACAGTAGCATTGCCCGTAGCAATTTCTCCTTGTAATTGAGACTCTAGTCTGGCAACTGCTGCTTGAGCCGCATCGATGTCTCCTCTTTTTGCTCCAGCTTCTACTAATCGTAGTTTAGCTTGAGCAATTCTGACTTTATCTAAAGCTTGTTGTACCTTGACTGTAGCTAGGGTGTAACCGTCAAGCAATGCTACTACTTGTCCGGCTTTTACTTTACTTCCCTGGTTTACAAATAGTTTCTCTACCCGCGAACCATTGGCTGAATTCGGAACCGATAATTGAATCACCTTACCTTCGGGTTCTATACGTCCCAAAGCTGTAATTGCCACTCTCGCAGGAGTTGTATTTACAGGGGTAGGAGATTCGGTTAAAATGCTAGGTCGAAATCGTATATAGCTGAAGAAACTAACGATCGCTGTAGCTAAAGCAATGGAAGTCGCTAAAATTAATCGCCACCTTGGGGGGGTTTTTTCAACAAACTCCCTTTCCTTATCTGCTGACATATTTTGATTCCAGTTGTGAAGAGCCAAGTTTTGTATTACGGTGATGATTTTATAATCGTTACGATGGTAAAGCCGATTTACTCTGCCCGAAAACCCGTTATTAATACAAAGACGGATTTTACGCAAAGACAGCAGATAATAATGTGCTGAAAAATTTTTAAGTTATCTTAGTACTCAATAAACCTTTTGATTGCACCCGGTGAGGGTGGGGAGTAGAAAACAATTTTCCGCTTTCAGGTGTACTAGTACCGCTGGGCGTTCGTAAGAAGTAAGAAGTAAAAAGTAAAAAGTAGAGCAGGGTAAGAATTTTAACCTTTTTCAATCGGTGCGCCCTTTCCGCCGTGGTGTACTAGTACTTCACCAACCCCTTCATTGCCGGATGAGAGGGAAGAGGGGGTAGAAAAACATCACACGATGTAGGGACTTTAAATTATCCTTTGCTTGAAAAAAGAAACCGGGGCAATTTTAGATTTTAAATTGCGGGTTAATTTTTTACGATTCTTAAATTTAGCTACCTCGTCAACCTGCGTCGGGGTGGAGGTTTAATCTAAAATCTAAAATCTAAAATTTAACCTCCGACCTTTAATTTGTAATATTTCACCGATTACTAATATCCTGTAGTCAAAAATTAATAAATCAAAGGGCGTTTCGATTTCCTAATTTTTATTCTATATTATTAATAAGGTATTGTTCTAGGAAATAGCAGTAACACTCTTCACAAAAAGAAAATTTTAATTGCAGCTAAATAGAAATGAAGCGCCTAGAGGATAGCCCCAAAAAACTTGTATTCAAGTATGTCAAACAAGTGTGATATTGTCAACCTGCTTTTAGGCATAGTTTTTTATTACATACAGATGTTTTTCAGTGCAAATAATACAGTGCGGAAGTAATTTAACTACGGCTTTAATGGCTCACGCTTAATTTTAGATTATAGATACTCAAAAGCTTCGGATAGCAGTACTGTTCAAAATATATTGGTCGTATTAATTTGAAAATGTTGGTATTAAATTTAGCCATATAGTAAGACTATAAATATTTTTTACAGCATTTTGGTGGCAACAAATACATTCTCTAAATTTAATTATTTAACTTCGTCACATTAGGGAGCAAATAGCCCTGGCATAACGTCCATAAGCTTCAAGTGTGAAAATGCTTATTCCAATAATTTAATTTATAAAGATTCGTTTTAGCTATGATATTTTTGCTATCAAGTAGATTGATTTAATGCAATATAGGAGGAATAATTTGATCGGGTTCGGGCTTTCGCGAGATTTTGATTATTATAGGGATTTAGTTTATATCAAGCTATTACCAGTTTTATGACATAACATTATTTTCTGATAATTTAAAGTAATTTAAAAGACATCCCATTAATCAATCAAATATCAGTCGGTATATCGTTATGAAAGAACAGTAATTATGTCTGGAATATCAAAAGTATCGATAGAAAAAATCAAATACGGTAACAATCGTCGTCCTATTAATGATGAAAAAGTCGAGCAGCTAAAAAAATCTATAGAGTTGAATGGTTTGCTCAATCCAATAACAGTAGACCATAATTTTAACTTGATTGCTGGATTGCATCGGTTAACAGCCCTCATTTTGCTGGGTTTGAAAGAAATTGAATGCAATATAGTGACCTATGATTCCGACGAAAACGCCAGATTAGCCGAAATCGACGAAAATTTAATTCGTAACGAACTTGAACCCCTTGAAAGAGGCAGGCTGGTATTAGAACGAGAAAAAATTCTTGTTAAATTAGGAATGAGAGCAAAAGCAGGAGATAATCAATATACTCTCAAAGCTTCTGAAAATGGTAGTGAAATAATTTCACCACCTCCCAAAACCACCCACGAATTAGCTTTACAGGCAGGTTATAGCGAACGCAGCTGGCAACATGATAAGCAGATAGCCAGAGACATAGCCCCAAAAATTCAGAAAATCATTCGCAAAACTCCCATAGCGGACAAAAAAACCACATTGCTTTCGATTGCTAGAACTGGAAAAAAAGAAAGAATTTTAGCAGAAAAAGCTCTAAAAGCTTACGAATTAGCGAAAAATAAAGGCAATAATCTTGAAGCCGAACGAGAAGCCAAAATTGCCGCCAAATTACGCGCTCAACAAGAAGAATTGCAGCTACAAGCCTTTCACAGCGCAATGGCAGAACTTGAGGCAAAATCCGGAACTAAGAAGGAACAACAAAGAGTGGAACAGCCAAAAATTCTGAACTCGTTAATTTTTAACCAAGAGTCGCTCTCAAAAATTGGCGATAAATGGACTTTAGGCAATCGCCATCTTGTATACTACGGCGATACTGCTCAAAAAGACTTTATTCGACTCTTGCCCTCAAACGCTGCTTTGGCGATCGCCACTTTTTCAGATGTATGGAATCACGATTATTTAGTAGATGAAGCTTCTGTTGTAGCTGTATTGCGATCGGAAGACAATATTTATCAATTTTGCAGCATAACCCGGATGAATTTTCAGTACGAGTTGTTACTGGGCAAAATATACGTTGGTATTTTTTCGCGAGAAGCAATATCCAAACCACAGATACCAGTAAATTTGGACAATGTGGAAGGAATAATCCAGTATTTGATAAATATGTTTACAACTCAAAACAATTATGTAGTTGCACCGTTTATGGGTAACGGCGAAATTTTAATGACTTGCGAAAAAATGCGCCGAGTTTGTTTCATCGGCGACGAAAATCTTTCTGCAATTCGTAGCGGAATATCCCGTTGGGGAAGATGGACGGATAAACAACCTGAGAAGATAGCGCGTTCTAATTATTTGTATTTTTGAGATGGGGAGATGGGAGGCAGGGGAGGCAGGGGAGGCAGGGGAGGCAATTAATTTTTTTTACAAGAAAACTAATTATTTATTTTCTTCCTCCGCTCCCTCTGCTCCCTCTGCTCCCTCCGCTCCCTCCGCAATATCACTCCTAACTCCTAACTATGCCCCATGCCCTATGCCCCATGCCCCATGCCAATTCTCAATTTTGAATTTTGAATTTTGCTCAAAGCGAACTATATTTTAATTTCGCTTAGTTCTTATATGTTCTTTCTTCTAATAATGAAAGTATCTGAATTGGCAATGCTTCGTTTCAAACAATTAGTAAAACTTAAAAGAGTCAGAAGTAACTATTTTTTGTTATATAAATTGATATATTCTAAATTGATATATTAACTTTATTTTTAACCATTAATGATTACGGATATTTTTTTTATTATCATGTTCCCCTGAATAAATATACTTCTTCTGAGAATCAATATTAAACTGTATCTGGGAATTACCGATATTCCTTTACAACAAACTTACAGCGACTTCATAATTAACAAGAGCCATTAATATAGAGCGGCTTTTTGTTGAAGTATACTTAGAGTTGTGAAGTTTGCTTTAATACATTAAGTCCTATATTTTTGATCTAATTAACAGTTTGAAAAATCTAAAATTATTTCCGAATTGCTCAAAACGGTATTATCTGCTTTGTTTAAGCTGTGCTACTGTTGGTATTAATTCTAATTATTTCAAGTATTTAGATATTTAATGATTAGTTCATTCGTAACGGATAACTAAAAATTAAAACTGGTCTAATTACTATGTTTTTTTAGTTGGCATGATTAGTCGATTTCTGTCTCGAAAATCATTGTTTAATTGGTGCGGGTGAGTAAAGTATTATAATAATGCTTTTTAATATTTTAGATGGTGTGATTTTGTAACTAAGTTGTCAAACATTATTGTTTACAGTTCATAAAATTATCTTCCAAGGCGTTTTAATTAGCTATGGCATTTATTAAAATACAGAACGTTGTCATTAATACGGATTACATAGCCGCAGTCAGGTTTAATAATCAAAACGGCTCCGATAAAAATAGCGTTTCTGTTTTAGTAGCTACTCCCAAACCTGCCCCTTTTGAATGGGAAACAGTGTCTTCAAAAAAACGTCCAGACGAATGGATGGAATTTACGGGGCAAGCTGCGAAGGCATTAGAAGATTATTTTTCTAGCTTCAATAATGTAATTGACCTTTTGCCCGAATGTCACGAAACAACTGTTATTTAGTTTGTTTCCTCTAACCTAGGATAGAGGCGCAATGGGGATAAAATATTGTCAATTATAAGTAGGGGAAATTATCTAAACATTTTTAAAACAAGAAATTAATCGGAGTTGGGTTTCTTCTGACATTTTTGCTGGAGAAAAAGTATTTCTAATTTACCGCCTCCAGGTTTATTATCCAATGAAGAAATTAATTGGGCAGCTATGCTATCTATTTACTCGTGGTAGGTATAGCTGAATTTTATAGTCGCTACAGTTACGATTAAATCGCTTTTTGGAAGCAACAATACTAAATTTATTTTATGTGCTATGTCGGCTCAATCCATCGATAAGGCATTGGCGCAATTGGAAGAACAAATTAACAATTGCGAAAAGGCTGTGAAGAGGTTTATTAACGTCAACAAAGAAAAAATGCCCTCAAAAGATTCTATGTCAATGAATAAAGTTAACAGACAATTGCAACATAATCCTATAGCCATTGTTGGGATGGCATCCATTTTTCCTCAAGCTAGAAATATACAAGAATATTGGCAGAATATTGTTTCGGAAATAGACTGTATAACCGATATTCCCGATACTCATTGGAATGTAGAAGATTATTACGATAGCAATCCTAGAACAAAAGAAGATAAAACTTATTGTAATAAGGGTGGATTTATTCCCTTCGTTGACTTCAACCCGATGGAATTTGGTATTCCCCCGAATATTTTAGAAGTTACCGATGTTTCGCAACTATTAAGTTTGGTGGTTGCGAAGGAAGCTATGGAAGATGCTGGTTACAGTGAGAAGCGCGAATTCAATCGCGATAATGTAGGAGTTGTCTTAGGCTCTGCGTCTTTGAAGTTGGGTGTACCGCTTAGTTCGAGGTTGCAGTATCCGATATGGAGAAAAGCTTTAAAAAGCAGCGGTTTATCTGACGAAGATACACAAAAAATTATTGAAAAAATTCAAAGTGCTTATGTTCAGTGGGATGAGAATGCATTCCCCGGTATGTTATCGAATGTCATTTCCGGACGTATCGCCAACCGCTTTAACTTGGGCGGGCTAAACTGTACGGTGGATGCTGCTTGTGCTAGTTCTTTGGCTGCTTTAAAAATGGCGATCGCCGAATTGGTAGAGCATCGCAGCGATATGATGCTTACTGGAGGTGTTGATACAGATAATTCGGTTTCAGCATATATCAGTTTTAGTAAAACACCTGCGGTTTCTCCTGGCGACAAAGTTAAACCTTTTGATGCAAAATCCGACGGGATGATGTTGGGTGAAGGTTTGGGAATGATAGTTCTCAAGCGTTTGTCGGATGCAGAAAGAGATAACGATAAAATCTATGCAGTTATTAA